>JASLAX010000016.1 GCA_030146875.1 Longimicrobiaceae bacterium
GCTTGCGATCCGCGTTCGGCAGGAGCGGCTTGATCCGCTCCCACTCGGGATCACTCAGGTCTGTCGGATAGGCTCGTCTCGTCATGAGAGTAAACTGTAACTGCCGATTGACCCTCAGAACAGATTCTTAAACACACTCTAAAGGGCTTCGGAGGGTGTACGGGGTGTCGTAACGATGTTATCTTTCCCGACTGTCCGTTCGCGCCGCACCCCTCCGGCGGGCGGCGTCTTCCGCCGCAGACGAACCGTCCGCGCCCAGGCTTTCCACCGACCAGAAGCGAGATTGGTGATGGATCGGACTCAGCTCGACATCATCGAGCGCCTCCTTCTCCGGGAGCGGGAGAAGATCCAGCGCTCCCTCGGCCGCTTCCAGGAGCAGGCGCAGCAGACCCGAGAGTCCGCCGACGCCGACCTCTCCAGCTATTCGTTCCACATGGCGGACCAGGGAACGGACGCGATGGAGCGGGAGAAGTCGTTCCTCTTCGCGAGCAAGGAAGGCCGCTACCTGTACCGGGTAGAGGAGGCGCTCCGCAGGCTCTACCAGCAGCCCGAGGAGTTCGGGAAGTGCCATTCGTGCAAGAACGAGATCCCGTTCGAGCGCCTGGAGGCTCTCCCCCACGCGCGGTACTGCCTCGACTGCAAGCGCCGCGACGAGGAGGCTTCGGCGGCCTGATCGGCGTCGCGGTTCCACTGGTTCGATGGGCGGCCGGATCTGCGGATCCGGCCGCCTTCGTTTCGTTCGGCTGCCTACGTTTACGCGCGGAGACGCGGTACCTTCGGCTCGCGACGGAAGGGCGCGGGGCGACGGAAACCCTCCGCGTCCTCCGCGTCTCCGCGTGAAAAGCCGTCGCCGGGGAGCGCTCCGTCAGTCGGCGGCGACCAGCTCCTCCTTCTGCGCCGTCTCCCGGGTCGCCGCCGCGCGGAGGGCGGCGTGGGCCGCGGCGAGGCGGGCGATGGGGACGCGGTAGGGCGAGCAGGAGACGTAGTCCAGCCCCACGCCGTGGAAGAAGGTGACGGAGGCGGGGTCGCCGCCGTGCTCGCCGCAGACGCCGATCTTGAGGTCGGGCTTCACGCCCCTCCCCAGCTCCACCGCCATCTCCACCAGCCGCCCGACGCCTTCCTGGTCGATGGTCTGGAACGGGTCGGCGGGCAGGATCCCGCTCTCCACGTACGCGGGCAGGAAGCTCCCCGCGTCGTCGCGCGAGAGGCCGAGGGTGGTCTGCGTGAGGTCGTTGGTGCCGAAGGAGAAGAACTGCGCCTCGGCGGCGATGCGGTCGGCGGTCAGGGCGGCGCGGGGGAGCTCGATCATGGTGCCGACCAGGTACTCGACGCTCTCTCCCGCGGCCTCGAACACGTCGCGGGCGGCCTCGTCCACCACCTCGCGCTGGCGGCGCAGCTCCTCGGCGGTGCTCACCAGCGGGACCATGATCTCGGGAAGGACGCGCACCCCGTCGCGCTGCACGGCGACGGCGGCCTCGAAGATCGCCTGCGCCTGCATCCAGGTGATGTCCGGGTGCGAGATCCCCAGGCGGCAGCCGCGGTGGCCCAGCATGGGGTTGGCCTCGTGGTGGCGGTCCACGCGGGCGCGGAGGCGCGCGGCGTCCACCCCCATCTTCCGCGCCAGGTCCTTGATCTCGGCGGCGCCCTGCGGCAGGAACTCGTGCAGCGGCGGGTCGAGCAGGCGGATGGTGACCGGCAGGCCGTCCATCGCCCGGAAGATCCCCTCGAAGTCGCCGCGCTGCATGGGGAGCAGGCGGGCGAGGGCGATGGCGCGCTTGGCGCGGCTCTCGGCCAGGATCATCTCGCGCACGGAGTCGATCCGGTCGCCCTCGAAGAACATGTGCTCCGTGCGGCACAGGCCGATCCCCTCGGCCCCGAAGCGGCGGGCGACCCGCGAGTCGTGCGGGGTGTCGGCGTTGGTGCGCACGCGCATGGCGCGGTAGCCGTCCGCCCACTCCATCAGCCGCTGGAACTGCTCGGAGAGCTCCGCCTCGCGCGTGGGCACCTGGCCCAGGATCACGCGGCCCGTCCCGCCGTCCAGGGTGATCCAGTCGCCCTCCTGCACGGTCACGCCGCCGGCGGTGAAGCGGCGGTACGCCTCGTCCACCTCGATCTCCCCCGCGCCGGCCACGCAGCACTTCCCCATCCCGCGGGCCACGACGGCCGCGTGCGAGGTCATCCCCCCGCGGCAGGTGAGGATGGCCTGCGCCGCCACCATGCCGTGGAAGTCCTCGGGCGAGGTCTCGCGGCGCACCAGGATGACGGGCTCGTCCTTCCCCCGCTCCGCCGCTTCGTCGGGCGAGAAGACCACCCGCCCCGACGCCGCGCCGGGGGAGGCGGGCAGGCCGACCGTCAGGACGCGGACCTCCGCGCGCTCGTCGATGGCGGGATGGAGGAGCTGGTCGAGCTGGTCGGGCTTCACGCGCAGGACGGCCTCCTCGCGCGTGATGGTGCCCGCGTCCACCATCTCCACGGCCACGCGCACGGCGGCGGCGGCGGAGCGCTTGGCGGTCCGGGTCTGCAGCAGGTAGAGGTGTCCCCGCTCCACGGTGAACTCCAGGTCCTGCGCGTCGCGGTAGTGCGCCTCCAGCAGCGCGGCCGCCTCCAGCAGCTCGCCATAGGCCCCGGGGATCGCCGCCTCCATCTTCGAGATGGGCAGCGGCGTGCGGATGCCGGCGACCACGTCCTCGCCCTGGGCGTTCACCAGGAACTCGCCGTAGAGCATCCGCTCGCCGGTCGAGGGGTCGCGGGTGAAGCAGACGCCCGTGCCGCTGTCGTCGCCCATGTTGCCGAAGACCATGGAGCAGACGTTGACCGCCGTCCCCATGTCGTGGGGGATGCCGTTGACGCGGCGGTAGGCCACGGCGCGCGGCGTCTCCCACGAGCCGAAGACGGCGTGGATGGCGCCCCAGAGCTGCTCGGCGGGGTCGTCGGGGAACGGATTGCCGGTCTCGTCGCGCACCAGCCCCTTGAAGTCCGCCACCATCTCGCGCAGGGCGCGGGGGGAGAGCTCGGTGTCCTCGCTCGCGCCGTAGTCGCGCTTCTTCCGCTCCAGCAGGCGCTCGAAGCGCTCGCCGCGCACGCCCAGCACCACGTTGGCGTACATCTGCACGAAGCGGCGGTACGAGTCCAGCGCGAAGCGCTCGTCGCCCGACTCGGCGGCCAGGGCGCGGGCGGTGTCGTCGTTCAGGCCCAGGTTCAGGATGGTGTCCATCATCCCCGGCATGGAGACGGCGGCGCCGGAGCGCACCGAGACCAGGAGCGGCCGCTCGGCGCCGCCGAAGGTCTTGCCCGTGGCCGCCTCCAGCTCGCGGAGCGCCTGCTCCACCTGCGCCTCCAGGCCCGCCGGGTAGCCCCCGTCGCGCAGGAAGAGGCGGCAGACCTCGGTGGTGATGGTGAAGCCCGGGGGCACGGGCACGCCGATGCGCGCCATCTCCGCCAGCCCGGCGCCCTTGCCGCCGAGGAGCTCCTTCATCTCGCGGGAGCCCTCGGTCCGCTCTCCCCCGAAGAACCAGACGTACCGTTCCGACATTCGCGCCGCCTCGCGTGCAGGGGCCGGGGCTCCCGGCCGGCGTGGGACCGCAGGGAAACGGCGCCCCGGGTGGCAAGCTTCACGCCGGAGCGCGCGGAAACACGGCGCCCCCGGCCGCATCGTGCGGCCGGGGGCGTCGTGGTCGGAGTACGCGCGTGGAGCGGTTGCGTCGGAGGCGACCTCCGCGTGGTGTCCGCACCTTCGCCTGCGAATGAATTCGCGGCTCGGAGAGGCACGAAGTCCGCCTGCGCGGACCGGCCGTTCTCGGCCGCGGCCGATCCTCCGTCATCGGGACCGGCGTCGGGACGTCGTCCGTCGTCGTCGGGCGTTGCCGGAGAGGCCGCTCAGGCCGCCTCGGCCTCCGGCGGCAGGCGCCAGTACACGCCGCTCTCGCGCTGCATGAGCTTCAGCCCGATCAGCTCGCGGCGCAGCGTGGCGAAGTCGGGGTGGTGCTGCTTGATCACCTCGTTCACCTCGCGCTCGGAGTAGCGGCGCTCCTCCTCGAAGCGGGTGACCAGCCAGCGCAGGATCACGTCGCGCTTCTTCCGCGTGTCGGGGATCTTGCTCAGCCGCCCCGCCTCGTCCAGGTACGTGCGCAGCACCTTGCCCTCCCATGCGTCCGAGTCCGCCTGCCCCGCCAGCGAGGCCACCTGCTCGGGGGAGAACAGGTCGCGGCTCAGGCCCTGCAGCACCTCGCGGTCCAGCCGGTAGAAGTGGACGGTGCCCTCGGGCCGCATCCGCACGAGGCCGGCCTCGAGTAGCTTCGCCAGGTGGTGAGAGACGGTGGGCTCCTTCACGCCCAGGATCTCGGCGAGCTCGCCCACGCTCCGCTCGCGTTGGGCGAGGATGCCGAGCATCCGCAGGCGCGACTCGTTGGCGAGCAGCTTCAGATAGTGGAGCGCTTCCTGGATCTCCATGGTCGTTCAGCGGTCACGTGTGATTCGACAAGCATCTAATTAGATATATATCGAAATATCGTGCCGAGCGCAAGCCGCGCGTCCGAGCGAGGGACGACACCCCCGGCCGCGCAGCTCGGCCGGGGGTGTCTTACGAGGCGGAGCCACAACGGGTTACGTCAGGGCACCACGGAGGTGAAGATGTCCTGGCGCCGTTCTGGTCGCTGGGGCTGCCGAGCACCTGGCAGCGCATGCCCGCGCCGTCGACCTTGATGAAGTTGCCCGCGGTGTCGTCGTGGATGTTCTGGTAGCCGTCGGTCCACGGGAACGAGACGGAGTCGGCGCCGGCGGGTCCGGGGAGTGCCGCGCCCCGTTAGCCCGTCTCCCAGCCGAAGCGGTAGGTCCAGTCGCGCCCGTCGTTGCCCATGAACCCGCCGGAGGCGTGCAGCACGCACCAGCTCGGCGGCTCCTCGGGGTGGCTGCGCTCCAGCGAGCGCAGCAGGTCCACCAGCAGCATCTCGTCGCGGGTGTGGGCGAGCAGGATGCGGCGGATCTCCCGCGGCTCGCTCAGGACGTCCTGTCCCAGGAAGATGGTGCTCTCCACGGTGCCTCCTGTCGTGCGTGTGCGCGGCCGCTACGCGGCGGCCGCGGGTGGCTCGCCGGCGCGCTCCAGCTCGCGGTCGATCAGCTCGCGGAGCCGGACCAGCGACTCCTGGAACGTGTAGACGTAGCCCTCCTCCGCCCGCTCCAGGTGCAGGATCATCAGGTGCGCCCACCGGCGGATGTGGTCCTGGCGCTCTCTCTCCTCGCGGTCGGTCACGTCGCTCCCTCCGCTCGGGTGCGGCCCGGCGCGCGTCGGCGCGTGCCGGCAGGAACGCGGAGAGCCGCGCCTCCCCCACGGACGGGGAGGGGCGCGGCTCGCTGCGGCGTCGTGGGGCGCGCGCGGCGCGCCCCGGCTCCGGGTGCTTCGGTCATCCGATCACCTTCCCGTGGTGCCTGCGAGGTTAGCTGACGGGTTCGGAGAGGAAGTCCCCGTCCGGCGCTGGCCGGATTCACCCCGGGGCGCATTCGCGCCCGCTGGTTCCCCCGCCGCGCGGCCCTCGCCGCGCGCTCGGCTGTGACTGGACGGCCGCTCCCAGGCGCCCGACCCCTGTTGCATGATGGCACCCCGCCCCCGTCCCGTCAAGGGTGGTGTCTAGATAAGTCGTTGTGGGGGCGGCGTTTCTACTCTGCTCCTCCTGCTCGTCCCGACGCGCGAAGCCCCCCGGCGCAGATCCGCCGGGGGGCTTCGCTTCCGGACTGCGGGAGAGACGGCTACTTCTCGTCCATGAACGGGTACTCGAAGCTCCGCGCCGGGGCGAAGGTCTCCTTGATGGTCCGCGGCGAGATCCAGCGGAGCATGTTCAGCACCGAGCCCGCCTTGTCGTTGGTCCCGCTCGCCCGGCCGCCGCCGAAGGGCTGCTGGCCCACCACCGCGCCGGTGGGCTTGTCGTTGACGTAGTAGTTGCCGGCGGCGTTGCGAAGGGCGCGGTCGGCCTCCACCAGCGGGGCGCGCTCGTTTGAGAACACGGCGCCGGTGAGGGCGTACGGCGTCCCCCGGTCGATGGTCTTCAGCACGTCGCTCCACCCCGCGTCGGGATAGACGTGCAGGCCCACCACGGGGCCGAAGACCTCCTCGCACATGAGCTGGTACGACGAGTCCTTTACCTCCACCAGCGTGGGGTCGATGAAGTAGCCCTTGCCGTCGTCGAACGTGCCGCCGGCGATCACCTCCACGCCGTCCTTGCCCTCGGTGTGCTTGATGTAGCCGGTGATCTTGTCGAACGCCTTCCGGTCGATGACCGCGCCCATGAAGTTCCGGAAGTCGCGCGGGTCACCCACCTTGATGCGGCCGATCATGTCCAGCGTGAGCTCCTTCACCTTGGGCCAGAGCGACTCCGGCACGAAGATGCGGCTGGCGGCGCTGCACTTCTGGCCCTGGTACTCGTAGCCGCCGCGCACGATGGCCGTCGCCAGCGCCTCGGGGTCGGCGGAGGCGTGCGCCAGGATGAAGTCCTTGCCGCCCGTCTCGCCCACCAGCCGCGGGTACGAGCGGTAGGTGTCGATCCGCTCGCCCACGGTGCGCCAGATGGAGTGGAAGACGCCGGTGGAGCCCGTGAAGTGCACGCCGGCCAGGTCGGGCGAGTGCAGCAGCGCCTCGCTGATGCCGACGGGGTCGCCGGGGAGGAAGTTGATGACGCCCGGCGGGAGCCCCGCCTCCTCGAACAGCTTCATCAGGTACCAGCCGCTGTAGACGGCCGTGGCGGCCGGCTTCCAGACCGCCACGTTCCCCAGCATCGCCGGCGCCGTGGGCAGGTTGCCCGCGATGGCGGTGAAGTTGAACGGCGTCACGGCGTAGACGAAGCCCTCCAGCGGGCGGTGGTCCAGCCGGTTCCACATGCCGGGGCCGGAGAACGGCTGCTCGCGGTAGATCTGCTGCGCGAAGTGGACGTTGAAGCGCAGGAAGTCGATGAGCTCGCAGGCGGAGTCGATCTCGGCCTGGTACGCCGTCTTGCTCTGCCCCAGGATGGTGGCGCCGTTCAGGATCGGGCGCCACGTGGTGGCCAGCAGGTCGGCGGCGCGCAGGAAGACGGCCAGGCGGTCCTCCCACGGCCAGCTCGCCCACTCGCGCTGCGCCTCCACCGCCACGCGGGCGGCCATGCGGGCCTCCTCCGCGCCGGCCTTGTGGTAGGTCGCCAGCACGTGCCCGTGGTCGTGCGGCATCACCGCCACGTCGGTGTTCCCCGTGCGGATCTCCTTGCCGCCGATCACCACCGGGATCTCGATCTGCTCCCCCGACATGCGGTCCAGCGCCGCCTTGAGCGTCGCGCGCTCCGGCGTGCCGGGGGCGTAGGTCAGGACGGGCTCGTTGCGCGGGGCCGGGACCTGCGGAATGCTGTTCATGGGAAGGGCGCTCTCCTCTGGTTCGCGAAGGACGCGACAACCTACCCGGCGCGAAGGACCGACGCCACCCTCGACAGGGGGCCGCGGCCCACGGGGGAGGAGGCCGTCGGCAACCTCGGCGAGAGCAGGGGACGCAACCTCCGCGAGAGGGGTGCGATGCCGGTGAGGAGCGCGTGCGCGGCCTCGCCGGGAGACGCGCGGCCCGGTGGAGAGGGCGGGCGCCTCAGGGTCCGCGGGACCAACCAGCGAACGATGGAATCGCGTCCGGACCGGCGACCAAAGTCCGCGTTGCGGTCTCGGCATTGCACCGGCCGCCAGGTCGTTCCCCGATCCTCTTCCGCGGCTCTCGCCGTTGGGGGGACGACGTTGCGACCCCGTCCGCCGCATACCCTCTCCCCCTGTGCGCGCGCGTTCGCTTGACCCTCCGCGGGGGTTCGGGTAAATTGTGGCACGGCATGCGCGAACCCCCGACGGGACACCGGTCCATGAGCATCATCGAGAAGATCGAGGACACGCTCGACGGCATCCGCCCGGCCCTCCGCGAGGACGGCGGCGACGTGGAGCTGATCGGCTTCGACGATGCCGACGGGATCGTGCACCTGCGGCTGGTGGGCGCGTGCTCGTCGTGCCCCATCTCCACCATGACGGTGAAGCAGGGCATCGAGGTGCGCATCAAGTCCGTGATTCCCCAGGTCCGCGAGGTCCAGGCGGTCTGACGGGCGGCCGCCCGCGCGCCCTGCCGCCGACGCTCCCCGAACGGGCGTCGGCTTTTCGTTTTCCGCCCCCGCGAACGCACACCGGGGCCCCCGCCGGGGCCTCGCCAGGAGACCGAGAGTTGCTGACGAGCGTCGAGCGTGACCAGGTGCTGCGGCGAGTGGCCGCGGCGCTTACGCAGGTGGTGATCCCCGCCTCGGGAGACGACGTGCTCTCCTCCGGGCGGGTCCGCGAGCTGGACGTGAGCGAGGAGGGCACCGTCCGCTTCCGCTTCGCCCTGCGGCCCGAGGACCCCGCCTCGCTGGTGAAGCAGGCCCGCGGGCTGGTGGAGAAGGTGCAGGGGGTGACCCGCGTGGCCATCGACATCGCCCTTCCGTCGCTGCCCCAGCAGCCCAAGGAGAAGTCGCCGCTGCGCGCCGGGAACGTCCCCGCCCCCACGCCGCGCCCCGACCTGCTCCCCGGCGTGCGCCACATCGTGGCCGTCTCCTCCGGCAAGGGCGGGGTGGGGAAGAGCACCGTGGCCGTGAACGTCGCCGCCGCCCTGGCGGCCGGCGGGCTGCGGGTGGGCGTGCTGGACGCGGACATCTACGGGCCCAACGTGCCCACCATGTTCGGCGAGCGCCGCAAGCCGCGGGTGATGGGCGCCAAGGGCTCGGAGAAGATCGAGCCGCTGGTGGCGCACGGCGTGGCGCTGATGTCGCTGGGCTTCCTGCTGGACGCGGAGCAGCCGGCCATCATGCGCGGACCCATGATCGCCGGGATCCTGAAGCAGTTCCTGGAGCAGGTGGAGTGGGGCGAGCTGGACGTGATGATCGTGGACATGCCACCCGGCACCGGCGACGCGCAGCTCTCCCTGGTCCAGACGATCCGCGTGGACGGGGTGGTGATGGTCACGACGCCCCAGGACGTGTCCACCGGCGACGTGCTGCGCGCCATCAAGATGTTCGAGCGCGTGAACACCCGCGTCCTGGGCGTGGTGGAGAACATGGCCGGCTTCGTCTGCCCCTGCTGCGGGCAGCGCTACGAGATCTTCGGGCGTGCGGGCGGGCGGCGGCTGGCGGAGCAGACGGGCGTCCCGTTCCTGGGCGAGGTGCCGCTGGAGGTGCACGTGCGCGAGGGCGGCGACTCCGGCCACCCGGTCGTGATCGCCGAGCCCGAGTCGCTGGCGGGGATGGCGCTGCGCGAGGTGGCCGAGCGCGTCGCCGCCGCCGTGGCGGCGGTGGCTGCCCCGGTGGCGGGATGAGGGCGCCGTGGGCGTGACGCCGGAGGAGGTCCGCCGCATCGCCGCCCTGGCGCGCCTGCGCCTGGAGGCGGGCGAGGTGGAGCGGATGAGCGCCGAGCTGAGCGGCATCCTGGACCACGTCCGCGCCCTGGAGGGGGTGGAGGAGGACGCGACGCCCTCTCCCCCGCGCGACCTGCAGTCCGCCCCGCTGCGGGCGGACGGCGGGGTGCCCGACACCCTGGGCCGGCTTCCCGACCAGCTCGCGCCGGCCTGGACCGAGCCGTTCTTCGTGGTCCCCCGCCTGGCGGCGATGGACGCGGACGCCGCCGTGGCGGAAGGGAGCGACGCGTGAGGATGCCGCCGCTGGGTCCCAGCGCCGCGGAGCTGGCCGAGGGCGTCCGCGCCGGCACCGTGCGCCCGGTGGACCTGCTGGACGCGACGGAGGAGGCCTGGGCCCGGTGGGAGCTGGGCCCCGAGAAGCTGAACGCCTTCCTCTCCACCCACTGGGACGCGGCGTACCAGCGCGCGGACGAGGTGGAGGACGGGATCCGCAACCGCGCCCGCGGCCCGCGCGGTATCCTGGCCGGGATCCCCGTGGCGGTGAAGGACAACCTCTCCACGTACGACCTGCCCACCACCTGCGGCTCGCGCATGCTGGAGGGCTACCGAGCGCCGTACGACGCGACGGTCGTCACCCGCCTGCGCGACGAGGGGGCGATCATCGTCGGCAAGACCAACCTGGACGAGTTCGCCATGGGCTCGTCCACCGAGTGGTCGGCGTACGGGCCGGTGCGCAACCCGCTGGACCTCTCCCGCGTGCCGGGGGGCTCGTCCGGCGGCTCGGCGGCGGCGGTGGCGGCGGGGATCGTCCCCTGCGCGCTGGGGTCCGACACGGGCGGTAGCGTGCGCCAGCCGGCGTCGTTCTGCGGGGTGGTGGGGATCAAGCCCACGTACGGCGCGGTCTCGCGCTACGGCCTGGTGGCCTTCGCCTCGTCGCTCGACCAGGTGGGGACGCTGGGGCGCACCGTGGCGGACGCGGCGCTGCTGCTCGGCGCCGTCTCCGGCTGCGACGAGCGGGACTCCACCTCGGTGGACCGGGGGGTGCCGGACTACGCCGCGGCGCTGGGCGGCGTGGTGGAGGGCATGACGATCGGCGTGCCGGAGGAGTACTTCCCCGACTCGCTGGACCCGCGCGTCCGCGACGCCTGCCGCGCCGCGCTGCGCCGGCTGGAGGGGATGGGGGCCACGATCCGCGAGGTCTCGCTCCCGCACACGTCGCTCGCGATCCCCGCGTACCACGTGATCGCCGCGGCGGAGGCGTCCTCCAACCTCGCCCGCTTCGACGGGGTTCGCTTCGGGAAGCGCGCGCCCGGCGCGGTCGACATCGTGGAGCTGAACGAGCGCACGCGGGCGCTCTTCGGCCCCGAGGTGAAGCGGCGGATCATGCTGGGGACGTACGTGCTCTCGGCGGGGTACTACGACGCGTACTACGCCCGCGCGCAGCGCGTCCGGGCGCTGGTCGCGCGCGACTTCCGCTGGGTCTTCGACTCCGGCGTGGACGCCGTCTTCACCCCCACGACCCCCACGCCGGCCTTCCGCTTCGGCGAGATGGCGGACCCGTACCGGATGTACATGTCCGACGTCTTCACCGTGACGGCGAACCTGGCGGGGATCCCCGGGATCTCGCTCCCCGTGGGCGACGTGGAGGGCCTGCCGATCGGCGGCCAACTCCTGGGCGACCACTGGTCGGAGCCCAAGCTGCTGCGCATCGCCAACGCGCTGGAGTCGTCCATCCGCGGCAGCGCGGTGGTGCGGGCGTAGGGGCCCTCACCCGGCCCTCACCCGGCGGGCTCGGTCGGCGGGCGTGCGATTCCTCCGCTTCCGAGGGAGCCCGCCACCCTCTCCCACGAGTGGGAGAGGGAACCTGGATGGTCGGGAGTCCGCGGGTTCGTCCCGGAGGGACGGTCGCCTTTCTTAGCCGGGGGCTTCACGCCCCCGGACCGCGGACGAAGCACCATCCTGGCCGACGACCGTCACCCCTCTCCCTCGCGGGGAGGGGCGGGGGAGGGGGCATCCGCGGCTCCGGCCGAGGCCGGGTTTCCGGCGGCGCAGATCATCCGACGAAGCAAGCTCCACCACGAGGACAATGGCCGAGACCCGCTACGAGGCCGTGATCGGGCTGGAGATCCACGTCCAGCTCCGCACGCTCACCAAGATGTTCTGCGCCGACCGCGTGCAGTTCGGGGCCGTCCCGAACTCGCAGGTCTGCCCGGTGTGCCTCGGCCTGCCGGGGGCGCTCCCGGTGGTCAACCGCGCGGCGGTGGAGCTGGGGGTGCGTGCGGCGCTGGGGCTGGGGTGCACCGTCAACGAGACCTCGGTCTTCGCGCGGAAGAACTACTTCTACCCCGACCTGCCCAAGGGCTACCAGATCTCGCAGCACGACCGGCCGCTGGCCTTCGGCGGGGCGATGGACGTGGTGGACGGCGACGAGGGCACGGCCCGGGTGCGCATCCGCCGCATCCACCTGGAGGAGGACGCGGGGAAGTCGCTGCACGACCGGGTGCCGGGCGCGACCGCCGTCGACCTGAACCGCGCGGGCATCCCCCTGGCGGAGATCGTCACGGAGCCCGACCTGACCTCCGCCGCCCAGGCGCGCGCGTTTCTCGTCCGGCTGAAGCAGGCGCTGTCGTACATGCAGGTCTCCGACTGCAACATGGAGGAGGGGAGCCTGCGGGTGGACGCCAACGTCTCCATCCGCCCCGCCGGCGGCTCGGCGCTGGGGGTGAAGACGGAGGTGAAGAACATGAACTCGTTCTCCGCCGTGGAGCGCGCCATCCGCTTCGAGCTCGACCGGCAGGAGCGCGTCCTCCGTTCCGGCGGCCGGGTGGAGCCGGTGACGCTGCTCTGGGACGACAGGCGGGGCGAGGCCCGGACGATGCGCTCCAAGGAGGAGTCGCACGACTACCGCTACATCCCCGATCCCGACCTGCCGCCGCTGGTGGTGGACCACGAGACGCTGGAGCGCGTCCGCGCCTCGCTCCCGGAGATGCCGACGAAGCGCGCCGCCCGCTTCGTGGAGGAGTACGGGCTGACGCCGGAGCACGCGCAGGCGCTCACGGCCACGCGCGAGCTGGCGAACTACTACGACGCCGTCACCCGCGCCGGCGCGGACCCGCGCGAGGCCGCGAGCTGGGTGATGGGCGAGGTGCTGGCGGCGGTCAACGTCACCTCCTGCGTGATGGAGGAGTTCCGCGTCCGCCCGTCGGACCTGGCCACGCTCCTCTTCCTGCTGCGCGACGGCATCGTCTCGCGGCCGGGAGCGCGGCAGGTCTTCGCCGAGATGGTGCGGACGGGCCAGCCCCCCGCGCAGATCGTCGCGGAGAAGGGGCTGGTGCAGGTGCGCGACTCCGGCGAGGTGGAGCGCTGGGTGGACGAGGCGCTCGCGTCGTCGCCCCGGGAGGTGGAGCGGTACCGCGCCGGGGAGGCCCGGCTGATGGCGTTCTTCGTGGGAAAGGTGATGAAGATGTCCGGCGGCAAGGCCGATCCGCAGGTGGTGAACGACACCCTGCGCGACAGGCTGGGCTCGTGAGCGCGCCCTCGTCGGCCCCCGTGCGCCCCTGGCGCGTGGCCGGCGCCGCGGTGCTGCTCCTGCTCGCCTGCGTCCCCCTCTCCCGCGTCCCCGCCTTCCGGGCGGAGGCACCGGGCGTGGCCGAGGACCGCCGCGAGGTGGTGTTCGTGGTCCACGGCATGGGCCGCTCGCGGCTGTCGATGGGGGCGGTGGCGGAGTCGCTGGAGCGGGACGGGTACCGCGTGGTGAACTGGGGCTACTCCAGCACGTCGATGAGCGTGCCGGAGCTGGGCGACTCCCTGGCCGCGCGGGTGGCGCGCGACGCCGGCCACGCGCCGAAGGTCCACTTCGTGGGCCACTCGCTGGGCAACATCGTGGCGCGCTGGGCGGTGGCGTACCACCGCCCGCCGAACCTGGGGCGGATGGTGATGCTGGCGCCGCCCAACCAGGGCTCCCGCGCCGCCGACCGCTACTCCAACGCCATCGGCTGGTACCTGCGGCCCATCGGCGAGCTGCGCACCGCGGACGGCAGCACGGTGCGCGCGCTGCCCGGCGTCTCCGGAGTGGACGTGGGGATCGTGGCCGGGAAGTACGACGACAAGGTCTCGGTGGACGAGACGCGCCTGGACGGCGCCCGCGAGACGGTGGTGGTCCCCGCCACGCACTCGTTCCTGATGTACCGCCGCGACGTGCAGCGGCTCACGCGGCGCTTCCTGCGCGACGGGCGGTTCGCGGGGTGAGCCCGCGTCCCTCCTCCCCTCCGTCCTCCATGGCCCCTCCATGCGTCCCCTGCGCATCGGCCTGATCGGCGACTGCGACTCGCGGGTCACCGCGCACCGCGCCATCCCGCTCGCCCTCGCGACAGCCGGGGGAACCCGCGGCGTGCGGCCCGTCTGGATCCCCACCATCACGCTTACGCACCTGCGGGACGAGGCGCTGGACGCCTTCGACGCGCTCTGGTGCGTCCCGGCATCGCCGTACGCCAGCATGGAGGGCGCGCTGCGCGGCATCCGCCACGCCCGCCAGGCGGGCATCCCGTTCCTGGGCACCTGCGGCGGCTTCCAGCACGCGGTGATCGAGTACGCCCGCAACGTCCTCGGCCTCACCGACGCGGAGCACGAGGAGACCAGCCCCGACGCGGGCCTCACCCTGGTCTCGCGCCTCTCCTGCTCGCTGGTCGAGCGTACCGGCGCCGTCCGGCTGCGGGAGGGCTCCCGTGCCCGCGCGCTCTACGGGCGGGAGACGGCGGAGGAGACGTACCACTGCAGCTTCGGCCTCAACCCCGCCCACCGTGCCCTGCTGGACGACGGCCGCCTGCGCATGTCGGGAGAGGACGACGAGGGCGAGGCGCGCGTGCTGGAGCTGGACGGCCATCCCTTCTTCGTCGCCACGCTCTTCCAGCCCGAGCGCGCCGCCCTCCGCGGCCACGACCACCCCGTCGTCCGCGGCCTGGTGGACGCCGCCGCGGCCCGGGCGGACGGGACGGCCACGTAGGACCATCGGACGGCACCACGCCTCCTTCGACCTCCACCTCTGGACGGACCCATGCGCCCCCTCCGCCTGCTCTCCGCCCTCGCCCTCACCGCGGGGCTGACCTCCCTTGCGACGGATGCCGCCGCGCAGGCGCCGCTCATCGGCGGACGGGTGTACCGGGGGGCGTGGTTCGAGCTGCGGCACCCGGTGCGGTTCACCCCGCGTCCGTTCGCGTGCCGTACGGAGGACGAGACGGACCCGCGCAAGTGCGACGGCGCCGTGTTCAGCGACCGCAGCGGGCGCGTGCAGTTCCTGGTGTACGCCCCGCCCCTGCCCGCGCACGTCCCGGAGGTGGAGGTGGACACCGCCCGCGAGCGGGTGATCGAGAGCGACGTGCGGCAGGAGGGGCAGTACACGAGCTACCGCTACCGCGTCCGCGCGGTGGACGGGAGCTACGAGCGCGCCGTGCTGGACGTGCACGACAGCGTCGCCGGGAAGCGCCGGCTCCTCTCCTTCCGCTACCCCGACGCCCGCGGCTACCGCGACAACCTGGTGGAGTACAGCTTCTTCCGCCGCTCCTTCCTGCCGTACCTCGAGTAGGGAGGAGCGCGCGGTCCACGGGGGAGCGGCAGAAACCCTCCGCGTCCCCGAAGCAGGCCAGCGACGCGGGAGGCTTCCGCGCGGCCGCGGAAGGCGGTAGACTGCGGGCGGACGCGTCCTCCTCGCGTCGCCCCGACCCGCCCTCTCCCGACGGATGCGCCTCTCCCGCCGCCCGCTCTCCACGCTCGTCGTCTTCCGCCTCGCCGGCGAGCTGGCCGTGGCGGCGGGGCTGCTGCTCGCCTGGTCGCTGCCGGTGCTGGCGTTCGTGCTCGTGCCGCCGCTCCCCGCGGTGCTCCTGGCGCTGATCCCCGCCCTCCTCCTCCACGCCGTCCACCTGCGCCGGCGCCCCCGCACCCGCCCGTCGCGGCTGCTGGCCGCGGCGCGTCCGCGCCCGCTGCGCGGCATCGCGGCGCCCACGCTCGCCGCCGCGCTCGCGATGGGCGCGGCGGGGGTGCTGTGGGCGGTGCTGTGGCGGCGGTGGTTCCCCGGCTTCCACGACGGGGGGAGCGATCCCATCCTGGAATACGCCCGCCGCCCGGGCGGGATCGCCGCCGTCCTCGTCACCGCGCTGCTCACCGGGCCGCTGCTGGAGGAGGTCGCCTTCCGGGGGTGGGTGCAGCGGGCGTTCGAGCGGCGGGTGGGCGCGGCCGGCGCCGTCGCGCTGGCGGCGCTCCTCTTCGCGGCGTTCCACCTGCGTCCCTGGCGCGTGCCGTACTACTTCGCCGTGGGGGCGGCGTTCGGAGCGGGCGCGGTCCTGGGGCGGTCGATCTGGGTGCCGTTCCTGATGCACGCCGCCTTCAACGCCGCGCTCTTCGCCGCCGACCGGCTCCTCCCGGGGAGCGGGACCCTCGACGGGCGTCTCCTGGTCGGCTGGAGCACCGCGGCCATCACCGCCGTCCTCATCCCCCTCGTCCTCGCCCTCGCTGCCTGCCTCGTCTGGCTGGGCCGCGCGGCGCGGCGCTTCCGAACGGCGCGGGCGGCGGACCCGCCACCGCCGATGGAGGCATCCGCCCTCCTCCGTCCCGCGCCCGAGCGGCCCACCCTCACCGCGAGGTCCACGTGATTGCGCTCCCCCTCCTCTCGCTCCCGCTCCTCCTGGCGCTCGCGCCGGCACAGGAGCGTTCCGCCGCGGCGCCGCCGCCCGCCCCCCTGTACGACCTGCTGCTGAGCACGTGGGGCGGCGGGGAGCCGTCGACGCTGTGGATCGCGGACCTGGAAGGCACCGTGGTCCGCCGCGTCACCGCACGCACCACCAACGCGCAGGAGCCCTCCGCGTCTCCCAGCGGACGGTCGATCGTCTTCACGGGGATGTCGCGGGAGGGGGACCGCGGGTGGCGGCTGCACGTGGTCGGGCGGGACGGGCGGGGGCTGCGGCGATGGAACCAGGACTCCGCCTCGCTGGAGCGCGGGCCGTCGTGGTCGCCGGACGGGAGGCGGATCGCCTTCGCGCGGCTGTTCGCCGGGCGGACGGACCTGTGGACGGTGCGCCCGGACGGCTCCGGCCTGGCCCGGCTGGGGCCGCCGACGCCGGACCGGGAGGAGGACGGCCCGGTCTGGTCTCCGGACGGGCGCAAGGTGCTCTACGCGGCCACCGAGGGCGCGAGCCGCGCCCTGTGGGTGATGCGCGCGGACGGCACGGGCGCGCGCCGCCTGACGCGGGGCGACACGGCGGACGTCTTTCCCGGGTGGTCGCCGGACGGGCGCAGCGTCGTCTTCTCCCGCGGCCTGGGGGAGGAGGCCGACATCGTCGTCATGCGGGCCGACGGCACCCGGCCCGTCCGCATCCGCCTTCCACGCGGGCAGATCTCCCCCGCGTGGTGGCCCAACGGGGGGCTGATCGCCTTCTCGTCGCAGGGCGCGGACGGGGTGTACCGCGCCCACGTCATGCGGTCGGACGGGACCGGCATGAGCCCCGCCATCGCGCTCCCCACCGGCGCGAGCGTCGTGAACGTCCGCTGGATCCGCCGCCCCTGACCCGCCGGCCCATGCGACGCCTCCTCCCGCTCCTGGCCCTCGCCGTCCTCCCCGCCTGCGCCTCCGGCCCCCAGACGAACATGGCGGCGCCCGCCGTCCGCCCAACGAGCACGGCGACGGCGCCCGCCGACGGCGGCTGGGTTCAGGACCAGCTCTTCTTCGGGATGCGGCGCGGCGCGGACACCATCCCCACCGCGCAGTGGGACGCGTTCCTGGCCGAGGTGGTGACGCCGCGCTTCCCGCAGGGGCTCACCGTGTGGACCGCGCGCGGGCAGTGGCGGGAGGACGACGGGACGATCACCCGCGAGCCCGCGCGCGTCCTCCTGCTCGTCCACCGGCCCACGGCGGCGGACGAGCGGTCGATCGAGGAGATCCGGGCGGAGTGGCGGCGGAGGTTCGGCCAGCAGTCGGTGCTGCGGGTGCGCGGCCGGGTGGAGGCGTCCTTCTGATGGCGGGCCCGCCGCTTGCTACCCCCGGGAGCACGACGGATCGCCGGACGCCGCAGCCACTTCGAGGATCGATGCGCAGACTCGCCGCCCTGCTCCTGCTCCCCCTGCTCCTCCTTCCCGCCTGCAAGGACTCCACGGGCGCGGGCGGGCTGGTGGGGGAGTACGACCTGCGGCTGGTGAACGGCACCCTGCCGCCGGTGACCGTCTACTCCCACCCCTTCGGCCTGTACGACCGTCGCGTGGAGGGCGCCTCCATGACGGTCACGGATGACTCGCTGCGGCTGGTGCTGGTCACCCGCGACGTGTTCTCGGCCACCGTGCTGCCGCCCGCGCGCACCGACATCTTCACGGTGGAGTACGACCGCAAGGGCGCCACGCTGGACCTGGAGTCGGGAAGGCCGTTCACCGGCGGGGCCGCCGTGGGGGAGGGTGGGACCGTGTCGCTGCTGCTGGAGTTCCCGGTGCCGCCGTCGGTGGCGCTGGACACCTACGGGGTGGCGCTGGTCTTCGACCGCAGGCGCTAGGAGGCGGTGCGCGCGCGCGCGCGCTCCATCTGCGCCCGCCAGTGCCCGAACGGCACCTCGGGGAGCGGAAAGAACTCGTCCGCCATCTCGTGCAGCAGCCCCGGGCGCTGCCAGGCCCCGTCGCGAAGCGCCAGGCGGCGCACCTTCTTGGAGAGGTCCAGGTTGGTCTCGCCGGTGGGATCCAGCGCCGCGGGAAGCGAGGTCCCGCGCCGGTTCAGGTAGTCCACCACGTAGTCGAACGACCGCTCCAGGTACGAGCCGATGGTCTCCGGCGCCAGCGTCCAGCGCGAGTTCTCCAGAATCGTCCCGAAGATCGTCTGCCAGCGGTCGTTGTCCTGGAAGCGGATCATCCCGCGGAAGATCCGCCGGTTCGTCTGGAACGAGAAGAGCGTGGCCGAGAGCACCCGGTCGAAGAGCGCGTCCGCCGCGGCGTGGTCGTGGTCCACCACCGTGCACCTGGCCAGCGACGTCCATCGCTCGCCGAGCTGCACGTCCATCCGGTGCTCCCAATACGAGTGCCCCAGCGCCTTGGTGGTGGACGTCACCATGAGCTGCCGGGGCACGAAGTAGTTGTGGGCGATGGTGTCGGCCGCCAGGTGGGCCAGGTACCCCAGACCCATGGCGCGCAGGCGGTCGGTGTCCGCCTCGGCCAGGATCTCCTCGCCCACCGGCCAGTGGTGGCAGTGGCGCCCCGCGGGCACGTACTTCTTGGCCAGCGAGATGTCCGCCGCCACCGACCCGTACAGGAAGTCGGCGGGGTAGGCCGACAGCAGGACGCGGACCGAGTCGGGGACCAGGTGCAGCGACTCCAGCAGCGTGTGGCCCAGGTAGACGTGCGTCGCGGGTCCCCAGGCCCACGCCGGGTCGGGGGACAGCAGCAGCAACAGGACCGCGGCCCCCAGGACCGCGAGGACCCGCCGCACGCTACATCCCCAGCTTGCGCCCCGCCCGGCGGGCCGACTTGCGGACGTCGCGGGCCCGCTCCTCGGCCAGCTCCCCCAGCTCCTCGCGCGCGTCGGACAGGATGCGCGAGACCTCGCTGCGGAACTCGCCCAGCAGCTCCTTCCCCACGGTGATCACGTCCCCCGTCAGGTCGCCCGTGGCCTCGGCGCTGTCGCGCATGGCGCGGCGCACGCTGCCGGCGTTCTTGCGCAGGCGGCCGCCGTAGGGCTTGAGCTGGCGCACGATGCGCTCCCTGGGCGAGCGCTCGGGGCGCAGCAGCAGCGTGGCTCCGATCCCCAGCACGGTGCCCACGGCGAAGGCGGTGAGGAAGTCGGTGGTGTCCTGGCGCGGCATCGGTCTTCTCCGTTCGGGTGGGGCTCTCAGGGCTCGCGGCGGCCGCGGGCGATGTGGTCGATCTCGTCGTCTTCCTCGTACGGGTCCGCCAGCTCCTCGTCCAGCAGCGTCTCGTCCTCGTACAGGGCGTCGTCCGCCGCCTCAGGGAGCCGGAAGCGGCGGAAGGCGTCGGCGCCCACCTGGATGCCGCGGACGGTGGAGGCGGTGTCGATGAACAGGCTCTCGGCCTCCTCCTGCACCACCTTGAGCAGCGCGTTCAGCTCGGCGATGCGCTCCTCGGCCAGCGCGGCGGCGCGGTTCAGGCGCCGGTTCGACGCCAGCACCGTCTCGCTGAGCTTCTGCACGTCGGCGCGGACCGAGGTGGTGATGTAGTTCATGTTGTCGGTGACCGTCACCGAGTGCTTCACGATCGGGTCGATGTCCGACCGGAACCGCTCGATCAGGTCGTTGATCCGCGCGTACATCTTCCGCGAGTTCCACGCCGCCGGGATCAGCGGGATGGCGATGGCGATCAGCGCCAGCGCGATGACCACGCTGGCGATGCTCTGCAGCACGTCGATCACCCGCTGGAATCCGTGCGCGCCCGCCTGGACGGTGACGACGGTGTCCGGCAGCGCCGACTGGGCCAGCAGGGCGGCCGCGTGCAGCGGGGCGGAGGCGAGCGCCTCGATGGGGATCACGCGGACTCCTCCGGAGCGGGGAACGTGGTTCGGGTCACTGGGCCGGTCACTCGAAGAGATCCAGGCAGAGGGTGCGGGGCCCCACCTTGGGAACCAGGCGCGGCGCCAGCCGCGAGGCCCGCCCCGCCGCCAGAGCCCGCCGCACCTCGTCCGCCGCGCCGGGCGGAAGGTCGTCCAGCGCCGCGGGGTCGCGGCGGTCCGTCAGCCGGCGGAGCGCGGCGTCCAGCGCCGCCACCCCTCCCGCCGCGTCGGCCAGTGCGCGCGCGGCGCGCGGGAGCGAGCAGCCCCCCTCCATCGCCTCCACCTCGCTGGCCCACAGGTCGCCGAGGGGAAGGAAGGGCTCCGGCGGCAGCGCTCCGCCCAGCAGCAGCGCGGTCTTGCTGGCCGGGTGGGCGGGGAGCGCGCCGGGGGCCAGGCGCGCCCGCAGGCGCCGCAGCTCCTCCGCCGCGCGGTCGGGGTCCGCCGCCCACCCCGCGAGGTGCAAGAGCGGTTCCAACTCCCCCGGCCCGGCCCGGGCCAGGAGGACGGCGTCCTCCCCCAGCTCCTCGCCCAGCATTCGCGCGGCCAGCCTCGCCTCGGGCCCGCCGTCGTCCAGCAGCGCCACCCGCGAGCAGCCGTGGTCCGCCAGCGCCTGCCGCGCCACGGCGCCCACCACCTCCGCGATCCGCCGGTACCGCGCCTCCACCGTCACGCCCGCTCCGCCAGGATGCGGGCCAGCTCGCGGGCCACGAGGTGCGCGTCCTCGTCCCGGGCGTGGGCGAAGGGTCGGCGCGCGGCGGCCACCTCCTCCAGGTCGAGCTCCACGGTCAGCCGGTCCTCGGCCCGGTCGTCCGCCCTCCCCACCACCTCCCCCCCCGGCGCCACGACGAACGATCCGCCGGCGAAGACGCAGGCGCCCTCCGTCCCCACGCGGTTCGCCACCACCACGTACAGGCCGTAGGCGATGGCGGCGGCGCGCGCCAGGTGCTCCCACGCCGGCCAGGAGCCGAAGCGCCCGCCGCCCTCCCCGCCGCCCCACGCGCCGCGCCCGACGGCGGCGGACTGGACGATCAGGAGATGCGCACCCTGCTCCGCCAGCAGCCAGGCGAGCGAGGGGTGCCAGAGGTCCTCGCAGACCAGCAGGCCGACCCGCCATCCTCCCCCGGCGTCGTACGCCCGCACCCGGTCCCCGCGCCCGAACCAGCGCCCCTCGTCGAAGAGGCCGTAGGTGGGCAGGTGCACCTTGCGGTGGCGGTGCAGCACGCGCCCGCCGCGCAGGTGCAGCGCGACGTTGTAGGGCACGAAGCCCGCGTCGCGCTCCGCCAGGCCCAGCACGACGTCCGGCCCGGCGGCGAGCGCGGGGAAGGGCTCCTCCCGCTCCGCCACGGCCAGCGCGTGCACCCGGTCGCGAAGGTCGTAGCCCGTCAGCGACAGCTCCGGGGTGACCAGCAGGTCCACGCCGTCCGCCGCCGACTCCCACTGCGCCCGGGCCATGCGGGCGAGGTTGGCCTCCGGATCGCCCAGGACCGGCGCGGTCTGCTCCACCCTCAGGCGCACCCGCGGGCCCCATCCGGCGGCCGTCACGGCGCGCGCGGGGCGGCGGCGGGGCGGGGTGCGGGCACGCGTCTCCGGGGTGCGCGGGGCGGCGATGGGACGAGGGATCTTACCCTCCGCGCGGAAGGGGTGTCAAGCGACGGCGGGGCGGGGGAGGGCGCGGCGCCGGTGCCCTTGCGGGGGGTGGTGCGGCGCGATAGTTCCCTCGGCCAGGCCGGGCGCCGCCGCCGCAGGGGGGCGGCGCGGCGGCGGCGCCTCGCACGGAAGTTGCCTGGGCTTCCGGGGCCTGAGCGTCGATCCGGCGCGTGCGCGATCCCCGTCCGTCAGCGGGGGCCGCGGCGCGCCATTTTCCCTCCGCGACCGGAGATCCGAGTGCCCAAGTTCGTCGTCCATGGGGGGAATCGCCTCCACGGGAGCATCCGTCCCACCGGGAACAAGAACGCGGCGCTCCCCATGCTCGCCGCCACCCTTCTCACCGAGGAAGAGGTGGTGCTGGAGAACGTCCCCCGCATCAAGGACGTCCTGACCCTCATCGACCTGCTCAAGGAGCTGGGGGCGCAGGCGGACTGGACGGGCGAGAGCGAGGTGACGGTGCGCGCCCACGACGTGGCGCACGGCCAGCTCGACGAGGCGGGGGCGGCGCGCATCCGCGCCTCCATCCTGCTCGCCGGGCCCATGGTCGCCCGCACCGGGCGCATGGCGCTGCCCCCCCCGGGGGGCGACGTGATCGGCCGGCGGCGGCTGGACACGCACTTCCTGGCGCTGCAGAAGCTCGGCGCCACGGTGGACTACGGCCCCCACGTCTTCGAGCTGCGCTCCGAGGGGCGCCTGCGCGGCGCCGCCATGTTCCTGGACGAGCCCAGCGTCACCGCCACCGAGAACGCGCTGATGGCGGCCTCGCTGGCCGAGGGCGTGACCAAGATCCGCAACGCCGCCGCCGAGCCGCACGTCCAGGACCTCTGCCACATGCTGGTGGGGATGGGCTGCGAGATCGACGGCATCGGCACCGGCACGCTGACCATCGCCGGGCGCGAGACGCTGAAGGGCGGGCGCTTCCGCATCACCTCGGACCACATCGAGGTGGGGTCGTTCATCGGCCTGGCGGCGGTGACCCGCGGCGAGATCCTGATCGAGGACGCGGCCGTGGAGCACCTGGACTCCACCCTGATCGGCTTCTCGCGCCTGGGGATCCAGACGGAGATCCGGGGGGCGGACCTGTTCGTGCCGGGCGACCAGGAGATGCGGATCCAGACGGACATGGGCGGCCACATCCCCAAGGTGGACGACGGCCCCTGGCCGGCGTTCCCGGCGGACCTGACCTCCATCGCGCTGGTCACCGCCACGCAGTGCCAGGGAACGATCCTGATCCACGAGAAGATGTTCGAGTCGCGCATGTTCTTCTCGGACAAGCTCGCCTCCATGGGCGCCCAGCTGGTGCTGTGCGACCCGCACCGGGTGATCGTGATCGGGCCGGCGCGGCTGCGCGGGGGGGTGGTGGAGAGCCCCGACATCCGCGCGGGGATGGCGCTGCTCATCGCCGCCCTGGGCGCCGAGGGCGAGAGCCACATCTACAACACGCGGCAGATCGAGCGCGGCTACGAGCGCATCGACGAGCGGCTGCGCGCGCTGGGCGCGCAGATCGAGCGCACCGACTCGCGCAACTAGACGCGCGGAGAGCGAGGAACGGATGACGGACGAGCAGCGCAGGCCGGGGATCGGCGAGGGGATCCGCACGGGCATCGGGGTGCTGACCGCCCTGAAGAACGCGGTGGAGGAGACCATCCAGGAGGCCGTGCAGCGCGGCGACCTGGCACCCGACCGGGCCAAGGAGGCCGTGCGCCGGGCGATGGACGCCGCGGGCGAGGCGATGGGGGACGTGAAGGAGCGGCTGGACGTGATCCCGCGGCGCGAGTTCGACGAGCTTCGCGCCGCGGTGGCGGAGATCTCGCGGCGCCTCGACGCGCTGGAGGGTCGCCCGCCGGTCGCCAGCGACCACCTGCTCCCCGGCACCGGCGGCACCTCGCCGTCGTCGCCCGCTTCGGCGGCGGCCGCCCCGCCGCCGGTGGTGGACCCCACCCCGGTCTCCGAGGAGCCGGTCGGGCGCCGCGGCCCGCTGGACGGGTGACGCAGCCGGCGCTGGCGCGGGGAGTCGCGGTCGTAGAGGAGGTCCGTGCCGCCGGCGACGTGCCGCTGTGGGTCCACCCCGCCTGGAGCGAGCGCCTGCCGTGGCTCGCGCAGGGGACGACCGGGCGGGGGGAGGGGGATCCCGGCTTCGACCTCGGGCTCGCCGGCAGCCAGCCGGTGGGGGCGGCGCTGGACCGCTGGAGGGCGCTCCGGGCCGCCCTCGGCGCGCACACGGTGGTCCACGCGCGCCAGGTGCACGGGGCGGACGTCTGGACGCACCGGGAGCGCGGGGCGCCGGGCGTCGCCGTGATGGACGGCTTCGACGGGCACGTCTCCGCGCTCCCCGGCCTGCTGCTGGCCGTGGGCGTGGCGGACTGCGTGCCGGTCTCGCTGGTCGATCTCGATCGCCGCGCGGTGGCGCTGGTGCACGCCGGGTGGAAGGGCGCCGCGGCGGGGATCGTGGAGGGCGCCGCCACGGCGCTCCACGCGGAGTGGGGCAGCATGGCCGAGGACCTTCTCCTCCACTGCGGCCCCGCCATCTGCGGCGAGTGCTACGAAGTGGGGCCCGAGGTGCACGCCGCCGTGCGCCCCGCCTGCGCGCCGCCGCACGCTCCGCGCCCGATCGACCTGCGTGCGGCCATCGCGGAGCGCGCCCTGGCCCTGGGGCTGCGCGAGGAGAACGTCACCGTCTCCGCCCACTGCACCCGCTGCGGCCCCGGCGCCTTCTTCTCCCACCGCGGCGGCGACCCCGCCCGGCAGATGGGCGTGCTGGGAGTGCGGGAGCGGGCGGGGGTGGAGTCGCCTCCATGCGCGTGATCGGCCTGCTCGGCGGGATGAGCTGGGAGTCCACGGCCATCTACTACCGCCTGCTCAACCAGGGCGTCCGCCAGGCGCTCGGGGGGCAGGCCTCCGCGCGCATCCTGCTCTACAGCGTGGACTTCGCGCCCATCGAGCGGGCGCAGCAGGCGGGAGACTGGGACGCCGCCGCGGCGATACTGGCCGACGGCGCGCGCCGCCTGGAGCGCGGCGGGGCGGAGCTGGCGCTGATCTGCACCAACACCATGCACCTGGTGTTCGACCACGTGCAGGAAGCCGTCTCCATCCCGTTCATCCACGTGGTGGACGAGACGGCCAGGCGGATCGGGAACGACGGCCACGGGCGCGTGGGGCTGCTCGGCACGCGCTTCACCATGGAGCGGCCCTTCTACCGCGAGCGCCTCACCGAGCGCTGCGGGGCCGACGTGATCGTCCCGGACGCGGCGGACCAGGCCCTCGTGCATCGCATCATCTACCAGGAGCTCTGCCGGGGCCAGGTGCGCGAGGAGTCGCGGCGCGAGTACCTGCGCGTCATCGCCTCGCTGGCGGCGCGCGGGGCGGAGGGAGTGGTGCTGGGGTGCACGGAGATCGGCCTCCTGGTCCGGCCGGGGGACACGCCCGTACCGCTCTACGACACCACCGAGATCCACGCCGCCGCCGCGCTGGAGCAGGCCCTCGCGGACTGACGCCGCCCGCCGGCGAGGCACGACCTCCGCCGGACGAGCGAGGGCGAGGACTGCGAGGGGCCCCGGCATCCGCCGGGGCCCCTCGCGCTTCGTGCTCCTTCCGTGCGGCCGTGCTACTCGCGGCCCATCAGCCGGCGGATCCTGGTGGTGTCCTCCAGCAGCACCGCCTCCACCAGCTCGCGGTCGCGCTCCTGCCGCTCCTCCAGCCGGCGGAGGCGCTCGCGCAGCGACTGCATCGAGGCGAACATGACCCCCACCGTCCCGCCCACCACCACCAGGAAGAGCAGCGCCATCATCGCCCCGGGCATCAGGGCTGCCTCTGCCAGGTGTCCATCACGCTCCCGCCGATCACGCAGGTGGACACCCCGCGGCAGGCCTGCGAGAGCCCTTGCGACATCGCCTTGGCCGACTCGAGCTGGATCAGCGCGGGGTTGGAGGCGTACGCCTGCCCCTCGAGCTGCTTGGCGCGGGAGTCCGCCTCCGCCTTCATCACGATGGCGCGGGCATTCACCGAGTCGATGGCGAACTGCTTCTGCGCCCGGTCCAGGATCTGGGCCTGCCGCGCCGCCGCCACCCGCGCCTCCTCGATCTGCGGGGGAATGCGGATGTCGCGGATGAAGACCTGGTGGATGATGGCGCGGTTCCCCAGCTTCGCCTGGATCTGCCTGCGCACGTCCTCGCTCACCCGCGGGCGCTCGGCGGAGAAGATGCGGTTCACCGTCCACGCGTTCAGCGCGTTCCGGTACCCCTCGCGCACCGCGTTCAACACCTCCGTCTCCGCCGCCTCCGGCGTGCGCTTGTCCAGGAAGACCTGGTGGATGGACGCGGGGTTGAAGCTCCAGGTGACGGCCACGTCGCCCTCCACCGTGACGGGGTCGGCCGTGGTCGCCGTGACGACCTCCTTCCCGTCGCCGCCGTCGGGGAAGTTCTGCTGCGTCATGTTGAAGCAGGTCGCCTCGGTGAAAGGCGTGAAGGTCAGGCCCGTGTCCATCTTCCGGTCAACCACCGAGCCGTACCGGGTCAGGACGCAGTGCTCCGTCGAGTCCACCTTGGTCCAGCCCCCCGTCCCCACGAACAGGATGGCCACTACGGCCACGGCCAGCATGATGCCGGTGACTACGTGCTTGCTTCGCATGGTCTCGATGCGGGTGGATGGATGGCTCCTGCGAGCCTCCGTACGGACTTCGGGAGGGGTAGGTTTCCGCGGGAGGGAAGGTGCGCGGAAGGCGGAGCCCCGGGCGGGGCTCCGTGCGGAAAGGTGCGGCGTCCGGCCCCGCGCGGCTAGGGCCGGCGCGGGACCAGCGTGTTGCGGATGCGGGTGAGCTCCTCGCGGAGCTGGCGGATCTGGTCGTCGCGCTCGGCGATCTCGCGGCGCAGGCGGTCCACCTCGGCGCCCGAGACGCCCTGCGTGGGCTGCGGCGCGCCGGGCACGCGCCGCTCCACCACGCGGGTCTCGCAGCGCAGCGGGCCGATGCGCTCCTCGCAGGGCACCACGAGCTGGCTGGACAGGCGGAGCAGCGCCGTGGCCTCGGCGTGGCGGAAGATGGTGCCGGCCCGGGCCGTGTCCAGCGCCAGGTACGAGGTAAGGTGCCGCTGTGCGTCGCGGGCGCTCCACCCGGCGTGCCGCGGGTCCAGCGCCAGCACGGCCAGGAAGAACTTGGCCTCGCGCCCCTCCAGGGTGCCGGGGTGCTCGCGCTCCAGGCGGGCGAACCTCTCCTCGGACAGGCGCAGCGAGTCGGCCACGTAGGCGCGGTAGGCCCCGTCCCAGTCACGCTTGCGGTCGCCCCCGCCCCCGCCGATGCCGAGGGAGGCGCAGGAGGCGAGCAGGAAGGGGAGGGCCAGGACGCGCAGTGCTCTCATGCGGTTCGGTTCCGGGACGGAGTGGGTCAGGCGTGCGCGGGCGGCCGCACGGGAAGCGTCACCGTGAAGCGCGTCCCCCGGCCCTCCCGGCTCTCCGCACCGATCGTGCCTCCGTGGGCCTCCACGATCTCACGCGCGATGGCCAGCCCCAACCCCGATCCCACCGAGCGCGGCTGGGCCGAGTTCTCCACCTGGAAGAACTTCTCGAAGATCTTGGGGAGCTTGTCGGCGGGGATCCCCACGCCCGAGTCCTCCACCTCGATCCGCACGCCGTCGCCATTGGGGTGGGCGCGCAGGCAGATCTCGCCGCCCTTGGGGGTGAACTTGAACGCGTTGGAGAGCAGGTTCCCCAGCACCTCGTTCAGGCGGTCGGGGTCCACCGTCATCACCGCGGGCAGGTCGTCGCCCACCTCGATGCCGAAGCGGATCTCGTTCTGGATCGCCAGCACCTCGAACTCGCCCGCCAGCCCGCGCAGGAACACCGTGGGGTCCACGTCGCGCCGCTCCAGCCGCCCGCCGCCCGCCTCGAAGCGGGAGATGTCCAGCAGGCGCTGCACCAGCCGGGTCAGGCGGTCGGTCTGGTCGGAGATGGAGACCAGGCTCTTGCGCTGCGCCTCCGACACCTCGCCGTAGATCCCGTCCAGCAGCAGCGACGCGTAGCCGCGGATCACGCTGAGCGGCGTCTTGATCTCGTGCGAGGCCACCGAGACGAACTCGGCCTTGAGCCGGTCCAGCTCGGCGAGCTGGCTGGTCATGCGGTCGAACGAGCGGGCCAGGTCGCCCAGCTCGTCGGCGCGGTCGGTGGGAGTGCGGAGGTTGGGCTCCAGGTCGCCCCGCGCCACCTGCCCCATCCCGCGCCGCAGGTCGTGGATGGGGCGCAGGATGGAGCGCGTGAGCAGGGCGCCCAGGATCAGCGCCACGCCCAGGGCCGCGGCCAGCGCCAGGAGCGTGGTGGTCCCGGCGCGGTCGGCCACCTCCTGGGCGCGCGCGACCTCGCGGGCGCCCACCTGGTTGATGGCGGCGGCGATGGGGGTGAGCGTGGGACGCACGGCGTCGAAGGCCGGGTCCATCCGGCTCTCGCGGTACGCGTCGATCGCGGCGCCCCGGCCGCCGTGCAGGATGGGCTCGAAGTCGCGCAGCACCGCGCGCAGGTGGTTCCAGGACTGGCGAAGGCGGCGGGACTCGGGCGCGTAGCCGAACCGGCCCAGCGCCTCGAGCTGGACCTCCACCTGGCGGATCGAGCCCGCGAGCTCCTCCTCCGCCTCGGTGGGGAACGAGACGTGGGCCCGCGCGTAGCGCTCCGTCTCGGAGAGGGCCGTCTGCAGCCGTCCGAAGGCCTCGGATCCCTCCGCGTTCCGCGTGCGCAGGGTGTGGGTGATCGCCCGGAGCTCGTTCAGGGAGACCAGGCCGTACGCCGCCGGCACCGCCAGGATGACGGTGATGGCGATCAGGGTCAGGACGATGCGTTGGCGTAGGCTCATCTCTTCTCCGCGAAGGACGAGCGGGGCTCGCGGGCCGTCACCGGCCGCCCCCGGCGCGGGGGCCCGTCCTGGTTCCGCGGGCGACGCAAGAGGCGTGTCACCCGGCGTCCGCCGCCGCGGGGCCGGTGCCCCCCGCGCGCTCGGCGGCCTTCACCTCGTCCCAGATCACGTCCAGCGCCTCCAGTCCCGCCTCCTCCAGCACCATCCCGCGCTCCGCCGCCAGCCGCTCCACCGCGGCGAAGCGCCGCGAGAACTTGGCGTTGGCGGCGGCCAGGGCGCTCACCGGGTCCGTCCCCGCCAGGCGCACCAGGTTCACGGCCGCGAAGAGCAGGTCGCCCAGCTCCTCGTGCAGCGCGGCGCGGCCGCCGGTGGAGAGCTCCTCGCCCACCTCCTCCACCTCCTCGCGCACCTTCTCCCACGCGCCGTGCGCGTCGGTCCAGTCGAAGCCCACGCCGGCCACCCGCTCCTGGATGCGGAAGGCCCGCAGCAGCGGGTCCATCCCCGACGCCAGGCCGCCCAGCACCCCCTGCGCCGGAGCGCCGTCGGGGCGCTCGCGGGCCTTCAGCTCCTCCCACGGCTCGGCCGGTCCCAGGCCGTACAGGTGGGGGTGTCGGCGGCGCATCTTTTGCTCCAGCGACGCCACCACGCCTTCCCGGTCGAAGGCACCGCGCTCCTCGCCCAGCACCACCTGGAAGGCGAGGTTCAGGAGCAGGTCCCCCAGCTCGCCGCGCAGCTCCGCGTCGTCCCCCGCGTGAATCGCGTCCACCACCTCGTGCGACTCCTCCAGCAGGTAGCGCGTGAGCGAGGACGAGGTCTGGGCGCCGTCCCACGGACAGCGGGCGCGCAGGAACTCGACCAGCGCCAGGGCGCGGTCCAGGACGCCCCCGGAATCGGGGCGGGAGCCGGGGTTTTCGTCTTGCGGGGTGCTCACGGGTGGCCTATACTACGCAATTTGTGTCAAACCCGTCAACCGCCCTCCGCAGCCGGGCCTGGGTCGAGGTCGACCTGGACGCCTTCTCCCGGAACCTCCTCGCCGTGCGCGACGCGGCCCGGCCGCGGGCCGGCGTGGTCCCGATGGTCAAGGCGGACGCCTACGGGCTGGGGATGGGCCCCGTGGCCGACGCCGCCGCGGCCGCCCTGGGCGCCGACGGCCTCTGGGCGTTCGGAGTGGCCGCCGTGGCCGAGGGCGAGGCGCTGCGCCGGCACGGGTGGACGGGGCGCATCGCCGTCTTCGCGCCGCTCCCCCCGGGCGAGACGGAGCGCGCGGCGCGGGCGGGGCTGGTTCCCACCTTCTCCGACCTGGACGGGGTGCGCCGCTGGTCCGGCGCCGCCGGTCCGGGCCGGCGCCTGTCGTTCCAGACCGAGGTGGACACCGGGATGGGGCGCGCCGGCTTCCCCTGGCAGGAGGCGGCGGAGTGGGGCGCGGCCGTGCGCGACGCGGCGGGGGATCTTCTGCGGTGGGAGGGGTGTTTCACTCACTTCCATTCCGCGGACGAGCCGGACCTGTCCTCGGCCGACGAGCAGGCCGCGCGCTTCCGGCGGGCGCTGGCGGCGCTCCCCCCGGCCGGCGGCGGCGGGCCCGAGCGGGTGGTGCACAGCGCGAACAGCGCGGCGGCGGTGCGGCGCGCGGGCTACGGCGGCGACGTGGTGCGGCCGGGCATCTTCCTCTACGGGGGGAGCGCCGGGCCGGGAGCCCGCCCCGAGCCGGTGGCGAGCGTGCGGGCGCGGATCGCGCTGGTGCGCCGGGTGCCGCCGGGGTCCACGCTGGGCTACGGCGCCACCCACGTCTCGCGGCGCGCCGAGCGCTGGGGCACGGTGTCGATCGGCTACGGCGACGGGATCCCCCGGGCGCTGGGACCCGCCGGCGGATGCGCCCTGGTGCGCGGCCGGCGGGTCCCGATCATCGGGCGGATCTCGATGGACGTGACGGTGGTGGACCTGACCGACGTTCCCGCCGCCGCCGCGGGCGACGTGGCGACCCTGATCGGCGCCGACGGCGGCGATGGGATCGCGCTGGACGAGGTGGCGGCGCGCTGCGGCACCATCTCGTACGAGATCCTGACCGGGCTCACCCGGCGGCTGCCCCGCGTGTACGCGGGCGGCGGCCGGCCCCCGGCCACGCATGACCCCGCCGAGGCGGCCCCCGGCCCCGCGGCGGACCCGAACACCCACTCCGAAGACCCGTGATGCCACGTCGTTCCGCCCGCCTGCGGGCCCTTCTCGTGTCGCTGCTCCCGCTCGCGGCCGCCTGCGCCGACGAGCCGCCCACGCTCACCGGCGACGAGTACTTCCCCGGCGGCTCGCGCCCCACGACCCTGGAGGCGCTGATCCCCGCGGACGCGTTCCTGGAGACGCTGGGCCGCTTCAGCGGCTACGCCAGCCCTGGGAGCGGAGCGCTGATCCTGGCGAACGCCTTCGAGGGCGTGCTGCAGGCCAACGCCCTGGTGAAGCTGGAGGCGTTCCCGCCGACCGTGGGGTACGTGCAGGGGGGGGTGAGCCGCAACGACACCATCCGCGCCTTCGGACCGGGGCAGCTGATCGTGCGCGTGGACTCGGTGGCGTCGGCCTTCACCGGCCCCACGATCGTGCGCGTCTTCGCGCTGGGCGAGGACTTCGACCCCGCCACCGCCACCTACCAGCTCGCGGTGGACACGGCCGGCGAGCGGCGCGCCTTCCGCGTTCCGGGAGGCACCCCCGGCGAGCTGCTGGGGGAGGGGACGTACACCCCGGCGCTCCCCGGCGACTCGGCGGTGGTGGGGATCGACTCCGCGCTGGTGAACCGCCTGGCCGCCAACGAGTTCCCGGGACTGCTCGTGACGGTGGCGACGCCGGGCGCGCGGCTGCGCGTGGGCGGCCTGCAGCTTCGCACCACGGCGCACCCGCGCCAGGCGAACCCCGACACCGCGATCGCGCAGACCATCGACGTGGCGTCGCAGATCTTCGTCTTCACCCCCGAGCCGCCCGATCCCGTCACGGCGTTCGCGGCCGGTGGGATCCGCGGCGCCCGCACGCTCTTCACGCTGCGCCTGGACCAGAGCGTCCCCGGGTGCGCGCCCCCCGCCGCCTGCGCGGCCGTGCCGCTGGGCGACGTGACCATCAACGAGGTGTCGCTGCTGCTGCGCCCCGTCGCCCGGCCGCCGGGCTTCAGCGAGCGCGACACCATCGGCATCACCCTGCGCGCCATCACCGAGCCCGCGCTGGGCCGGCGGGCGCCCCTGGGCGAGATCGTGACGGACTCGCTGGCGCGCTACGCGCCCGGCGACACCCTGGTCTCGGTGCCGCTGTCGGGGATCTCCCGCTTCCTGGTGGACCGCGACAGCACGCGCCTCGACGTGGCGCTCCTCTCCGAGCCCGCGGGCGCCACCTTCGGCGCGGCCTGGTTCGAGCCCACGCCGCGGCTCCGGATCATCTACACGCTTCCCGTGCGCACCTCGCTTCCATGACGCGTCTCCCCCTTCCGCGCCGCTCCGTCCTTCTCCTCGCCCTGGCCGCGGCGGCCGCGGTCCCCGGGGACGCCGCCGCGCAGTCCATCCTGGCGAGCCGCGGGCTCGGCTACCCGTACGAGCCGCTGGACGCCCGCGCCCGCGGCGTGGGCGCGATCGGTGTGGGGCTTCCGGGGCCGCAGATCTCGCTGGTGAACCCCGCGTCGGCGGCGGGGCTCCGGGCGCCGGCCATCGTGCTGGGCTACCAGCCCGACACCTACGACGCCGAGGCCGGCTCGCTCTCCGCCAGCGGGAGCACGGCCCGCTTTCCGCTGCTCGCCGCCGCCTTCCCCATCGGCCGGGCGGTGCTGAGCGTGGGCTACGGCGCCTTCCTGGACCGCAACTGGCGCGCGGAGCAGGCGGACAGCCTGGAGCTGGAGGGCGGCAGGGTGCCGATCCGCGACCGCTACGTGTCGATGGGCGGGATCTCGCGCCTGCGCTTCGGCGCGGGGTACCTGGTCACCTCGAGGCTGGCGGTGGGCGCGGCGGCCGACGTGTTCACCGGCGCGGTGCGCGACTCCACGGTGCGCGAGTTCGGCGAGGAGGGCACCACCGTGGTCGCTCCCTTCGTGCAGGGCACCACCTGGGGGCACCGCGGCGTGGGCGGGGCGCTGGGCGTGCGCTGGACGCCCACCGACGCGCTGAACCTGGCCGCCGCGGTCTCGGGCGGCGGGTCGCTGGAGGCCGAGCCCGACAGCGGGAGCGGCGGCAAGAGCTACTCGCTCCCCACCCGCGCGCAGCTCGGCGCCAGCGGCCGCATCGGCCGCAGCACCACCGTCTCGGTGGCCGGGCGCTGGGCCGGATGGTCGGCGACCGACGACGAGCTGTCGGACGCGAGCGGCGGGGCGCGGGACGTGCGCGGCGCCTCGGCCGGGGTGGAGTACATCGGGTTCACGGTGGGCGGGCGGATCGTCCCGCTGCGCGCCGGCGGGCGCTACGACGAGCTCCCCTTCCGCTGGGGGAGCGCGGCGGCCGCCAACGAGTTCCCCACCGAGCGGGCCGTCGGCACCGGCCTGGGGCTGCGCCTGGCGGGCGGGGCCGCGGTGGCCGACGCCGCCGCCGAGGTGGGGATGCGCGGCGGCGACGCGGCCGGGTTCGACGAGTCGTTCTGGCGCCTGTCGTTCTCCGTGACCCTCAACGCGCGGTGACCACCGGGGAGGCCCCCCTCCTCCTGGTCGTCGACGACGACCCGGTCAACCTGGAGCTGCTCTGCGACCTGCTGGAGGCGCTGGACTACCGCGTCGCCGGGGCGCTGAGCGGCGACGCGGCGCTGGCCGCGGCGCGCGAGCGCCGGCCGGAGCTGGTGCTGCTGGACGTGATGATGCCGGGGATGAACGGCTACGAGGTCTGCCGCCGCCTCAAGGACGACCCCGACACCGCCGGCATCCCCGTCGTCTTCGTCACCGCCCTCTCCGACGTGGGCGACAAGGTGGAGGCGATCGAGGCCGGCGCCGACGACTTCCTCACCAAACCCTTCTCGCGCCCCGTCCTGGTGGCGCGCATCCGCTCCCTGCTGCGGCTGAAGCACGCCAACGACGAGCTGGCCGCCTCCTACCGCCGCCTGCGCGAGATGGAGGAGCTGAAGGACGACCTCACCAAGATGGTGGTGCACGACCTCAAGAGCCCGCTCGCCGGGATCATGGGGTCGCTGGAGCTGGTGGTGGACGGCGACCTGGGGCCGCTGGCCCCCGAGCAGCGCCGCCTGCTCTCGGACTCGCAGCAGCGCGCCGCCGACGCCCTGCGCATCATCGACAACCTGCTGGACGTGGCGCGCATGGAGGAGTCCGGCCTGCGCCTGCACCTGGCCGAGGTGAGCGCCGGCCGGCTCCTCCGCGAGGTGGAGTCGGAGTGGTCGGTGCGCGCCGAGCGCCAGGGGGCGGTGCTGACCGTGGCCGACGTCCCCGACGTGCGCCTGCAGGCCGACCCGCGCCTGCTGCGGCGCGTGCTGGCGAACCTGGTGGGGAACGCCCTGCGGCACGCCGGCCCCCGCGTGCGGGTTCGCCTCTCCGCCGCGGTGGACGACGCCCCCGGCGCGGTGCGCTTCACGGTGGAGGACGACGGCGCCGGGATCCCCGACGGGATGCAGGACGAGGTCTTCCGCAAGTACGCCACGGCGGGGGAGCAGGCGTCGTCCGGGCTGGGCCTCTCCTTCTGCAAGCTGGCGGTGGAGGCGCACGGCGGCGCGATCTGGGTGCGCTCGCACCGCGGCGAGGGCGCCGCCTTCCACTTCACCCTGCCGGCGCGCGGCCCCGCGCACGCCCCCGCGTGACGCCCCCGCGAGGGCTCTTCCTGGCCATCGAGGGCGTGGACGGGTCGGGGAAGACCACGCAGGTGCGGCTGCTGGCCGAGCGCATCGCCGCCGCGGGGATCGACGTGGTCACCGCGCGCGAGCCCGGCTCCACCCCGCTGGGCGAGCGCGTGCGCGAGACGGTGCTGGCGGCGCTGGACCTGAGCGTACCCGCGCGCAGCGAGCTCTTCCTGATGCTGGCGGCGCGCGCGGCCTTCGTGGAACAGGTGGTGCATCCGGCGGTGGCGAAGGGCACGGTCGTGCTGGCGGACCGCTTCGAGCTCTCCACCCTGGCGTACCAGGGCGCGGGGCGGGGGCTGCCGCTGGACGAGGTGCGGGCCTGCAACCGCTTCGCCACCGGCGGGCTGCGCCCCGACGCCACGCTGCTGCTGGACCTGGACCCGGACGAGGGGATGCGCCGGCAGGCGCGCGCGGGGAAGGACCAGGACCGCCTGGAGCGCGAGTCTCCGGGGTTCCACCGCCGGGTGGCGGAGGGGTACCGGGCGCACGCCGGGATCGTGGAAGGCGTCTTGCGGATCGACGCGGAGGGAAGCGTGGAGCAGGTGCACGCGCGGGTGACGGAGACGCTGTCGCGGCGCTTCCCCGAAACCTTTCCCGCGGAGAAGTTTATCAGGTCGTAGCACCGGCGGGCCCGAGCGGGTCCGCCCTTCCGTCCCGCAGCGGGACCTCTCGGAGGCCGAATGAAGCTCAAGCGTACCATCGTCGCCCCCGCGCTGGTGGCTGGCGTCGCCCTCGTCTCCGGGGGATGGCTCCTGCAGCAGGGCGTATCGCAGAACGACAGCGTCTACCAGCGCGCCCGCATCTTCGACGAGGTGCTGCACTACGTGTCGGCCCGCTTCGTGGACCCGCACCCGTCCTCGGAGCTGTACGAGATGGCGGTGGAGGGGATGCTCGACCAGCTCGGCGACCCCCACACCACCTTCATGTCGGCCGACGAGTACCGCTCGCTGCAGATCCAGACCACGGGCGAGTACGGCGGGCTGGGGATCCAGATCTCCGAGCGCGACGGGTGGATCACGGCGATGGCCATCCTCCCCGGCACCCCCGCCGAGCGCGCCGGCGTGCGCGTGGGCGACCGCATCGTGGAGATCGCGGGCCAGGCCACGCGCGGCTGGACCGACGACCAGGCGGTGAAGGTGCTGCGCGGCCCCAAGGGCAGCCCCATCGACGTGAAGATCCAGCGGCCGGGGATGGACGAGCTGATCCCGTTCCGCATCGTCCGCGAGTCCATCCACGTGCAGTCGGTGCCGTACGCGTACCTGATGCCGGGGAACGTGGGCTACGTGAACCTGACCGTCTTCTCCGAGACCTCGACCGACGAGATCCGCGCCGCCGTGGCGCGCCTGCAGCGGCAGGGGATGAAGTCGCTGGTGCTGGACCTGCGCGGCAACCCGGGCGGGCTGCTGGACCAGGGCGTCCAGGTCTCGGACCTGTTCCTCCCCTCCGGCCGCTCGATCGTGGAGACCCGCGCCCGCGACCCGCGCGAGAACGAGACGTACTCCTCCTCCACCCCCGAGACCTACGGCGACCTGCCGGTGATCGTGCTGGTGGACGAGTACAGCGCCAGCGCGTCGGAGATCGTGGCCGGGGCGCTGCAGGACCACGACCGGGCGCTGGTGCTGGGCACGACCACGTACGGCAAGGGCTCGGTGCAGTCGCTCTTCCCGCTCTCGGGCGGGAACGTGCTGAAGATGACCACGGCCAAGTGGTTCACGCCCTCGGGCCGCTCCATCCAGAAGGAGGAGCGCAAGGGCGACGCGGCCGCCACGGCCGACACCACCATCGGCGGCGACGGCAACCCGATGGTGCAGGACACGGCGGCGCGGAAGGCGTACCGCACCGGCGGGGGCCGCGTGGTCTACGGCGGCGGCGGGATCGTCCCCGACCTGATCGTGCGGCCGGACACGGCGACCGAGGCGGAGAAGGAGTTCTTCCGCGCGGCGGCCAAGGGCGGGAGCAAGTTCAACAACGTGCTCTTCCGCTACTCGATCGAGTACGCCCGCACGCACCCGCAGCTCCGGCCCGACTTCACGGTCACGCCCGAGATGCGCCGCGCCTTCTTCGAGGGGCTGCGCACCGAAGGGGTGGAGGTGACCTGGGAGCAGTTCCAGGCCGCCACCCGCTTCATCGACGCCCGCATGGTGGACGAGATCGCCACCGCGAAGTTCGGGCGCCCGGTGGCGGCCGAGCGCGACGACGCGCACGACCGGGCGCTGCAGGAGGCGCTGCGGCTGGCCCGCGCGGCCCCGAACCAGGCGGCGCTCTTCCGCGCCGCCCAGGGAGCCCGCACGGCCGCGGGCGCCACGCCGCGGTCCTGACGCCGGCCGGGGCGGCCGCGCTCCCCCGGG
>JASLAX010000041.1 GCA_030146875.1 Longimicrobiaceae bacterium
ATGGCCCCCGCCGACGTGGTCAACGAGGTGAAGGCTTCCGGGCTGCGCGGCCGCGGCGGCGCCGGCTTCCCCACGGGGATGAAGTGGAGCTTCATGCCGCCCAAGGGCGACAAGCCCCACTTTCTGGTGTGCAACGCCGACGAGTCGGAGCCCGGCACCTTCAAGGACCGCGAGCTGATCCGCTGGACGCCGCACGCGCTGGTGGAGGGCTGCCTCCTGGGCGCCTACGCCATCCGCGCGGAGCACGCGTTCATCTACATCCGCGGCGAGTTCTTCGAGCCGGCGCAGGTGCTCGCCCGCGCCATCGAGGAGGCGTACGAGGCCGGCTACGCCGGGCGCAACGTGATGGGGAGCGGGATCGACATCGACGTCACCCTGCACCTGGGCGCGGGCGCGTACATCTGCGGCGAGGAGACGGGGCTGCTCAACTCGCTGGAGGGGCGCCGCGGCGAGCCGCGCATCAAGCCGCCCTTCCCGGCGATCGCCGGCGCGTTTCGGCTCCCCACCGCCGTCAACAACGTGGAGAGCCTGATCGCCGCCGCGCACATCGTGCAGAACGGCGCCGACTGGTACAAGCAGTGGGGCACGGAAAAGAGCACCGGCACCAAGCTGTTCTGCGTCTCCGGGCACGTGAAGCGCCCCGGAAACTACGAGGTGCCGCTGGGCTTCAACTTCAAGGAGTTCATCTACGACGTGTGCGGCGGCACGCCGGACGGGCGCCCCATCAAGGCGGTGATCCCCGGCGGCTCGTCGGTGCCCATCCTGACCGGCGACGAGCTGGACATCGGGATGGACTACGAGTCCATGGCGGCGGCGGGCACCATGCTGGGGTGCGGCTCGGTGATCGTGATGGACGACACCACCAACATCGTGAAGGCGGTCCGCCGCATGGTGGACTTCTACGCCCACGAGTCGTGCGGCCAGTGCACCCCCTGCCGCGAGGGCACGGCGTGGGCCGCCAAGATCCTGCGCCGCATCGAGAACGGCCGCGGCCACCCCGACGACCTGGAGACGCTGCTCCAGATCTCCGACAACATGTCGGGGAAGACGATCTGCGTGCTCTCCGACGCGGCGGCCGCGCCCATCGTCTCCTCGATCGAGAAGTTCCGCGCGGACTACGAGGCGCTGATGCCGCAGGCGGCGCCCGCGCTCGCCGGCGCGCGCTAGAAAGGGAGCCCAGAGTGGCCGAAGCCAACCAGACGCCCGAGACCGTCACCTGCACCGTGGACGGCATGGAGGTGACGGTCCCCAAGGGGACCCGCATCCTCGACGCGGCCGCCGCGGCGGGCATCGACGTGCCGCACTACTGCTACCACCCGGGCCTCTCCGCCCCCGCCCAGTGCCGCATGTGCCTGGTGGAGGTGGAGAAGGCGCCCAAGCTGGTCCCGGCATGCACCGGCACGGTGGCCGAGGGGAACGTGATCCACACCGTCAGCGAGAACGCCCTGAAGGCGCGCGAGGGGGTGCTGGAGTTCTACCTGGTGAACCACCCGCTGGACTGCCCCGTCTGCGACCAGTCGGGGGAGTGCAAGCTGCAGGACTACACCGCCGCCGAGGGGCGCGCCATCGGCCGCTCGCAGGAGCCCAAGCGGGTGCTGGGGCGCGACGACTTCGGCGGCGACGTGCTCTTCTACGCCGACCGCTGCGTGATGTGCACGCGCTGCGTGCGCTTCATGCGCGAGGTCGCGCAGGACGAGCGGCTCACGGTGGTGCAGCGCGGGCACCGCGCGGTGATCGACACCTTCTTCGAGGAGGGGCTGGAAGGCTCCCTCTGGGCCGACAACGTCGTCGACATCTGCCCGGTGGGCGCCCTGGTCTCCAAGGACTTCCTGCACAAGGCGCGGGCCTGGGACCTGGACCGCACGCCCTCCGTCTGCCCCAACTGCACCCAGGGGTGCAACGTGCGCCTGGAGACGCGCGACAACCAGGTCATGCGGCTCAAGCCCCGGCCCAACGCCGAGGTGAACGCCCACTGGATGTGCGACTACGGCCGCCTGAACTACGAGTGGATCAACCGCGGCGCGCGCCTGGAGGCGCCCATGGTGCGCGACGGCGACCGCCACGTGGCCGTCTCGTGGTCGGCCGCGCTCACGCGGCTGGCCGAGGCGCTCAGGGGCGCCTCGGGCGGGGTGCGCGCCGTGGTCTCCCCCTTCCTCTCCAACGAGGACCTGGGCGCGGCGCGCCGGGTGATGGAGGCCGCGGGCGGCGGCGAGGGCGTGTTCCGCTGCGAGACGGGCGAGGAGGTGCCGCTCCCCGGCTTCCCCACGCTCTCCCTGCGCCGCGACCGCGCGGCCAACGTGGTGGGCGCGGAGATCTTCGGCTACCGGCGGGCGGGTGGCGAGGATGGCCGCGGTGGGCTGGAGGAGGCCGCGGCGCACGCGGGCGTCCTGCTCGTGGTGGGCGACGAGCTGGCGGACGCCCCGGCGGACTTCGGCACGGGCGCGGCGCTCTTCGTGTACGTGGGCCAGTTCGGCTCGCCGGCGGCGCGCAACGCGCACTTCGTGCTTCCCGCCGCGACGTTCGCGGAGATGGAGGGGAGCTTCACCAACGTGCAGCGCCGCGTGCAGCGCTTCTGGCCGGCGGTGCAGGTGCCGGGGATGGCGCGCCCGGCGTGGCAGATCCTGGGCGTCCTGCTGGCCGGCCTGACCGACGCAGGCGCGCCGGGAACGGCGGCCGACGCCTTCGCGGCGCTGGGCGAGGTGGCCGCGGAGTTCCGCGGCATCGGCTGGGCGGACCTGGGCGCCAACGGGATGGTGCTGCCTGAGCGCGGCGCGCTCCTCCAGGCGAGCGGCGACTGAGGTAAACGGCGGGCAGGCGCACGGCCGCGCGCACGCGCGGCCTCCCTCTCTCAGAGCGGAACACGGGACGATGCAGGGCAGCACATCCAACTTGCACGAGGTGGCGGGGACCGCGTGGCTGGTCGCGTCGGTCCTCAAGGTCCTCATCGCCTTCACGGTCGTGATGGTGGTGGTGGCGCTGCTCACGCTGCTGGAGCGGAAGATCAGCGCGTGGATGCAGGACCGCCTGGGGCCCAACCGCGTGGGCCCCGGCGGCCTGGGCCAGCCGCTGGCCGACGGGATCAAGAACATCCTGAAGGAGGAGACCAACCCGGGCGAGTCCAACCGGGTGTTCTTCACCCTGGCCCCCATGCTCTCCATCATCCCGGCGCTGGTCACCTTCGCGGTGATCCCGTTCGCCTCGCCGCTCCCCACCCCGTGGGGCGTGGTGTCGATGGTGGTGGCGGACCTGCCGATCGGCGTGCTCTTCCTGCTCGCCCTCTCGTCCCTGGGCGTCTACGGGATCGTGATCGCGGGGTGGGCGTCGTCCAACAAGTACGCCCTGCTCGGCGGGCTGCGCGCCGGCGCGCAGATGATCTCGTACGAGATCGCGCTGGGCCTGTCGCTGATGAGCGTCTTCTTCCTGGCGGGGAACGTCTCGCTGCCCGAGATCGTCTGGAAGCAGCAGCAGCTCCACCTGTGGTTCGCGCTGCCGCTCTCGGTCTCGTTCTTCTTCTTCTGGATCTCCTCCTTCGCGGAGACGAACCGGCTGCCGTTCGACCTGCCCGAGGCGGAGTCGGAGCTGGTGACCGGGTACCACACCGAGTACTCGGCCATGAAGTTCTCCATGTTCTTCATCGCCGAGTACGCGCACGTGCTCACGGTGTCCGCGCTGATGGCCACGCTCTTCCTGGGGGGGTGGGACATCCCGCTCTGGCAGGGCGACAACATGCTGGGGATGGTGGACGGGCGCTGGGTCGGCGCCGAGCCGGAGTGGTGGAAGACGCTCCTCACCTTCGTGGCGTTCGCGATCAAGACGCTGATCTTCATCGTGATCTTCATGCTGGTGCGGTGGACGCTCCCGCGCTTCCGCTACGACCAGGTGATGGACCTGGGGTGGAAGATCATGCTGCCGACGGCGCTCGCCGTCCTGGTCGTCACGGCCGCCACGATCCTCACGCTGGACTCCATGGGCGTGGAGTACGGGCTCGTCTACGGCCTGGTGCTCACGGCGGTGAACGCGGTGATGCTGGTGATGGTGCTGTGGATCATGGACCGGGGCCACACGCTGGCCGGCACGGGTGCCATGGAGGAGAAGAGGGCGCACGCGCGGCGGCTCGCCGCGGCGCGCTCCCGGGGGGCGGCGATCCCCGCCGCCCACCGCACGAAGTAGAGAGCGAGAGACATGGCTGCCACGGTCCGCGTGATGAAGCGCCCGGAGGGGAAGTCGTCGTACTTCCGGGCCGCGCTGAAAGGGATGGCGCTCACCTTCCGGCACATGGTGAAGCCGGACAAGGTGACCATCCAGTACCCGGAGGAGCGCCGCCCGCTCTCCACGCGCTGGCGGGGCACGCACGTGATGGAGAAGCACGAGGACGGACGCCCCAAGTGCGTGGCGTGCGGCCTGTGCCCCACCGTGTGCCCGGCGAACTGCATCAAGCTGGTCCCCGGTGAGGACGACCAGGGGAACCGCTACCCGATCGTGTACGAGATCGACGAGTTCCGCTGCATCTTCTGCGGGATGTGCCAGGAGGTGTGCCCGGTGGAGGCCATCCACGTGGGCCAGCACTTCGAGAACGCCGAGTTCTCGCGCGATTCGTTCGTGTACGACCTGGACCGGCTGATGAAGCAGGAGCACCCGTCGACGCTCCTCTGGGACCCGTCCGACCCGGCGTCGGAGTAGGCGTGCCACGCGCCGCGACCACCTCCACGGAACGATGGTAGAGATCCTCTTCTTCTTCTTCGCGGCCTGCGCCATCGGCTCCGCCGCGATGATGGTGTCGCGCAGGAACCCCGTGGCCAGCGCCATCTGGCTGATCGGGACGTTCTTCGCCCTGGCCGCCATCTACACCCTGCTGGGCGCCTTCTTCATCGGGATCGTGCAGATCCTGGTGTACGCCGGCGCCATCATGGTGCTGTTCCTGTTCGTGATCATGCTCCTGAACCTGGGCAACGACTACGCGCACGACCTGCGCGGCACCGGGTGGAAGGTCATGGCCGGGGGCGCGGCGCTGGTGCTGGTGGCGCTGCTGGCCCGCGTGGCGGCCGGGCCCATGCCGGCGCCGCTGGGCGGCACGCTGGGGCCCCAGACGCTGGCCGCGCAGCAGGCCGAGCACGGCACCGTGGGAGTGATCGCCATCCCCATGTACACCGACTTCGTCGTGCCCCTCCAGGCCACCGCGATCCTGCTGCTGGTGGCGGTCGTGGGCGCCGTGGTGCTGGCCAAGCGGAAGATCTGAGGAGCCCCGTGATCCCTCTCTCCTACTCCCTGGCCCTGAGCGCGATCCTCTTCTCCATCGGGATCGCCGGGGTGGTGGTGCGGCGCAACGCCATCGTGCTGTTCATGTGCGTGGAGCTGATGCTCAACGCCGTGAACCTGGTGTTCGTCTCCCTGGCGCCGTACGCGGGGGTCCAGGGCCAGGTCATCGTCTTCTTCGTCATCGCCGTGGCGGCCGCCGAGGCCGCGGTGGGGCTGGCGATCATCATCTCGGTCTTCCGGCACCGCGAGACGGTCGACATGCAGAACTTCAGCCTGCTGCGCTGGTAGCCACGTGATCCTCCTACAGGAAACCGCCGCGCAGGCGGGCCACGCGGCCGATGCCGCGCACGGCGCCTTCGAGGCGTTCGGCCTTCCGCTCCTGCTGCTCCTGCCCCTGCTGGGCTTCCTGGCGAACGGCGCGCTCTCGCTGCTCGCCGCGCGCCGCGCCCTCCCGAAGCTGCCGCCCGTGGGCGACCCGCACTGGGACGCGCACCAGGCGCACGCCAGCGAGCAGGAGCACCACGCCGACGCGCACGGCGAGCACCCGGCCGACCACGACGCCCATGCGCACGGGCACGACGCGCACGACGACCACGGGCACGCGCACGCGCACCGCCCCAAGCCGTTCACGCACACCCTGCCCAGCATCATCGCGCCGGGCGTGCTGCTGGCCGCCTTCGGCGTCGCCCTGGTCAACTTCTTCCGCATGCTCGGGGCGGAGATGCACGCGCCCCACGTGCAGACGCTGTGGAGCTGGATGCCGGTGCCGGACGGCCGGGTGGGCGACGAGCTGATCGGCGGGCTGAACGTGGACTTCGCCCTTCAGCTCGACCCGCTGTCGATGCTGATGACGCTGATCATCACGGGCGTGGGCTTCCTGATCCACGTGTTCTCGATCGGCTACATGCGGGAGGACCCCGGGTACCCACGCTTCATGGCGTACCTGAACCTCTTCATCTTCTTCATGCTCACGCTGGTGCTCGGCGCCTCGTACCCCGTGATGTTCGTGGGGTGGGAGGGGGTGGGGCTCTGCTCGTACCTGCTGATCGGCTTCTGGTTCACGGAGAAGGCCAACGCCGACGCGGGGAAGAAGGCGTTCATCGTCAACCGCATCGGCGACTTCGGGTTCCTGATCGCGATGTTCCTGCTCTGGGTCCACGTGGGCTCGCTGGACTTCGTGACGGTGATGGAGCGCGCCCCCCTCACGCTCGCCTTCGGCGGCGCGGTGGTGACGGCGATCACGCTCTTCTTCTTCCTGGGCGCCGCGGGGAAGAGCGCGCAGATCCCCCTCTACGTGTGGCTGCCGGACGCCATGGCGGGGCCGACGCCGGTGTCCGCGCTGATCCACGCGGCGACGATGGTCACTGCGGGCGTCTACCTGGTGGCCCGCTCGGCCACGCTCTTCACCATGGCCCCGGTCTCGTCGCTCGTTGTGGCCGTGGTGGGCACGCTGACGGCGGTCTTCGCGGCCACCATCGGCCTGCGGCAGTGGGACATCAAGAAGGTGCTGGCGTACTCCACCGTGTCGCAGCTCGGCTTCATGTTCGCCGCGGTGGGGATGGGCGCGTACACGGCCGGCGTGTTCCACCTGATGACGCATGCCTTCTTCAAGGCCTGCCTGTTCCTTGGCTCCGGCGCGGTGATCCACTCCATGCACCACGCCTTCCACGCCACGCACAACCCGGCCGACGCGCAGGACATGCGCAACATGGGCGGGCTGCGCAAGCCGCTGTTCTGGACCTTCGTCACCATGGGGATCGCCACGCTGGCCATCGCGGGCGTGCCGCCGTTCTCCGGCTTCTTCTCCAAGGACGAGATCATCGGCGCGGCCTGGCTGGGCGCGGCGGGGCACAACCCGCTCGCGGAGGGGATGCTGCACGTGCGGATGGATCCCCGCCCGTGGATGCTGGCCATCGGCGTCATTCTGAGCGTTACCGCGTTCATCACGGCCTTCTACATGGGCCGCATGATGATCTACACCTTCTTCGGCCGGTTCCGCGGCGGCGAGACGGAGCGCCAGCACCTGCACCAGGGCGACTGGACGCTCACCCTGCCGCTGATCCTGCTCGCCGTGCTGTCGACGGTCGGCGGCCTGCTGAACGTCGAGGAGGAGGTGCCGATCGTCGGCCTGTTCAACGTCGACGGCGAGGGCGGCGCGCTGCACCGCTGGCTGCACCCGGTGCTGCAGGGGAGCGAGGACGTGCTGCGGAACACCGTGGGCCAGGCGACCGAGGCGCACCACGCGGCCTGGCCCATCTTCCTTGCCATCGCCATCGGCATCGGCGGCCTGGCCCTGGCCTGGTGGCGCCTGCGCCGCTCCGCGGACGAGATGACGACGGAGGAGCCGGCGTACCGCAGCGGGGGCGCCCGGTGGCTCTACAACAAGTACTACGTGGACGAGGGGTACGACCGCCTGGTCGTTCGCCCCACGGGCGCCGTGGCGCGCTTCCTGGCCTGGCTGGACCGCTGGCTGGTGGACGGCCTGGTGGACCTGGCGGGGCGGCTCTCGCAGCTCCTGGGGCTGCTCGCCGGGCGCCTGCAGACCGGCCAGGTGAACACCTACGCGCTGGTGATCATCGTCGGGCTGCTGGCGGTGCTCGGCTCCTTCGTGGCCCGCTGACGACCTCCGAGACCAAATGAGCGGATTCTTCGCAAGCCACTGGGTCCTGACCTTCCTGATCGCGTTCCCGCTCGTGGGCGCCCTGCTGGTGATGCTGGCGCCCGAGGGGAGCGCGCGGCGCGTGGCGCTGGGGGTGGGGCTGGTGGAGCTGCTGGTGTCGGTGCCGCTGTTCTGGACGCACGACACGGCCGCCACCTGCCAGCAGACGGCGATCCAGACGGCGCGCACGGTCGGGGTGACCACGGTCCCCTTCTCGAACTGCGCGGACTTTGGCTGGATCCCCGACTGGGGGATCCACTACCGCATCGGCATGGACGGCATCTCGCTGTTCATGGTGCTGCTCACCACGCTGCTGCTGCCCCTGATGGTGCTGGGGTCGTGGACGTACATCCGCGACCGCCGGCGGCAGTACTACGCCGCGCTGCTGGCGCTGACGGCCGGCGTGGTGGGGGTGTTCGTCTCCCTGGACATGTTCCTGTTCTACGTGTTCTGGGAGGTGATGCTGATCCCCATGTACTTCCTGATCGGGATCTGGGGGGGCAAGGAGCGCATCTACGCCGCGGTGAAGTTCTTCCTGTTCACCGCGTCGGGGTCGCTGCTCATGCTGGTGGCCATCCTGTTCATGTTCATGAAGACGTACACCACCATGGGGGTGGCGTCGTTCTCGTACTTCGACTTCCTGACGCACCTGCAGTACACGCGGATCGAGCAGTACCTGCTCTTCCTGGCGTTCGCGCTGGCGTTCGCGATCAAGGTGCCGGTCTTCCCCTTCCACACCTGGCTTCCGCACGCGCACGTGCAGGCGCCCACCGCCGGCTCCGTGGTGCTGGCCGGGGTGCTGCTGAAGATGGGGACGTACGGCTTCATCCGCTTCGCGCTGCCGCTCTATCCTGACGTCTCCCGCTACCCGCAGGTCGCCTTCTTCGCGATGGTGCTGGGGCTGGTGGGGATCGTCTACGCCGCGCTGGTGGCGGCGGTGCAGCCCAACGCCAAGAAGCTGGTGGCGTACACCTCGGTGGCGCACCTGGGCTTCGTGATCCTGGGGATCTTCGCCTTCAACCTGCAGGGCATGCAGGGGGCGCTGCTGGTGATGATCGGGCACGGGCTCTCCACGCCCATGCTCTTCTTCCTGCTGGGCATGCTGTACGAGCGCCGGCACTCGTACGAGATCGAGGACTTCGGCGGGCTGGCCGCCTCGGTCCCCGTCTTCGCGGGGATGCTGGTCTTCGCGGCGATGGCCTCCATCGGGCTGCCGGGCACCTCGGGCTTCGTCTCGGAGTTCCTGGTGCTGCTGGGCGCGTTCAAGGCCGCCCCCATCATGGCGCTGCTGGCGACCACGGGGGTGATCTTCGCCGCGTACTACATGCTGCCGATGGTGCAGAAGACGCTCTTCAACCGCCTGGACCGCCGCGCGAACCGGCACATGCCCGACCTGAACGGCCGCGAGCTGGCGATCCTGTTGCCGCTGGTGGCGCTGATCCTGTGGATCGGCGTGTACCCCAAGCCGATCCTGGAGCGGATGGAGCCCGCCGCCCGGTCCATCCTGGCGTCCACGCGCGAGTCGCGCCTCCTCCCCGACCCCGCGCAGTTCGGCGGGCCGGTGGCGGCGGGCGAGCCCCGCAACCCGTAGGGAACGACACGCATGCTTCAGGCATTTCAGGAGTTCCTGCGCTCGGCCGGCGTTCCGGGCCGCATCGACCTGGGCCGCCAGCCCGAGTATCTCTGGGGGCTGCTCCCCGAGATCGTGCTGGCGCTGGGCGCCATGGCGGTGCTGCTGGTGGACGTGTTCCAGAAGGGGAACCGCTCCGAGCCCTCGCGGCGCTCCATCCCCTGGCTGTCGCTGGGGGTGCTGCTGCTGACGGCGCTGGCGAACCTAGCCATGCTGGGGATGCGGGACGTGTCCCAGAGCGGGCTGGTGGCGCTCGACGGCTTCCGCGTCTTCACCAGCTTCGTGCTGCTCCTCTCCGGCGCGCTCACCATCTTCCTGTCCATCGGGTACCTGGACGACAAGGGGATGAACCGCGGCGAGTTCCACGCGCTGGTGCTGTTCGCCGTGCTGGGGATGATGCTGATGGCGGGGTCGCGCGACCTGCTGATGGTGTTCATCGGCCTGGAGGTGATGTCGGTCGCCATCTACGTGCTGGTGGGCTTCGACCGGGCCGACCCGCGCTCGGCGGAGGGGTCGCTCAAGTACTTCCTGCTGGGGGCGTTCTCCAGCGCCATCTTCCTGTACGGGGTGGCGCTGATCTTCGGGAGCGTGGGCTCCACGCACCTGCAGGTGCTCACCAACGCGGTGAGCGACGGCTCGCGCGGCGGCGACCTGATGCTCATGGCGGGGGTGGCGCTGGCGCTGGTGGGCTTCGCGTTCAAGGTGGCGGCGGTGCCCTTCCACATGTGGACGCCGGACGCCTACGACGGCGCGCCCACCCCCATCACCGCGCTGATGTCCACCGGGGTGAAGGCGGCGGCGTTCGCCTCGTTCATCCGCGTGTTCTCCATGTCGCTGCTGGGGGTGCACGCGCAGTGGGCCGACGCGGTGTGGTGGCTGGCGGCGCTGACCATGGTGGTGGCGAACCTGGTGGCCGCCACGCAGGGGAGCGTGAAGCGCATGCTGGCGTACTCCTCGATCGCCCACGCGGGCTACCTGATGGTGGCGCTGCTGGCGGCCAACGACGCGGGGCGCTCGTCGTTCCTCTTCTACCTGCTGGTGTACACGCTCATGACCTGCGGGGCGTTCGGCGTGCTGATCGCCAACTCGCGCGCGGGCGAGGAGCGTATGGCGCTGGACGACTGGGCGGGCTTCGGGTGGCAGCAGCCCATGCTGGGCGCGCTGATGTCCGTCTTCCTGCTCTCGCTGGCGGGCTTCCCGCTCACCGCCGGGTTCCTGGGCAAGCTGTTCATCCTGCGCGCCGCCGTGGAGGCCGACCAGACGCCGCTGGCGGTGGTGCTGGTGCTCTCGTCGCTGGTGTCGTATTTCTATTACCTGCGGGTGATCGTGGTGATGTACATGCGCCCCGCGCGCTCGGCCGACGAGCACGGCCAGGCGGGCCTCTCGGCCCCGGCCGAGGCGGCGGTGGTGTTCGCGGCGGCCGCGGTGCTGGTGCTGTTCTTCGCCGCCGCCGGCCCGCTGCACTGGGCGCACGAGAGCGCCGCGTCGCTCTGGCGGGTGCCGGCGGCCGTGGCGGGGCTGGCTCCCTGACCGGGCGGGGGGCGGCACGACGGTGAGCACGGGCCCGGTGTACGAAGCACCGGGCCCTTCGTTTGCATACGGACGAGGACATGGCCGATCGAGAGCGGAAGGAGCCGGGAAGGCCCGAGGAGGGCTCCGGCGGAGGACTCTTCGGAGGGAAGAAGGGGAAGGCGGCGCTGGGGCTGGGCGCCGCCGCCGCCGCCGCGTACGCGGTGTACCTGATGGGCGCGCAGCGCGGACGCCGCAGGCCGGCGACGGAGCTGCCCAACGCCCTGGGGATGCCGGTGGAGTACGTTCCATGGGGCGACGTGCACTACGCCTACTACGCACGCGAGGGGAAGGGCCGGCCGCTGGTGCTGCTGCACGCCGTCAACGCGGTGGCGTCGGCGCACGAGATGCGGCCGCTGGCCCGCGCCTTTAAGCGCGACCGCGGGCGCCCGCTGTACGCGCTGGAGTGGCTGGGCTTCGGCCACAGCGACCGGCCGGAGCTGGACTACACGCCCGACCTGCTCGAGGACCAGCTCGAGCACTTCCTGGAGCGGGTGGTGCGGCCGGCGGGGGGCGCGGACGTGATCGCCCTGTCGGTGGGCGCCACCTACGCGGCCGAGGTGGCGCGGCGGCGCCCGGACCTGATCCGGACGCTGGCGGCGATCGAGCCGGCGGGGCTGGGCGGCGAGCGCTCGCAGATCGGGCGCGGGTGGGGGCGGCTGCTCTTCACCCTGCCCGGGGTGCAGCAGGCGTTCTACGACCGCTTCACCACCCCCGACAAGCTGCGCGCCTTCGCCCGCGACCACCTGTTCACGCGCGAGTTCGGGGTGCCCGAGGAGTACGTGGAGTACGGCGCCGAGACGGCGCGGGTGGAGGGGGCGTCGCGGCCGCTGGACGATTTCCTGAGCGGCCGCCTGTTCCCCGAGGACGGCGCCGAGTCGTTCCGCCGGCTGCGCCAGCCGCTGCTGGTGGTGCACGGGACGGTGGAGGACCGGCGCATGGAGTCGTTCACGCGGCTCCCCGAGATGGAGGCCCGCCCCAACGTGACCGTGGTGGGGCTGCCCACCGGAGCGCTCCCGCACTGGGAGCGGGCGGCGGAGGTGGTGGAGAGGATCCGCGAGTTCCACGAGGCGGCCGGGAGCTCCGCGGCGCGACCCTGAGCGGGGGCGCGCCGCCCCGCCGGCCCTGAAGAACGTCCAGGAGGCCCGATGACCCGATCCATCCCGCGCCGCGGCTCCGCGGCGGCGCTGGCCCTGTGCGTGGCGCTGTCCCTGGGCGCCTGCGCCAAGAACGGGGACGACCCGCCGGCCGACGGCGGCCCGGCGGACATCGACACCACCAACGCCTCGGCGCTGGACGGGCTGTCGAACCAGCAGATCGAGGGCAGCGCGGAGGCCATGACCCCCGAGCAGGCGCAGCAGCTCGGGATCGTGGACTCCAGCATCCACGTGGAGAACCTGGGGAGCGCCGACACGGTGGCGCCGCGCCCGGGCACGCGGGACAACCTGCCGCCGCCCCCGGTGCAGAGGGCGGACAGCGCCGGGCGGGACACGGTGAAGTAGGGCGGAGGGGAGGCCGGACGCCTCCCCTCCGGCCGTTCCGGCGCGCCCGTAAAGCCGTGTTGGAACGAGCGCTCGAATCCTTGCAGGGGGCGCGGCGGGCCCCTATACTCCCCGCCTTCGCCGGCCGCGGAAGGCCGCCGGTTCCCCCCTGGACCCAAGGAGATGCGCGTGAAGAGCATCGTCTGCGTGAAGCGCGTCCCGGACACCGAGACGCGCATTCGCATTGCGGGTGACGAGAAGTCGATCGAGACGGCGGGCGTGAAGTACGTCCTGAACCCGTACGACGAGTTCGCGGTGGAGGCCGCCCTGAAGCACCGCGAGGCGGCCGGCGCGGGGGAGGTCACGGTGATCACCGCCGGCGGCTCCGAGTCGGCCGAGACGCTCCGCACCGCGCTGGCGATGGGCGCGGACCAGGCGGTGCTGCTCAAGACGGAGAGCCGGGTGGAGGGCCTGGCCGCCGCGCGCGTGCTGGCCGAGGAGATCCGCGGCCGCGAGGCCGACCTGGTCCTGTTCGGGGTGAAGGCGGCCGACGACGACCTCTCCGCGGTGGGTCCCATGGTGGCCGAGATCCTGGGCCTGCCGTGCGCCACTGCGGTGATGGAGTTCTCGGTCGAGGGGGGGAAGGCGACGGCGCAGCGCGAGGTGGAGGGTGGCACCGAGATGGTGGAGCTGAAGCTCCCCTGCGTGATCACGCTCACCAAGGGCGCCTACGAGCCGCGCTACCCCTCGCTGAAGGGGATCATGGCGGCCAAGAAGAAGCCGCTCGAGGAGAAGCCGGCCGCGCCGGCACAGGGCGGGCTGGAGCTGCGGAAGCTGGCGTACCCGGCCGAGCGCAAGGCGGGCATCTTCATCGGGCAGGGCGCCGACTCCGTCCCCGAGCTGCTGCGCCGCCTCCGAGAGGACGCCAAGGTCCTGTAGCCGCGAACCGACAACCGAGAGAGACCGAGACATGGCTGGCATTTTCGCGTTCGCGGAGTCGCGGGACGGAGAGATCCGCAAGGTCGCCCACGAGGTGGTGACCGCGGCCCGCAAGCTGGCGGACGCCCTGGGGACCGAGGTCCACGCGGTGGTGCTGGGCGCGCCGGGGGTGGCGGCCGCGGCCGGCGACCTGGGCCGCTTCGGCGCCGACAAGGTGTTCGTGGGCGAGAGCGGCGCGTTCGAGCGCTACTCCGCCGAGGGCTACACCTCGGTGATCGTCGACTTCCTGAAGGAGCACGGCTGCGAGGTGGCCCTGTTCCCCGCGTCGTCGATGGGGAGGGACCTGGCGCCCCGCGTGGCCGCCCGCCTGGGCGTGGCCTATGCGTCGGAGTGCACGGGGCTGGACGTGGAGGGCGGCGCCGTGGTCGCCACGCGCCCCGAGTTCGCGGGGAAGGTCTTCGCCACGGTGGCGTTCGCCGAGAAGCCCGCGGTCCTCTCCCTCCGCTCCAACGTCTTCACCCCGGTGGAGACGGCGAAGGCGGGCGAGGTGCAGAGCCTGGCCGTGTCGATGGACGGCGCGGACTTCGGCGCGATCGTGAAGGAGATCCGCGCCGCGGCGGGCGAGAAGCTCGACGTGTCCGAGGCGCCGATCGTCGTCTCCGGCGGGCGCGGGCTGGGCTCGCCGGAGAACTTCAAGCTGGTGGAGGACCTGGCGGCGGCGTTCGGCGGCCGGGCGGCCGTGGGCGCGTCGCGGGCGGTGGTGGACGCCGGGTGGCGCCCGCACGGCGAGCAGGTGGGGCAGACGGGGAAGACGGTCGCCCCGACGCTCTACTTCGCCGTGGGCATCTCCGGCGCGATCCAGCACCTGGCCGGCATGCGCACCTCGCGCTACATCGTGGCCATCAACAAGGACCCCGAGGCCCCGATCTTCAAGATCGCGGACTACGGGATCGTGGGCGACCTGCACCAGGTGCTCCCGCGCCTGGCGGAGGAAGTGCGGAAGATGCTGGCGTAGGGCGCCGCCGCCGCCGGTCTCCCCGCTTCGGCGGAGGTCGACCGGGCCGGTGGGAGGAACGGGGTGGGGTGCGGTGGGGATGGGCCCGGTGTCGCGCGAGCGATGCCGGGCCCTCGTGCTTCGGCTCCGTTGCGGATCGGCCTCGTGCCGTCCATCGGCGGACGGGGTACGTTTCACGACCGGGCCGCCTCTTGCAATCACCCTCGCGGGGAGCGGCCGCCGCGCGTATCTTCCTGCGCCGCGGGCGGGGCGCTCCGCCGCAACCGCCGCCCGGAGCCCCCTCCGTATGGATCGACGCGCCCTCCTGACCGCCGCGGCCGCCCTGTCGGTGGCCATCGTCTCGCTCGCCCTGAACGTCTTCCTGCTGACGCGGCTTCGGAACCCGGAGCGGATGGCCGGGCCGGCGCTGGACCGCATGCTGGCGAGCCTGGCGAAGGAGGACGTGAAGATGACGTACCAGATCCGCATCCCCGCGGGCACGCCGGTGCACTTCGACGTTCCCGTGGACGAGCGGTACCGGGTGAAGCTGAACACGTCCATCCCCATCGACACCAACATCAACCTTCCCATCCGCACGCGGGTCGGGAACTGGAACGTGGCGGTGCCGGTGAAGGCGGACGTTCCCATCCGCACCGAGATCCCGCTCGCCATCCGCGACACCTTCCGGCTCCGCACCTCCACGCAGGCGGAGCTGGTGATCCCGCTGGAGATCCGCGTGCGCGACCTTCCGCTCGACGCCCTGCGCCGCGCCGTGAACCCGTGAGCCATCCCATGCGACGCACCCTGCTCCCCCTGGTCCTGCTGCTGGCCGCCTGCCAGGCGAAGGACGCCCCCGCCCCCGACGCGGCGGCCCCCGGCGACGCGCCCTCCGCGACGCCCGACTCCACCGCCACCGCCGACTCGGCCGCGACGGCCGGCTCCGGCTGGCGCGCCGTGCCGGCGGACGGCGTGCGGCTGCGCGGGAGCGAGCCGCTGACGGTGGAGACGGGGCCGCACGCGGTCCTGTGGCGCGCGGTGGACGCCCCGCTCTCCGCGCCGTACGCGGTGGAGGCGACGCTGCAGAAGCGCGTGGGTCGGCTGCACGAGGGCTACGGCCTCGTCTTCGGCGCGTCGGGGCTGGAGGGCGCGGAGGCAGCGCAGCGGTACTCGTACTTCCTGGTGCGCGGCGACGGCTCGTTCCTGGTGAAGCTGCGTCGCGGGGCCCGGACGCCCGTGGTGCGCGACTGGACCACCCACCCCTCCATCCGCCGCGACGCGGAGGAGAGCGGCCAGCCCAACCTCCTGCGGGTGGAGGTGGGCACGGCGGAGACGATCTTCCTGGTGAACGGGACCGAGGTGGCGCGCGTCCCCACCGCCGAGCTGGAGGCGACGGGCGCGGCGGGGATCCGCGTGGCGCACGACGTGGAGCTGCGGGTGAGCGGGTTCGGGACCCGCGCCCTGGCCGCGGCGCCGTGACGCCTTTCCGGGCCGGACCCCCCGCGGACGACCGTCCCACGCGGGTCCTGATCGCCGACGACGACCCGCAGATCCGGGCCCTCCTCCGCCGCGTGCTGGCCGGGGAGGGCCACCTGCTCCGGGAGGCCGAGGACGGCGAGGCGGCGCTGGCGTCGTTCCGCGAGCACGGGGCCGACCTGATCCTCTCCGACCTGCAGATGCCGCGCATGGACGGGCTGCGGCTGCTGCGCGCGGCCAAGGAGGCGGACGACTCGGTCGCGTTCCTGATCCTGACGGGCGCCGGGACGATGCACGACGCCATCGAGGCGCTGCGCCTGCAGGCCGACGACTACCTGGTGAAGCCGTTCGACGTGGAGGAGGTGGTGCTGGCCGTGCGCCGCGCCCTGAACCACCGGCGGCTGCTGCTGGAGAACCGCTGGCACCGGCGCGCGCTGGAGGACCGGGTCGCGGAGCAGGCGGCGCAGATCGAGGCCATGCTGGTCGACGCCCTGCGCGCCCTGGCCACGGCGATCGAGATGCGCGACGACTACACCGGCGGCCACGTGGAGCGCGTGGCCCGGTACGCCGCCTCCACCGGCGCCGAGCTGGGGCTGACGGGCGACGACCTGCGCCACCTGTGGGTGGGCGCCCTGCTGCACGACGTGGGGAAGATCGCGGTGTCGGACGGGATCCTGAAGAAGCCCGGCCCGCTGACGGACGAGGAGTACGAGGAGATGAAGCGCCACCCCGAGATCGGCGCCGGGATCATGCAGCGATCCTCCTTCCTGCGCCCCGGCATCCCCGCCGTGCTGCACCACCAGGAGCGGTGGGACGGGAGCGGCTACCCATTCGGGCTGAAGGGCGATGAGATCTCGCTCCCCGGCCGCATCGTGGCGGTGGTCGACTGCTTCGACGCCATCTCGTCCTCGCGCCCGTACCGCGGCGAGCGCTCGCGCGAGTCGGCGCTGGAGGAGATCCGCCGCTGCTCCGGCACGCACTACGACCCCTGCGTGGTGGAGGCGTTCGCGCGCGCCGCGGAGGCGGACTTCCCGCTGAGCCACGAGGTGCCGGTGCTGCCGGAGGTCTGACGGAAGGGGGGGCCACGCGGAGGCGCGGAGGACGCGGAGGTGCGGGGGGCGAGGCCCCACCGCACCTCCGCGTCGTTCCAAGGGCACCCCCCTTTTCGAGGAGGGATGCCACCGGGACGCGGGAGGATCGTCGCGGGATGCCGCCGACGCACCCTCCGCGGCCTCCGCGCCTCCGCGTGAGACAGGCCGTTGCGGTTCGACCGAGCATGCCGATCTTCGCTTGACCCCGCTTCCCGCCAGGCCTAACTTCGCGGGTCGCGTCGAACCACCCCCTACCGCGAGGATCCGGATCCCGATGGCCGAGGCGCTCCCTCCGCAGTACAGCCCGCAGGAGAACGAAGGGCCCATCTACCAGCGCTGGCAGGAGATGGGTGGCTTCCGCGCGGACGCCGCCTCGGAGCGCGACCCCTACGTCATCGTCATCCCCCCGCCGAACGTCACGGCCATGCTCCACATGGGGCACGGCCTGAACAACACCGTGCAGGACATGCTGATCCGGTGGCGGCGGATGCAGGGGCGCGAGGCGCTCTGGCTCCCCGGCACCGACCACGCCGGCATCGCCACGCAGAACGTGGTCGAGCGCATCGTGGCGAAGGAGGGGAAGACCCGCTACGACCTGGGACGCGAGGAGTTCGTGGGCCGCGTGTGGGACTTCGTGGACGAGACCGGCGGCGTCATCCTCTCGCAGCTCCGCGCCATCGGCTCCTCCTGCGACTGGGACCGCACCCGCTTCACGCTGGACGAGGGGCTCTCCCGCGCCGTGCGCGAGGTGTTCGTGCGGCTGTACGAGAAGGAGCTGATCTACCGCGGCAACCGCATCATCAACTGGTGCCCGCGCTGCCTGACCGCGCTCTCGGACGAGGAGGCGGAGCCGGCGGAGGCGCAAGGGAAGCTCTGGCACCTGCGCTACCCGCTCGCGGCGGGGACGGACGCCGCGGGCCTCCCGCGCCTCCCCGACGGACGGCCCTACCTGGTGGTCGCGACCACGCGGCCGGAGACCATGCTGGGCGACACCGGCGTGGCCGTGCACCCGGAGGACGAGCGCTACGCCGCCCTCGTCGGGGCGGAGGTGGACCTGCCGCTGACGGGGCGCCGCATCCCCATCGTGGCGGACGACTTCGTGGACCCCGAGTTCGGCTCCGGGGCGGTGAAGCTGACGCCCGCGCACGACCCCAACGACTTCGACGCCGCGCGGCGCACCGGCCTTCCGGCGCTGGACGTGATGACCCCCGAGGCGACCATGTCCGACGCGGTCCCCGCGCAGTTCCGCGGGCTGGACCGCTTCGAGGCGCGCCGCGCCGTCGTCCAGGCCTTCGCCGAGGCCGGGCTGCTGGAGAAGACCGAGGACCACCACCACGCCGTGCCGCACTGCTACCGCTGCGACACCGTGGTGGAGCCGCGCCTGTCGGACCAGTGGTTCGTGCGGATGAAGCCCCTGGCCGACCCCGCGCTGCAGGCGTGGCGCGACGGGCGGGTGCGCTTCACGCCGGAGCGCTTCGGCAGGATCTACGAGCACTGGCTGGAGAACATCCGCGACTGGTGCATCTCGCGGCAGCTCTGGTGGGGGCACCGCATCCCGGTGTGGTACTGCCAGGACGCGGCGTGCGGCGCGACGGTCGTCGCGCGGGAGGATCCCACGGCGTGCACGAGGTGCGGGGGAACGGACCTGCGCCAGGACGAAGACGTGCTGGACACCTGGTTCTCGTCGTGGCTCTGGCCTTTCTCCACCATGGGGTGGCCCGACGAGACGCCGGACCTGGAGGCGTTCTATCCCAACCACACGCTGGTGTCGGGGCACGACATCCTGTTCTTCTGGATCGCCCGCATGATCATGGCGGGGCTGGAGTTCATGGGCGACGTGCCCTTCAGGGACGTGTACCTGACCGGGATGGTGCGCGACCACCTGGGCCGGAAGATGTCCAAGTCGCTGGGGAACGGGATCGACCCGCTGGAGGTGGTGAACCGCTTCGGCGCGGACGCGCTGCGCTACACCGTGATCTCCAACGCGGGCGCGGGAACCGACCAGGGGCTGAACTACCAGGACCTGGAGGAGGCGTTCGGCCCCGGCCGCAACTTCGCCAACAAGCTGTGGAACGCCGGCCGCTTCGCGCTGATGACGCTGGGCGACGCGCCGCGCCTGCCGCTGGCGGCGGTCGAGGCGGACCTGGAGCTTCCCGACCGCTGGATCCTCTCCCGCCTGTCGCGCACCACGCGCGAGACCACGCAGGCGATGGAGCGCTTCCGCCTGCAGGACGCGGCCGCGCGCGTGTACGACTTCTTCTGGGGCGAGGTCGCGGACTGGTACCTGGAGATGGTGAAGCCGCGCCTGTACGGCGACCTGGGCGAGGCGAGCCGCGACGCCGCGCGCGCCACCCTGGTGGAGGTGCTGGACGGCGCCATGCGCCTGCTCCACCCGCTGATGCCGTTCATCACCGAGGTGGTCTGGCAGCGCCTGCCGCGGCGGGAGGGGGACGCGGAGTCCGTCATGCTCTCCGCCTGGCCCGAGCCGCGCGCGGAGTGGGAGGACGACGGGGCCGAGGCGGCGATGGCGGAGCTGCAGGCGATCGTCGTCGCGGTCCGCAACCTCCGCGCGGAGTACAAGGTGGAGCCCGGGAAGCGCGTCCCGCTGCGCATCGCGGGGACGGACGACGGCATGCGCGCCACCCTGGAGGCCAACGTGCGCGCCCTCCGCGACCTGGCCCGCGTGGACGAGCTGGCCTTCGCGCCCGCGGGGGGCGAGGTGGGAGCCAGCGCCGTGCTGCGCTCCGGGTGCGAGCTCTTCGTGCCCCTGGCCGGGGTGATCGACCTGGACAAGGAGCGCGCCCGCCTGCGGGACGAGGCGGGCCGCGTGGAAGCCCAGATCCGGGCGACGGAGGGGAAGCTGGCGAACGAGAGCTTCGTGGCCCGCGCGCCCGAGGAGGTGGTGGCGAAGGAGCGCGAGAAGCTGGCCTCGCTGGGCGAGCAGCGCGCGAAGCTGGCGGACAAGGTCGCGGCGCTGGAGGGCCCGGCGTGAGGAGGGGCGCCCTGGCGGCGGCGCTCCTGCTGTCCGGCTGCGCGCACATCGAGGCGCCCCGCGGCGGGCCGGAGGACAGGGCCGCGCCCATCCTGATCGGCACCCGCCCCGACACCATGTCGGTGCAGGGGTCGTACGGCGGCGCGGCCGTGCTGGTCTTCGACGAGACGATCTCGGAGCAGGGGCTGGAGGAGCTGGTCTCGGTATCGCCGCGCACCTCTCCGGTGTCGGTGGACAACTCCGGGTCCGAGCTTCGCGTCTCCCTGCGCCGCGGGTGGGTGCCGGGGCAGATCTATCAGATCACGGTGGCGCCGGGGATCCGCGACCTGTTCCAGAACCGCACGGCGCAGACGTACGAGCTGGTCTTCTCCACCGGGCCCGCCATCCCGGACACGCGCCTGGCGGGGACGGTGTACGACCGCATCACCGGCCGGGCGGCGCAGGGGGCGCGGGTGGAGGCGATCCGCACGACGGACTCGCTGGTGTACGCGCTCGCCGCGGACTCGGGGGGCGCCTTCGTCTTCCGGCGCATCCCGGCGGGGACGTACCGGCTGCGCGCCTTCAACGACGTGAACCGGAACCGCCTGCTGGAGGTGTTCGAGGCGCGCGACAGCGTGGCGGCCGCCTTGGCCGTGGGTGCCGGCGCCACGCTGCCGGAGCCGCGGCTCTCGCTCCTGCGGCCCGACACCACGCCGCCGCGGCCGGGCTCCGCCACGCTGGCCGCGGGGTGGATCCAGGTGCGCTTCGACGACCACCTGGACCCCGGGCAGGCGCTGGGCCCGGCGCAGGTGGGCATCGTGGGCCCCGACTCGCTGCCGGTGGCGGTGGCCGAGGTGCGGCTGGGCGAGCCGCCGGCGGCGCGGCGCGACACGGCGGCCGCGGACAGCGTGGTCGACGGCCCCGTCCCCGACCGCAACGCGGCGGACACGGTGCGCTTCCGCAACCCGGAGGCGCGGCCGGACACCGCGGCGGCGCTGCCGTCGCAGACCCTCTCCATCCGCCCCGCCGGCGCGCTGCGCGCCGCGACGGACTACCGGATCCGCCTGACCGGGATCCGCAACGTCAACGGGCTGGTGGGCTCCGGCGAGTCCCCGCTGCGCACTCCGGCCCCGCCGCCTCCGCCGCCGCGGCCCAACCTGCCGCCGCCGCCCCCGGGCTCCGACCGCACGCCCTCCGCCCCGGTCCCGCCCCCGCCGGGGCGGCCCGGCACCCCGGAACGCACCGTACCCACGAACCCCTGATCCCGTCATGTCCGAAAGCTCGGCGCTCTCCGGCCTCCTCGCAGGCAAGCGCGGCCTGATCGTCGGAGTCGCCAACCAGAACTCCATCGCCTGGGCGTGCGCCAAGGCGCTCGCCTCCGCGGGGATGGAGCTCGCCTTCACCTACCAGGGCGAGACCATGCGCGACCGCGTGCTGCGCACCGTCGCGGAGATGGGCGAGGTGCCCTCGTTCGACATGGACGTGCGGGACGACGCGCAGATCGCGTCCGTGGTGGACGCGCTGGGGGAGCGCTGGGGAACGGTCGACTTCCTGCTCCACTCGGTGGCCTTCGCCCCGCGCGACGCCATGCTGAACCCGTTCCTGGAGACGCGGCGCGAGGACTTCCTGGCGGCCATGGACATCAGCGCCTACTCGCTCGTGGGCCTCTGCCGGGCGGTGGCGCCGCTGATGCCGGAGGGGGGGAGCGTGGTGACCATGACGTACTACGGCTCCCAGAAGGCGGTGCCGGGCTACAACGTGATGGGCGTGGCCAAGTCGGCGCTGGAGGCCTCGGTCCGCTACCTCTCCGTGGACCTGGGCGCCAGGGGGATCCGCATCAACGCCGTCTCCGCCGGGGCCATCAACACGCTGGCCGCCCGCGGGGTGCCGCACTTCCGCGACCTGCTGAAGGTGGCCGGCGAGCGCGCGCCCCTGCGCCGTGTGGTGGAGTCGGACGAGGTGGGGCGCGCCACGATGTTCCTGGCGTCCGACCTGGCCTCGGGGATCACCGGCGAGACGATGTACGTGGACGCCGGCTTCAACATCAGCGCGGGGTGACGCCGTGACGCGGGACGGAGGCGGCCGCCCGGCCGTGTTCCTGGACCGCGACGGCACCCTGATCGAGGACCGGCACTACCTCTCGGACCCCGAGGGGGTGCGGCTCCTTCCCGGCGCCGCGGAGGCCCTGGCGCGGCTCAACGCCGCCGGGATCTTCGCGGCGCTCGTCACGAACCAGTCGGGCATCGGCCGCGGCCTGTTCGGCGAGCCGGAGTACGAGGCCGTGCACCGCCGTCTGGTCGAGGCGCTCGCGGAGCACGGGGCGCGGGTGGACGCCGTCTACCACTGTCCCCTCGCCCCGGGGGACGACGACCCGGAAGGGATGCGGAAGCCCGGGACGGGGATGCACCTCCGCGCCGCGCGAGAGCACGGCCTCGACGTCTCCCGCTCCTGGTTCGTGGGCGACCGCCTGCGCGACGTGGTGCAGGCGCACGCCCTGGGCGGCACGGCGATCCTGATCCGCGGGACGGAGGACGAGGAGGAGCCGGCGGAGGCCATCGGCGCCATCGTCGTCGTGGACTCGTTCGCGGAGGCCGTCGACGTCATCCTCAGTCCCGCGGGGTAGTTTGGGAGTAATGAGGGTTGATTGGTGCAACGGAGGTTTTATCGTGAGAGCGAACAGCAGCGGTGATCTGGCCCATGATCAAGATCCTTGCGTTCGCACCCTCCGCTTCCTATTTTCCAACCTCGAATGAGGGAGAAAAACAGGAAGACATATGCCGCGGAGTAGCTGATGCCGAATGTGGCCGAGTGCTATGATGACCCCGACGAGGTAGAGGCGCAGCTCGCGCAGATCGGGGAGGGACTGACCATCGACCTCCTTCACAACTCGTTGAAGGGAGGTCACTCCGCCCGCGAGAACACTACGCGGTTTCATCCGCGCCTGCACGGTCCCTTCAACGGGTACGCCGAGACCACCGCCATCTTACGTGCTCAGCTGTGGACTCACGGGTGGACTCTTGATGACACAGGGAACTACGCCCGCATTGTTAGCCCTGATAGTAGGAACTGCATCGTAGTCTCCAGTGGGGATCAGAACACGGGGGTTCGTGGCGCTACGGATCCCCAGACGCGCTCGCCCAAGGGGTTGATGACGCAGGAGGCGGTTCTCGTCAACGCCCAGTTGAACTTCCTTCAGGATCTTGGAGTGGAGACTGCGCCGGCGCGTGGTAATCCGGGACACCAGCGAACTTGGATCCTGCTGGTCTCGGACGCTGACGGGGAGATCCGGGCTGAGGTTTCCTCTCCCAGTCATTTCGAAGATGGACGCCCGGAGCAGTACACCAAGCGCCTCCTCCTTCCGGCGTATCTTCTGGGAGACGGATCGGATGATCGCCCGGAGTCTGGGGATGACTTCGAGATCGACGTGACCCGCCGCAAGGCATAACCGTGTGCTATGAAAGACTTCAATCCGCCTCGGCTCACGCTAGCTAGAGAGCGGCGGGGCCTGACCAAGCGGGACCTGGCTCGTTTGATCGCCTGTAGCGAACGGAGTGTAGGCGAGTGGGAGCGGGGCACGACCATACCGACCGAGGAGAACGTCGCAGAACTTGCGCGGGTGCTCAATCGGTCGGTCTCCTTTTTCCACCAGCCTGATCCGGAGGAGCTGCCGCTGGATGCTGTCAGCTTCCGGGCGTTAAGCAAGATGCGGTCTGCCGATCGCACCCGCGCGATCGCTGCCGCAAGAATGGCCCTAGAACTGAATGACCATTTGACGAACGGGTTCGACCTTCCAAGCACCGACATTCCTGATCTTCGACATCACCAAGCCAAGCCAGAAGCGGCCGCGATGGCCTTACGGGCCCGCTGGAGTCTGGGCGATAAACCGATCAAGAGCATGGTGGGCCTGCTCGAGTACAAAGGGGTGCGCGTTTTCTCGCTCGCCGAGGACTGCCGGGAGCTAAACGCATTCTCGTTCTGGCATGGTGGCGTCCCTTTCGTGTTTTTGAATACGATGAAGTCCTCGGAGTGCAGCCGTTTCGATGCTGCTCATGAACTCGCTCACCTCGTGCTTCACCAACACGGCGCCCCGTCCGGTCGCCAAGCCGAAGCCGAGGCTAATGCGTTCGCCGGGGCGTTTCTCATGCCTGCTTCAAGCGTCGCAGGATTTGCTCCCCGCGTTCCGAGTGTCCCGCGGCTAATCAAGGCGAAGCATCATTGGAACGTGTCACTCGCGGCACTAGCTCACCGAATGCACGAGGTCGGCCTCCTAAGTGAGTGGAATTATCGCTCACTCTGCATCGAAATCCAGAAAGCCGGCTATCGGGTACGCGAGCCGGAGAGTGCCCCACGTGAGACATCCAAGGTCTTTGAGAAGGTGTTCAGTGCGCTTCGTGCCGAGGGGGTTGGCAAGCGGGAACTCGCGGCTCAACTTGGGTGGTCGAATCAAGAGTTGAGCGCCTTGGTCTTTGGACTTACCCTCCGTTCCGTGGCAGGAGGTGGTCGAGGGGACACGACCCCATCCCCCAGTACGCGAGAACGGCTCCGCCTTCTCAAGTAGCCATTATCCCAAGGCCGCCTGAGGCGCGGAGGTATCTTCGTCAGACGAGAAAAAGGGGAGGGGGAGCCGCCGCGGCTCCCCCTCCCCGTTCATCCGTCCTCCCCCGCGGTGAGGGGAGCCGGGTCGTCGTGCGTCAGAAGGCGACCACGCCCTCCACCACGAACCCGTTGAACTTGCCGTTGTTGCGGATGTCGGTGGTGGGGAAGTCGTTGTACTTCTGCGTCACGTACTCGCCCTTGAGCATGATGCTGGGGGTGACGAACCACCCGGCCGAGGCCTGCCAGCGATCCAGGCCCACCTCCTCCGTCAGGCCCGGGAGCTCGCCCCGCGCGGTGTTGTAGCGGCCGGCCACGAAGACCTTCTCCCCGGGGAGGAAGCGGTACACCGCCTCACCCGCGTACTGCCGCCACTGACGGTCCTGCGGCTCGCTGCTCGCGCGGCCCTCGGTGCGCTCGACGGTGCCGAAGAGCTCCAGCCCGCGGAACTTCACGAAGGGGTTCACCATCCAGGACGTCACCTGGTTCGCGAAGCGGGGGTTCATCAGCCCGGAGGTGAAGTTCCCGCTCTCGGTCGCGACGGTGTTCTCCATCACCCAGTAGTACCGGGAGCCCGCGCGGTCGCCGGCGTAGAGCGTGTTGCTGGGCGACGTGCGGTTGATGTAGGTGGAGCCGGTCAGGCGAACGCGCAGGTCCGACGAGAGCTGGCGGTCGAAGCCCAGCTTGCCCAGCACCGCGGGGCCGCGGGCGTCGGGCGTCTTCACGTCGCCGCGGATCTGGCCGCCCGTCACACCCACCATCGCCAGCATGCCGTCCTTGCGGACGTAGACCTCGCCGCCGATCTCGGTGGTGAACGAGTCCAGGATCAGGTTGCCGACGAACGGGTTGTGCATGGCGTTGCCGTTGTCGGTGCGGCGGAAGTGCGCGTCGCCGTAGTTCACCTCGAAGTGCCCCATCCGCAGCGTGACGTACTTCATCAGCTCGTTCAGCGCCGGGTGGTCGATCGGCGACTGGTCGACGAGCAGGTAGCCGTCCTTCACCCACGTCTCGTTGTGGTGCCGCGACGAGAGGTACGAGGTGAGCGCGACCCGGATCCCGGCGGCGAGCTGCGCGCCGATGTACAGGTTGGCGGTGGCGTTGTTGAAGCCCTTGCCGATCTCCACCAGCTGGTTGGCGTCGTACGCCCTGCCCTGCGCGTCGGTGGCCGGCTTGGCCGCGGCGCCGTTGCTGTGGTCGAGCCCCTGGAACTGCTGCGTGAACGCCGCGCCGAAGTCGATCTTGAACCCGTCGTAGGAGACGCCCTCGTCCTTCGGCGCCTCGAACATGTTGATCCCGCGCTGGTCGTTCGGGCGGTAGTGCTGCAGGGTGATGGGGCGGCTGGTCTCCGCCGCCTTCTCCGTCTTCGCCGTGTCGGTGCCGGCGGGCGTCACTCCGCCGCCCTTCACGTCCGTCTGCGCGGCCGCCGGCACGGCCAGGAGGACCAGGAAGGCCGGCACGAGCACACGATTCATGGTTGACATGTTACCGTCTCCGAACAAAGGAGGTTTCCGTCGTGGCCGGGGCGCGCCCCGCCCCCATCCTGCCGCCGCGCGCCGCCCGGCGCGCGGGTCCCGACCTTCTTCGCGTCAGCCGGCGGGTCGCAGGACCACGTCGAAGCCGACCGTCACCAGCGGGTTGACCCGCATCGTGCCCATCATCAGCGAGGGGGGGCGGACGCCGTAGTCCGGCATCCGGATCTGCTTGGTCCCCCGCACGCGGAGCTGGCCGTTCACCTCGGCGGCGGTGGCGTCGATGCTCACCTGCTGCGTCTGCCCGCCGATCGTCAGCCCGCCCGTCATCTTCACCGCGCCGTTCGCGGCGACGTCCACCGACTGGGCCCGGAAGCGGATGGTCGGGGCGGCGTTCGCCTTGAGGGCGTTCCGCATGTGCCCATTCATCGTCTCGTTCCTGCAGTCCAGCGAGGCCACGGGGATGGATACCTCCGCCCCGGACACCGACCCGATGCTGGCCAGCTGCGTGGACCCGGCGGAGGCGGCCCCGGTGACCTGCGCGCTCTCGCAGCGGTAGGCCCGGACGGTGCTGGTTCCCTCCACCCACACGCGGCTCGTGTTGTGGAAGGTCAGCGGCTGCGCTCCCGCCGCCACCAGCGCCGGCACCACCAGCGCGACCCCCATCCAGACTCGCTTGCGCATCTCCGTACCCAGCCTTTCGCGCCGGCTCTCTCCCCGCGTGGCCGACCTGGCCGGTGGGTCGGACGGTCCCGGCGTGCCGTCCGCTTTCTGGATCGAAAGCTAGTCCCCGGGGGCTCCCCGGAATGTCGGGGGGGTCTACCGACCGGTGCGGGGAGATGGGCGCGACGCCGCGTGGTCCGGGCGACTACGGCGGCGTGGGGCGCCGGGTCGGGAGGAGGGCAGGGGGTGGGGAGACCCCCTACGCGGCCGGATTTTCCCCGGACGCGGGACCGCCGCCCGCCGGGGGCGGGCGAGCGGCGGTTTGCCCGGGAGGGCCGAGGGACGGCGCGCGGCTATCGCTGCGCCATCCGCCCCGTGCCGCACGACGCGGTGCGGGACTCCAGCGCGAGCGTCATCCTCCCCACCGGCGCGATCGCGGTCTCCATCCGGAGCAGGAGCCGCCGCGGGTCGTCGCTCACGGCCAGGCGGATCACTCCCTCGCGCCCGTACCGCTCGGCGTCGCGGACGCGCATCTCCACCTCCACGGCGGGGATCTCCCCCGCGGGAACGCGCACGCGGGTGCGGCCCAGCACGCGGACCACCACCGGGTTCCGCGCGGCGTCGTAGTGGCGCGCCAGGTTGTAGACGGCGCCGTCCTCCAGCGGGAGCGTGCGCAGGAAGAAGAGGAACGACAGCTCGTCCAGCGGCTTCCTGGTGGCCATCGCCCCGCCGCGCGCGCCGTCGCTCCAGCGCCCGCCCTCTGCGTCCATCCGCACGTCCTGGTCGCGGCGCGAGACGGGGGTGCGCTCGCGCTTGGTGTACCGAACCGAGGTCAGCGCGTCGGGGTCGAGCCACGACCGCGTGTGGTCCTCCACCCCCGCGACGCCCACGCGCCCGCGGAAGTCGAAGCGGAGCAGGTAGGTCGTCTTTCCGCCCCGCTCGGCGGCGCTGTCCACCGCCATGGTCGCCCGGCCGATTCGCCCCAGCCCGATGCTGGCGCGGTAGACGCACGACTCGCCCGGGCCGAACGGCAGCGCCGCCTGCTGCGCTCCCGCGGCGGGGGCGAGCAGCGCGGCGGCCAGGGCGGCTGCGTACGGGGCTCGGGTGCGGATCATGGCTCGGCTCCTTCCGGGGGGGTCTCGCTCGCCCCTGAAGATGCGCCGCGGGAGGGGAGGGCGCCGTCGGGCGGGGCACGGCGTGCCCGTGGGGAGGGTGCCCCCGCCGGGCGTAGTCCGTCGGACCACGGGGGGCGTGGGAGGGCCGTGGCGCGGAACGATTGACGGAGCGGGCGGGGGCGTTATCTTTCAAGGGTCCGGAGATACCCCCGGGGCCTTCCCTTCCTCACGGAGCGGGCGGGCCCGGAGCGGCGCGGAACCTGCGTCGCCAGTCAGTGTATCTGCCATCCCAGCAACGACATGGGGCGCCCCGGCGCCCCGGGCCTGAACCTTCGGGGGAACCGATGCAGACGGAGAACGCAACGGCCGTGATCGTGGTGACCCCCACGGCGGCGACCGAGGTCCGGAAGTACATGGAGGAGCAGGGCGCGGGCGAGGGCGCGGGCCTTCGCGTGGGCGTGCTGCCCGGCGGGTGCTCCGGCTTCCAGTACGGCCTGAACATCGAGGACGAGGCGGGCGAGGACGACGTGATCCTGGAGGTCGCGGGCCTGCGCCTGTTCGTGGACCCCTTCTCGGTGCAGTACCTGCAGGGGACGGAGATCGACTACGTCTCGACGTTCCAGGGCTCGGGCTTCACGTTCAACAACCCGAACGCCTCCGGCGGCTGCGGCTGCGGAAGCTCCTTCACCGTCTGACGGCACGGCGGGGGCGGTGACGGGGAGGGCCCGCGGGGAGCGATCCCGAGGGCCCTCCTTCGCTTCCGCGCCCGCGCGGTGGGACGGGTTCGTCCCCTGCTCTTCTCGTAACGAGAACAAAATCCGGTTCGGTTGTACAAGGGACACGCGGCGGATACATTGCCGCGCCCAGCCCGTGAAGCGGGCGTGACCTCCGGGAAATGCGAGGGAGCCGTGATCCAGGTCGCCGACAACTTCGCCACGCCGCTCGACTACGCGCGCCTGCCGCGCGAGGAGCTGGCCGAGCGCATCCGCCGCCGCAAGGAGCAGCTCAACGCCGTGATCCTGGGGCACAACTACCAGCGCGTGGAGATCCAGGAGGTCAGCGACTACCTGGGCGACTCGCTGGGCCTGTCGCAGGAGGCCGCGAAGACCGAGGCGGACGTGATCGTCTTCTGCGGGGTGCACTTCATGGCCGAGACGGCCAAGGTGCTATCGCCCGAGAAGACGGTGCTGATGCCCGACCTGCGGGCCGGGTGCCCCATGGCCGACTTCGTGACCGGCGACGCGCTGCGCATGCTGAAGGCGCGGCACCCGGGCGCGGTGGTGGTCGCGTACGTGAACTCGACCGCCGAGGTGAAGGCGGAGTCGGACGTCTGCTGCACGTCGGCCAACGCGGTGGCGGTGGTGGACTCCATCCCCCGCGACCGCACCATCCTGTTCGTGCCCGACCGCAACCTGGCGAAGTACGCCGCGGAGAAGAGCGGGCGGCCGTACGCCGTGGCCGGGCGCGAGGACGGGCCGGTGGAGCCCGGGACCGTCCTGGCCTGGGACGGCTACTGCTACGTGCACGACGACCTGGTGCTGGACGAGCTGGCCGAGGCGAAGCGCCGCCATCCCCGCGCGCTGGTCGTGATCCATCCGGAGGCGCGGGCGGACCTGCTGGCCCACGCCGACGTGGTCGCATCGACCGCCAGGATGGTGGACATCGCCGAGCAGAACGACGCGGTGATCTTCGGCACCGAGCGCGGCATCGTGGACCGCCTGAAGGCGCGCTTTCCGGAGAAGACGCTGGTCCCGCTCTCCGGGGCGGCGATCTGCGGGAACATGAAGGTGAACACGCTGGCCAAGCTGGCGTGGTCGCTGGACCACGGGAAGCACGAGATCGTCCTGGACGAAGACGTGCGCCGCGGCGCCGAGACGGCGCTCCGGCGGATGCTGGAGCACTCCGGCGGGTGGACGCCGTCTCCTGCCGAGGCCGCGGCGCTGGAGGAGGCTTCGGTGCGGCCGGGCGGGTGCGGGTGTAGCTGACCTTCGTCCCGCCGTCTTGCGACGAGGAAGGCACGCGGAGACGCGGAGGTCGCGGAGACGCGGAGAACTGCAACGGATGGACTCGCGCGGAGGCGCGGAAGAGGGGGAGGTGCGGGGGGCTGGATCCCCCCGCACCTCCGTTTTCGTTCCGGCGGCAACCTTTCTCCAGGAGAGGTAGGTAGCCTCCGCCGTGCCGCCGAATCGTGCCTCGGGAGACGGACGACGCACCGCTCCGCGTCTCCGCGTCCTCCGCGCCTCCGCGTCCAATCACGTCGCTGCGCTGCGAGCGGGAAGCGGCTCGGGGGACTCGGCGGACACGGGCCGGCACGCCATCATGCCGGCGACGGCGAGGATGGCGATGAAGACGGCGCGGGCGGTGCGGCGGCTGGGGAGGCTCATGGCGGCGTCTCGGGTTCGGGGGATGGGATGGGGACCTCCGCCGCGCTACGGGGGCGACGCGGCGGTCGCGGGTCCTTGGAGGCAGGAGCCGCGCCCGGCGGCGCGTGGCGTCGCCCACCCGTGACAAGGCCTTGCATCGCAAGGGGTTGTGGCCGGGCGGCGTCCTCGGCGGAGGTCGTGCGGCGGGACGCGGGCGGGTCGAATGCGGGACGGGCCGTCCCACGAGCGGACGGTTGCCCCGGGGGGGCTCTCTCCCCATCATTCCCGTCCCCGTACGGACCGGTCCACCCGCGGAGACCCCGATGAGCGATCCCCAGCTTCTTCCCGTGGGCAGCGAGGCACCCGTCTTCGCCGCCGACACCAGCGACGGCGGCAAGGTCACCCTCACCGACTTCCGCGGGCAGCAGGCGGTGCTCCTGATGTTCTATCCGCAGGACGACACCCCCGGCTGCACCCGGCAGATGTGCGCCGCGCGCGACGAGGGGGCGGACTACGCGGCCGCCGGCGTGGCGCGCTTCGGGGTGAACCCCGGCGACGAGGAGAGCCACCGGGCGTTCGTGGACAAGTACTCGCTCGACTTCCCGCTGATCGTGGACCGGGACGCCTCCATCGCCAGGGCGTACGGAGTGCTGCGGGAGGACGGCGTGGCGCGCGCGACGTACCTGATCGACCGCGACGGGACCATCGTGTACGCGCAGCCGGGCGCGCACGTGGCGGCCGAGGTGCTGGAGGCGCTGCGTGGCTGACGCGCCCTCGGGCGAGGCGACCGTCCGCGTCTTCACGGGCGGCCCGTTCGCCCAGAACTGCTACCTGGTCGCCTGCGCCCGCACGGGCTCCGCCATCCTGGTCGATCCGGGCGGCGCCACCGGCGAGGCGCTCGCGGCCGCGGAGGCCTCGGGGACGAAGGTCGAGTCCATCGTCCTGACGCACGCGCACATCGACCACGTGGACGGGCTGGCGCGGGCGAAGCGCGAGACCGGCGCGCCCATCTACCTGCACCCGCTCGACGCGCCCCTCTACGCCGCCGCGCCCACGCAGGCGCAGTGGTTCGGGCTGCAGATGGAGCCCCTGCCGCCGGTGGACCACGACCTGGCGGAGGGAGACGTCGTCCGCTTCGGAGAGGTGTCGCTCGCCGTCCGCTTCACCCCCGGCCACGCGCCCGGGCACGTGACGCTGGTGGGCGAGGGCTTCGCGCTGGTGGGCGACGTGATCTTCCGCGGCTCCATCGGCCGGACGGACCTGCCCGGCGGCGACCTGGCCACGCTGATGCGCTCGATCCGCTCCGAGGTGCTTCCCCTGCCGGAGGAGACGATCCTCTACAACGGCCACGGCCCCGAGACCACCGTCGGCGTGGAGAAGCGCACCAACCCGTTCATCACCGGCGTCTACGGCGGCAGCAGCTTCGCCTGACGGGTGGGGCTCTTCCGTTGACGCCCGGCGGCCCGGGGTCTATCTTCGGCGCGCTTTTCCCCGCACCCGGAGACCGCCTTGCCCGCACCGGCCCGCGTTGCCGTCCTCGCCTCGGGCGGGGGGAGCAACCTGCAGGCGCTGATCGACCGCTTCCACCACGAGGCGGGGGATCCCGCCGCGCGCGTGGAGCTGGTCGTCGCCGGGCGGGAGGGGATCGGCGCCGCCGGGCGGGCGGAGCGGGCGGGCATCCCCTGCGTCACCCTCGACGCCCGCGTCCTGGGCCCCCAGGCGTTCGAGGCGCGGCTGCTGGAGGCGCTGGAGGAGCGTGGCGTCGAGCTGGTCGTCCTGGCGGGGTGGCTCCAGCTGGTGCCGGCGTCCGTCGTCTCCCGGTTCCACGGGCGGATGCTGAACGTGCACCCCGCGCTGCTGCCGGGCTTCGGCGGCTCGGGGATGTACGGCATGCGCGTCCACCGCGCCGTGATCGCGTCGGGCGCGCGCGTCTCGGGCGCTACCGTGCACCTGGTGGACGAGCGCTACGACGAGGGGGCGATCCTGGCCCAGTGGCCGGTGCCCGTCCTTCCCGGCGACACGCCGGAGTCGCTCGCGGCGCGCGTCCTGGCGACGGAGCACCGCCTGCTCCCCGCCGCCGTCGAGGCGCTTGCGCGGGGCGCGGCGCCGTCCACCCCGGCCGATCCCGTCTGCTTCGAGATCGTCTCCGCCCCGGCCCCCGCGCCCGCGTCGGTCGGGGCGGTCGTGCGTCCGCCGGCTTCCCGCTGACAACGAGTCGACCATGCCCCGCGCGCTGCTGAGCGTCTCCGACAAGACGGGCCTGATCCCCTTCGCCCGCGCGCTGGCGGTGCGGGACTGGACCCTCCTCTCCACCGGCGGAACGGCGCGCGCCCTGCGCGAGGCGGGCCTGAACCCGGTGGAGGTGAGCGAGATCACCGGGCATCCCGAGATGATGGACGGGCGCGTGAAGACCCTCCACCCGGCCGTCCACGCGGGCCTGCTGGGCCGCCGCGACCACCCGGGCGACCTGGCGGAGATGCGGGAGCACGGCTACCCCGCCATCGACCTGGTCGCCGTCAACCTCTACCCCTTCCGCGAGACCGTCTCGCGCCCCGGCGTCACGCGCGGGGAGGGGATCGAGAACATCGACATCGGCGGCCCGTCCATGCTGCGCTCCGCCGCGAAGAACCACGCCTCGGTCTGGGTGATCGCCGACCCGGCGGACTACGACGCCGTCCTCGCCGTCCTGGACGCGCCGGCGGACGAGGGCCTCGCCCTGCGCCGCACGCTCGCGGCTCGCGCGTACGCCCACACCTCGGCCTACGATGCCGCCATCGCCGCGTGGATGGGGCGGGTGGACGCGTCGCCCGCGGACGCGGCGGCCGACAGAAACGGGGACGCCGGAGCGTTCCCCGCGGAGACCACGCTGCGGCTGCGGAAGGTGCAGGACCTTCGCTACGGCGAGAACCCCGACCAGACGGCGGCCTTCTACGCCGAGGATGGGGCGGCTGACGGCCTTCCCGGCATGCGGCAGCTCGGCGGCAAGGAGCTCTCGTTCAACAACCTGCTCGACGTGGACGCCGCCCTGCTCGCCGTCTCCGCCTGGGACGGCGCCGACCTGGCCGCCTGCGCCATCGTCAAGCACACCACGCCGTGCGGCATCGCCGTGGGGCGGGACGCGGCGGAGGCGTACCGTAAGGCGCTCACCACCGATCCCACCAGCGCCTTCGGCTCGGTGATCGCCTTCAACCGCGAGGTGACGGAGCAGGCCGCCGTCCTCCTGCGCCCCAACTTCGTGGAGGCCGTCGTCGCGCCGTCGTTCGCCGAGCGCGCGCGGGAGATGCTGTCGGAGAAGAAGAACCTCCGCCTCCTCGTGGTCCCTCCCTCGCCCGCCGACGGCGGCCCGGACTGGAAGCGCGTCCGCGGCGGCTTCGTGGCCCAGCGGCGGATGGAGATGCGCTTCCCGGAGGAGGGCTGGCGCGTGGCGACCGAGCGCGCGCCCACCGAGGAGGAGATGGCGGACCTCCGCTTCGCCTGGCGCGCGGTGGCGACGGTGAAGTCGAACGCGATCCTCCTGGCGCGCGGCGGGATGGCGCTCGGCATCGGGGCGGGGCAGATGAGCCGCGTGGACTCCGCGCGCATCGCCGTGCTGAAGGCCGGGGACGCCGGCCTGGACCTGGCCGGCGCCGCGCTGGCCTCCGACGCCTTCTTCCCCTTCCGCGACGGGGTGGACGCCGCCGCCGCGGCCGGGGTGCGCGCCATCGTGCAGCCCGGCGGCTCCCTGCGCGACGAGGAGGTGATCGCCGCCGCGGACGAGCACGGCATCGCCATGGTCTTCACCGGCCGCCGCCTCTTCCGCCACTGAGCCCGGTCGTCCCGGCCACGGAGGGCGGCGGACGGTGGGCGGAGGCCGGTGTGGCCGGCCGCAACGCCCGTTTGACTCGCGCGGCGGCCCTTCCTAGTTTGCTGCGCTGAGAACCCGGACCGGAAAGCGAATTGCGGGGACTGATCTTCGACCCCTTCGCGGGGATCAGCGGCGACATGACCGTCGCCGCGCTGCTGGACGCCGGGCTGCCGCTGGCGTGGCTGCAGGGCTTTGTGCGCGACCTGGCGCTGGGCGACATCCGCGTGGACGCCGAGCGGGTGGACCGCCGGGGCATCTCGTGCACGCGGCTGATGCTGAGCCTTCCGCACGAGCACGCCCACCGGCACCTTCACCACGTGGTGAAGATCATCGACGGCACGGGCGTGGCGCCCGGGGTGAAGGAGCGTGCTACCCACGCCTTCACGCTTCTTGCGGACGCGGAGGCATCGGTCCACGGCACCACGCGCGAGCGCGTCCACTTCCACGAGGTGGGAGCGCTGGACGCCATCGTGGACGTGCTCTGCTCCGTCGCCGGGGCCGCGGAGCTGGGGGTGGAGGCGTTCTACACGCGCCCCATCACCCTGGGGCGGGGATGGGTGGACATGGCGCACGGGCACTACCCCGTGCCGCCGCCCGCCGCCATGCGGCTGCTGCAGGGGATGCCGGTGCGCGACCCCGACTTCGAGGGCGAGTGCACCACCCCCACCGGCGCCGCGCTGGTCGCCGCGCTGACCGGGGGAGCGCCGCCGCCCACCACGTTCGTGCCGGTGGCCACGGGGTTCGGGGCGGGCACGCGCGACCCGCAGGACCGCCCCAACTGCCTGCGGATCGTGCTGATCGAAGGGGCGGACGGGGCGGGGGAGTCCATGGTCGTGGTGCAGTGCGACGTGGACGACCTGCCGCCCGAGTACGTGCCGCCCCTGCTGGAAGCGGCGGTGGCCGCGGGCGCGGCGGACTGCACCGCCACCCCGGTCGTGATGAAGAAGGGGCGCCCCGGCGTGCGGGTGGAGGCCGTGGTCCCGCCCAGCGCGCTGCAGGCCGTGTCGGCGGCGCTCTTCCACGCCGGGTCGTCCATCGGCCTGCGCCACTGGCCCGTCACGCGCCAGGTGCTGCCGCGGCGCACCGAGACGGTGGAGTGGCGCGGGGAGCAGGTCCGCGTGAAGCGCTCGTCGCTCCCCGGCGGGGGCGAGCGGGCCAAGCCGGAGTTCGAGGACGTGGCGCGCGCCGCCGCAAGGCTGCGGATCACCCCCCTGGCCGCGTACCGCGCGATGCTCGCCGACGGGGTCGCCGCGGAGGGATGAGCGCCGCGGGTCCGGGTCGTACCTTCCGCTCCTCTGGGGAGCGGGCCATCACCACACGGAGGAAGGACACATGAGAGTTGAGCGTACGCTGGTCGTCGCTCTGGGCCTGGCCGCGGTCACGGGCGCGTGCGCCTCGACCGGGACCACCGGCGGCGGCACGGGCGGGCGGGGCGCGGCCTCGCTCCCGCAGGTGACGTGCGGCGCCGGGGTGACGCTGGTCTCCACCCCGCAGGCGACCGCGGCGCAGGACGCGCTGAACCGGACGATCGTGGTGCAGGGAGCCGCCCGCGAGCCCTTCTACCGCACCGCGCTCACGCAGGCGCAGGCGGGGATCACGGCCGACGCGAACAACCCGTACCACCACTACCTGGCGGGCAACGCGCACGCCGGGCTGGGCAACCTGGCCGGCGCCGACTCCGCCTGGGACCGCGCGGAGCAGCTCTGCCCCGGCTTCACGGCCGAGATCGAGCCCGCCCGCGAGCAGGCGTGGCTGACCGGGTTCCAGAGCGGCCTTGAGGCGTACCAGCGCGGCGACACCGCGGCCGCCATCGGCGCGTGGGAGAACGCCACGGTGGTGTACGACCGCCGTCCCGACACGTACTACAACCTGGCCGTGGTCTACGGCCAGCGCGGCGACACCGACCGCGCGGTGGCGCAGTACCGCGCCGCCCTCGCCGCCCTGGACCGCATGGTGCCGGACACCTCCGCCGCCGGGCAGGCCGCGCGGGCCGAGACCCGCGCCAACTCCATGGCGGGCCTTCTCAGCGCCGGCGCGCAGCTCTTCCAGGCCGAGAAGTACCAGCAGGCGGCCGACGTCTTCCGCCAGATCAACACCATCGCGCCCAACAACCGCGACGCCTGGTACAACCACGCCCTGGCGCTGTACAAGCTGGAGCGCTGGGACCCGCTGGTGCCGGTGGCGCAGCGCGTGATCGAGCTGGACCCGCTCAACTACAACGCGCGCATCATCCTGTTCAACGCGTACAAGGGCCAGTCCGAGGCGTTCAAGACCGCGCGCAACGCCGAGCGCGAGCGGGTCACCCGCGACCTGGCGCTGCGCTCGCTGCAGGAGGCGGACGCGCTCCCGGTGACGGTCGACAACGTCACCATCACCAACGCCACGGGCAAGACGACGCTCGCCGGCGTGGCGACCGGCGCAGCGGCGCGCGCCGGCAGCCCGGTGCAGCTCGAGTTCACCGTGTACTCCGCGGGTGGCAACCTGGGCACCAAGACGGTGACCATCAGCGCTCCGGCGAAGGGCGCCACCAGCAACTTCTCGGTGGAGTTCGAGACGGCCACCCCCGCGACGGGGTTCCAGTACCGCGTGGTGGGCTGACCCGCTGAGGTGCCCGCCGCCCCCGGGGGCGGCGCGGCGGCCCCCGCGCCAGCCCGGCGTGGGGGCCGCCGCTCGTTTTCCCCTTGCGCGCAGCACGGAACTTGCGACCTTGTCGCCACGGCTCGCCCCTCTTCGGACCCCAACCCGGACCTTCATGCCTACCTGCCCGAACTGCGGCGCGGAGCTGCCGTACGACGCCGCCGAGTGCCCCGCCTGCGCGACCCCCGTCGCGGCCGCCCCGTCCACGGGCGCCGATGCGGGCGACGTGACCCTGATCGACCGGGCCGGCCCGAGCGACGTCACGCTGATCGACCGGGCCGGCGCGACGGACGCGACCCTCATCGACGCGGGTCGCGAGGAGACCTTCCGCTGCGAGCGGTGCGAGACGGAGTACGCCGACTCGGACTCCTGCCCCGCCTGCGGTCGCCTGCGGGGCGCCGCGCCCTGCCAGGAGCACTCCGACCGCGCCGCGCACTCCCGCTGCGTCTTCTGCGGCCGCGCGCTGTGCGACCACTGCCGCGACGACGGCGACACGCCGGCCGTGTGCCCCGAGCACGCCTCGGTGCCGCTGATCCAGGGGTGGGCGCAGGTGTACAGCACCGGCAGCGAGATGGAGGCGAACCTGATCCGCGACAACCTGGACGCCGAGGGGATCGACGCGCAGGTGTACACGCAGACCGACCGCTCCTTCCCCTTCGACCTGGGGGAGATGAGCATCGTGCGCGTGCTGGTGCCGGTGTGGGAGCACGCCGCGGCGCTCCAGCGGCTCCAGGCGTCCATGGACACCGAGGGCGAGGTGGTCTTCGCCTGCCCGTCGTGCGGCGAGGTCTACGAGCCCGGCGCGGCGGCGTGCGGCGAGTGCGGCGCCTCGCTCACCGCCTGAGCGACGCCGCGCGAAGTTGACGGGGGTGGAGGCGCGCGCGATATTCGCCGCGTCCCGCCCGCCCGCGGCTCCGGCCTTCCGGGGCCGCGTTTCCGTTCGCCGCGGGGGTTCGCCCGGGGCACTCCTCCAGCAGGACGGGTCAGCGCCGTGAAACTCCCCGTGGTGGCCGTCGTGGGACGGCCGAACGTAGGCAAGTCCACCTTCTTCAACCGCGTGCTGGGCGAGCGCCTGGCCATCGTGGAGGACCGCCCCGGCGTGACGCGCGACCGCAACTTCGCGCGCGCGGAGTGGGCGGGGCACCACTTCTTCCTGGTGGACACCGGCGGGATGATCGAGGGCTCCGACGAGCCCATGGACCGGCTGATCCGCGACCAGGTCCTGACCGCCATCGCCGAGGCGGACGTGCTGGTGCAGGTGGTCGATTCCAAGTCCGGCCCCCACCCGCTGGACTACGCCATCGCCGAGCACCTGCGGCGAACGGCCAAGCCCGCCGTGCTCCTGGTCAACAAGATGGACAACCTGGGGAACCCCAACGCCGTGGCGCACCACGACTTCTGGGACCTGGGCCTGGGCGATCCGCTCCCCGTCTCCTCCACCAGCGGCAAGGGGAGCGGCGACGTGCTGGACGTGATCGTCTCCCACCTTCCCGAGGCCACGGAGGAGGAGGACGAGTCGCTGCGCGTGGCCGTGATCGGCCGGCCGAACGTGGGCAAGTCGTCGTTCGTGAACCGGCTGCTGGGCGAGGAGCGGATGGTGGTCTCGGACGTGGCCGGCACCACGCGCGACTCCATCGACACGCCCATGCAGTACAAGGGCAAGACGCTGATCTTCGTGGACACGGCCGGGCTGCGCCGCCAGGCGCGCATCGACGAGTCGGTGGAGTTCTACTCCACCATCCGCACCGAGCGCGCGATCGAGCGGGCGGACGTGTGCCTGCTCCTGGTGGACGCCACGGAGGGCGAGCTGGCGCTGCAGGACATCAAGATCGCGCAGAAGGCGTGGGACGCGGGGTGCGGCCTGGTTCTGGTCGTCAGCAAGTGGGACCTGGTGGAGAAGGAGACGATGACGGCGCCGCGCTACGAGAAGGCGCTGCGCGACCGCGTGCCCTTCATGAAGTGGGTCCCCATCGTCTTCACCAGCGCGGTGACCGGGCAGCGGGTGCACCGCACGCTGGAGATGGTGATCGAGGTGCAGGAGCAGCGGAACCGGCGCATCTCCACCCACGAGGTGAACGACGTGCTGCGCGAGCTGGTCCAGCGCGCCAAGCCGCCCCACTACGGCGGGCACCCAGTGCGCTTCCTCTATGGCACGCAGGTGGCCACCGCGCCGCCCACCTTCGCGCTCTGGGTCAACCACCCGAACGGCGTCTCCGACACCTACGAGCGGTACCTGCAGAACGGCTTCCGGGCCGCGTGGGGCTTCGACGGCGCGCCCATGCGCTTCCACCTGCGCGCTCGCCGCGAGGAGCAGGCGTGATCCGCGTCTCCGCAGCTTCCGTCGCGTCCCGCTGCGACGGGTTTTCACGCGGAGACGCGGAGGGCGCGGAGACGCGGAGAACTGCTTGGGCTCACGCGGAGACGCGGAGAGCGCGGAGGTGCGGAGGGCGGGATCGTCGGACGGGTCCGGCCGCTCGGAAGGGCCACGTCGTTCTTTGTGTAGAGGAGGGTGCCCTCCGGCAGGAGGCGGATCCACGTCGGCAAACGCCGACGCACCTCTCCGCGGCCTCCGCGCCTCCGCGTGAGACCCCTTCCGTTCGGATGGCGGGGCGCCGGTGAGCCCCTGGATCCTGCTCGTCGCGGCGTACCTGCTGGGGGCGGTGCCGGCGGCGTACCTGGCGGGGCGCTGGACGCGGGGGATCGACCTGCGCCGGCACGGGAGCGGCAACCTGGGCGCGACCAACACCTTCCGCGTCCTGGGCGCCCGGGTGGCGGCGCCGGTGATGGCGTTCGACGTGGTGAAGGGCTTCGCGCCCGCCTTCCTCTTCCCCCGCTGGGACGCGTCGCCGGACTGGCGCTGGGCGCTGGCGTACGGGGCGGCCGCGATCCTGGGGCACGTCTTCTCCATCTACATGCGCTTCAAGGGCGGGAAGGGCGTGGCGACCGGCGCCGGCGTCTTCCTGGGGCTGGCCCCCGCCGCGGTGGGGATCGGCTTCGTCGTCTGGCTCGCGACGCTGCGCATCGGGCGGATGGTCTCGCTCGCCTCCATCCTGGCGGCCCTCACCATGATCCCCGCGCTCTTCGTGTTCCCCAACCCGGTCGAGGTCCGCGCCCTGGGCGTGGCGCTGGCCGCGTTCGTCGTCTTCGCCCACCGCGCCAACGTGGGCCGCATCCTGCGCGGCGAGGAGCACCGCTTCGGGAGCGGCGGCGCGGCGGCTCCGCAGGAGGCCCCGTGAGCGGGCGCGTGGCCGTGGTCGGCGCGGGGAGCTGGGGGACGGCGCTCGCCCAGCTCCTGGCCGCCAAGGGGGTGGAGACCGTCCTCTGGTCGTACGAGTCGGAGGTGGCGGAGGCGGTGGAGCGGGAGCACCGGAACCCCAAGTACCTCGCCGGCGTCCCCCTCGACCGGAGCTTGAGGGCGACGACCAGCATGGAGGAGGCGGTGTCGGGGGCGTCGACCGTGGTCTCCGTCTCCCCCTCGCACGTGGTGCGCGGGGTGATGGCGGCGGCGGCGCCGTATCTGGCCGAGGGGGCGCTGGTGGTGAGCGCGTCCAAGGGGATCGAGAACGAGTCGCTGCAGACGATGGACGAGGTGCTGGCCGACGTGCTGCCCCGGCACGTGGAGACGACGGCCTTCCTCTCCGGCCCCTCCTTCGCCCTGGAGGTGGCGCAGGCGCAGCCCACGGCGGTGACCATGGCGTCCCGCTCGCGCCAGGCGGCCGAGGCCGGGCAGGCGCTCTTCCAGACGCCGTACTTCCGCGTCTACACCACGCACGACGTGCGCGGGGTGGAGCTGGGCGGGGCGGTGAAGAACGTGATCGCCGTGGCGGCCGGGGTGGTGGAGGGGCTGGGCTTCGGCAACAACACGCGCGCGGCGCTCATCACCCGCGGGCTGGCGGAGATCACCCGGCTGGGCGTGGCCCTGGGCGCCGATCCCGCGACCTTCGCGGGGCTGGCGGGGATGGGCGACCTGATCCTGACCTGCACCGGCGCCCTCTCCCGCAACCGCTCCGTGGGCGTGGAGCTGGGAAAGGGTCGGTCGCTGGAGGAGGTGCTGGGGGGGATGGTGATGGTGGCGGAGGGGGTGAAGACGGCGCGCTCGGCGCGCGACCTGGCGGCGCGGACGGGGGTGGAGATGCCGATCGTGGAGGCGGTGCACGCACTGCTCTACGAGGGGCTGGAGCCCCGCGAGGCGGTGGGGGCGCTGATGCTGCGCGAGCCCAAGCCGGAGCGGTGGGGGTGATGCGCAGGCCGCAGCGGGAGTTCTACACCATCGGCGAGGTGTGCGCGCTGTTCGGGCTGAAGCCCCACGTGCTGCGCTACTGGGAGACGCAGTTCGAGTCGCTGCGCCCGCCCAAGAGCCGCCAGGGCAACCGCCTGTACCGCGCCCGCGACCTGCGGACCATCGCGCTGATCCAGCGGCTGGTGCGCGAGGAGCGCTACACGCTCGCCGGGGCGCGGAACCGCATCGACGAGATGGAGCGCGAGGGCGCCGCGGCCGACGCCGCCGAGCGCGAGCTGGACCGCTCGGTGGTGCGCTCGCTGCGCGCCGAGCTGGAGGACCTGCTGGCCCTGCTGGAGCCGCCCGCCGGTTGATCTTTCCGGGGGCCGGCGGTACATTGGCGCCCTCTCCCCACCCCCATCCAGCCGGCGCATGCGCATCCTCTGCACCAACGACGACGGCTACCTGGCCGGCGGCCTGGCCACCCTGGCCGAGGCGGCCGCCGTGCTGGGCGACGTGCACGTCGTGGCCCCGGACCGCGAGCAGAGCGCGACCAGCCACTCGCTGACCATGCACTTTCCCCTGCGCGCGCACCGGGTGCGCGACGGGGTGCACAACGTCAGCGGGACCCCCACGGACTGCGTCGCCCTCGCGGTCGGGGCGCTGCTGGAGGAGCGGCCGGACGTGGTGCTCTCGGGAATCAACCACGGCGCCAACATGGGCGAGGACGTCCTCTACTCCGGCACCGTCGCCGGGGCGATGGAGGCCACCATCCTGGGGATCCGCGCCGTCGCCGTCTCCTACGCGGGGCGCGACGCGGAGCGCATCGGCGACTTCCTTCCGCTCCTGCGCGAGCTCCTTCCGCAGCTCGTGGAGCGCGACGACTTTCCCGGCGAGACGCTGTTGAACGTCAACCTGCCGCCCATCGACCCCGCCGCCGTGCGCGGGGTGCGGGTCACGCGGCTGGCGCGGCGCGTCTACACCGACTCCATCACCCGGGCGCGCGACCCCAACGGCCGGGAGTACTTCTGGATCGGCGGGGGCGGGGTGGAGTGGTCGGCGCCGGAGGGGACGGACTTCCACGCGGTGGACGCGGGGTACGTGTCGGTGACGCCGCTGCACCTGGACCTGACCAACCACGCGCTGCTGCAGGACCTGGGGAGCTGGGGGCTGCGCCTGTGAGCGACCGCTTCGTGGCCCAGCGGCGCGCGCTGATCGGGCGCATGCAGGAGCGCGGGATCCGCGACCTGGAGGTGCTGCACGCCTTCGACACCGTGCACCGCCACCTCTTCGTGCCGCACGCGGTGGCGCACCGCGCGTACGAGGACTCGCCGCTCCCCATCGGCTTCGGGCAGACGGCTTCGCAGCCGTCGCTGCAGGCGCTCTACATGCAGGTGCTGGAGATCCGCGCCGGGGACCGCGTGCTGGAGGTGGGGACGGGGTCGGGCTTCCAGACGGCGGTGCTGGCGCAGCTCGCGGGGCACGTCTACTCGGTGGAGCGCATTCGCGAGCTGGCGTCGCGGGCGCGCGAGGTGCTGGACGGCATGCGGCTCTCCAACGTGGCTATCCTGGTGGGCGACGGCACCATCGGGTGGTCGAAGTACGCGCCGTACGACGCCATCCTGGTGGCCGCGGCCGCGCCCGACGTTCCCCAGCCCCTGCTCGACCAGCTCGCCGTGGGCGGGCGGATGCTCGTTCCGGTGGGGACGCGCGAGTCGCAGCAGCTCCTGCTGGTGCGGCGGACGCCGGGCGGCTTCGAGCACGAGGAGGTGGGGGCCTGCACCTTCGTTCCCCTGCTGGGGCGCTTCGGCTGGGCCGAGGAGGGGCGAGCCGGCCCCGGCTCCCCCCCCGCGCCGGGTGTTCCCGGTCGTTGACAGCGTTTCCGGGCGCGCCTAGCTTGCGCCCCGGAACCCGGCCCCTCCGGCCGTCCCCGCCGCTCCCCGCGGGCGTTCCGTCCGCGCCTCCCCCCCGCATCCGGTGGCACCCATGACCGCTCATTCCGGCGATTCGTCCGCGCAGGGCCCGGTCTTCCCCCCGTTCGGCCCCGCCGTGGCGCGTCCCGCGTCCACGCCCGCCGCGCCGGGGACCCCGGCCGCCCCGCCCGCCGGTGGGGCCATCCCGCCGTTCATGCCGTTCGCGTCCCCCGCCGCCCCCGTCGCCGCCACCCCGACCCCGGCACCGGCTGCGCCCCAGTCGCCGGCCGCGGGGGAGCCGCTGCCGTGGGAGGCGCCGGTGCCGTCGGACACGGCCGCGGAGGAGAGCGCCGCCGTCGCGCCGGGCGGCGACGCGGAGGACGGGTCGCAGGACGACGGGTCGCAGGACGGAGGCGAGCGGGACCTGCCCTGGCTGGAGCTGCCCACCGGCGCCCCGATCTCGCGCCACGAGGAGCCACTCCCGGCCGACGTGGCGGACCGCGCCGCGATCGACGCGTCCTCCACGGCCGAGGAGGCGCCGTGGGAGATGCCGTCCGGCCCGACCGCGGCGGACGAGGACACCTCCACCGCCTCGGCCCCGGGCGCCGCGCCGTGGGAGACGACGGCGGAGGAGGGTGCGTCCTCCACCCCGCCCGCGGGCCCGGAGGCGGCGCCCTGGGAGACGCCGGACGCGGGCTCCAGGGGCACGGCGTCGTCCGACGCGCGCTGGGAGGCGCTGGCGGACGCGGGCTCCGCCGCGGACGCGCCCGCGGCGGAGCCCTGGGCTTCGGACGAGACGGAGACGGTGGAGGCCGCGCCGTCCTCCTCCGCCGAGACGGCCGACGACGCGCAGCGGGCGGTCCCCGACTGGATGTCGTGGGGCGGCGAGGAGCCGCAGGACCCGGCCACCATCGAGCCGGTGGAGGGCCTGGTCGGGATCGGCGACCTCTCCCCCTCGGACCTACCGCCCTCCGCCGAGACGGCGGCCGAGGCGCCGGAGGACACCGTCACCCCCGAGCCGGTATCGTCCGACGTGACGGGCGTGGTGCCGGTGGGCGACATGAACGTGCCCTCGGTCCCGCCGCGCTTCACGATGGACGACGGGCACGAGGCGGAGGAGCCCGCCCCGTCCGAGGCCGCGGAGCCGTTCACGCCCTCCGCCACGGGCACCGGCGCGGCGGGCCAGGGGCTCGCCGCCGCGATGGACGACGTGGCGGACCGGCTGGAGGGCATCGTCCGCGCCCTGCGCTCGGGCGACGCTTCGGCGTTCCTCGCCAGCGGCTCGGCGGACCCGCTGCACCTGCTGGTGACGGGGTTCGTGCTGGGCTACGCCGAGCGCGACAGGGCCGGCAACGGCCGAGGCGCGGGGACGGGCGAGGCCGGCAGGTAGGGGAGGGTCCTCCGGCAGGGGGGCGGGACGGCCGCGGACCCTCGCGCCCCGCTCCGGTGCCGTCGGCCGTTCCGAGTGCGACGGGAAGGACGTGGCGGAGCCCCGATCCGCCGCGTTGACCCGTCCCTGGCAACCGTTTACATTTCGTGGCCGATCTCCGGCGTTCGCGCCGCAGAAGGCCCTCGTAGCTCAGCCAGGATAGAGCAGCGGTTTCCTAAACCGAAGGTCGCAGGTTCAAGTCCTGCCGAGGGCGCTGAAGACGTACGACCGCAGCCCGGCGATTCGCCGGGCTGCGGTCGTTTTGCCTCCCCGCCCGGCACCCACGTTGCAACGGGACCGCCCGGCCCGGCGCCGGAGCGGCGCCGGGAAGCTGGGAACCGAGCGACGGGAGGCACGACGATGGCTCGCTACGGCATGGACTACGATCGGGGGTTCCGCGGGCACGGCCAGGGCCAGCCGCGCGGCGGCCGCTGGTTCCGCGGACTGTGGGACGGCGACGTGCGCCACGACGAGATCGGCGGGCGGATGTTCGACACGGGCGGGCCGGACCGCGGCTACGACCGCATGCAGGGCTACCACGGCGGCCCGTTCAACCGCTACGACCGGGGCTTCGGCGGGCAGGGGAGCGCGGGGTACCGCACCGGCGGCGCGGGCCACGGCTACGGCGGCACGGGCGGGGACTGGGGCCGGGAGCCCTCGTGGGGCGTGCAGCGGGTGAACCGCGGTGGCTTCGGCGGCGGCAACCCGGGCTGGCACGCGCGCGGCGGCGGGTACGAGCGCGACCCGGGCGACCCCATGCGCCAGGGGTGGCAGCAGCTCCGCGGCGGGGCGGGGAACCCCCTGCACCGCGACCGAGGGTACGACCGCGGCTGGTAGCCGTCCTCCGCGCGGCGGCGGACTAGGACGCCGAACGCAGATCGGCCGGGACCGCGAAGGGCGGCCCCGGCTGATCGTCGTCTTCCGATAGAAGGCGCGTTACCGCGTCGCGGGCCGGGCCGTCTGGCCCTCCTGCAGCAGGCGGATCCAGGCCTTGGAGAGACGCTGGTACTCGCCGGGGCAGCGGGCGGCGCGGGCCTGGGGCAGCACCCCGTTCGCCACGAGGCCGCGGTACTTCGCCGGGTCGGAGCCGTAGATCCAGCACGCCACGTTGAAGAAGCGCTGCGGCCCCAGCGAGTGCTCGTCGGCGAAGTCGGAGTTGTCGAACACCGCGTTGGCGCCGGGCTGGATGGCGCGCACCCCGTTCAGCGCGGCCTCCGCCCCCTTCTCGCCGCTGGCGATCAGCATCACGGTGGCGAGCTGGTCGACCGCGTCCTCCTCGCGCCCGGTGATGGGCAGGTCCATCACGTGCACCAGCGCGTGCCCGATCTCGTGCATCATGATGAAGGTGGCGGCGCCGTCCACCGCCTCGCGCTCCTGCACCGTCCAGCGCCCCGAGCGGGCGAAGATGCTGGTGAGGTGCGCCAGCATCTCGTAGCAGAGCGTCACCACGTTGTTGCGCGGCGAGTAGAAGGCGTTCACGCGCCCGCACTCCGCCGCCCGCAGCCCCACGTCGCGGGGGAGCGGGAAGCGCGCGTTCAGGTCGCTGGTCAGGGTCTCGAAGAGCGCCGTCTGCTTCAGGCGCTGCGCAACCGGCCGGAAGGCGGCGTTGCTCACGTCGGTGTAGGCGTAGAGCCACTTTCCGGCCGCGCCGCTGCGCGCCTCGGCGGCGGCGGTCGTGGCGGCGGCCGCCGTGGCGGTCACCGGGCGGACCGACAGCGTGTAGCTGCCGGTGGCGCCCTTTTCGAAGGCGTTGGCCTGGATGGCGTAGACGCCCGTGCCCCCCACCGTCACGTCGAGCTGCGCGTTGGTGCCGCCTGCGCCGTCGTCGTCGTGGCTCTCCTCCTGGAACGCCGCGCCGTTCAGCCGGCCCCAGCGCAGGTACACGTCGAAGTCGGTGGAGCGCAGCGTGATCTGCAGCCGGTCGCCGGGTCGCCCGCGGTAGACGTACTGGTCCACGAACGAGCTGTCCTCCAGCATGCGCGACTGGCGCGTGAGGGTGCCGTTCACCGTCTGCCCCGCGGTGAGGGTCGCCGCGCCGGCCGGGGTGGCGGGGGCCCGCTGCGCCACGGCGGAGACGGGCTCCACCGACAGGGTGAACGCGCCGGTCTCGCCCGCGCGCAGGGTGTTGGCCCGGATGGCGTAGGTGCCGCTGGGGCCCACCGTGGCCACGATCTGCGCGTTGGTGCCGCCGCCGCTGTCGTCGTCGCTCGACTCGGTGGTGAACTCGCCGCCGTTCATCCGCCCCCACGCCATGAAGGCGTCGAACGCGGTGGACCGCATCGTCACCACCACCTGCTGCCCGGGCGTGCCGCGGTAGACGTAGAGCTTGTAGTGCGAGTTGTCCGCCATCTTCGGGTCCTGCGCCGTCAGGCGGCCGGTCACCGTCTGGCCCAGCGCGATGGTCTGCACCCCCGTGGGCGCGGCGCCTGCGCCCTCCACCCGCAGCGTGTAGCCGCCGGTGGTGGCGGGGCGGAGCGAGTTGGCCTGGATGGCGTAGGTGCCCGAGGGGGGCACGGTGACCTGGAAGCGCGAGTTGGTGCCGCCCGCGCCGTCGTCGTCCTGGTCCACCACCACGACCTGCCCGCCCTGCATCCGCCCGCCGCGCAGGTACGCGTCGAAGTCGGTGGAGGTCAGCGTCACCACGATCTGCTCGCCGGCGCGTCCCTCGTAGACGTAGGTGTCGTAGTGCGAGTTGTCGGGGAGCCGGGGGTCCGACGCCTCCAGCCGGCCGTTCACCGTCTCGCCCGCGCGGATGGTGCCGCCCGGGGCGCCGGGGCGCGAGGGGCCGGAGGCGACCGGCCCCGCGGACTGGACGCTGAGCGTGTACGCGCCGGTCTTCCCCGCCTCCAGCGAGTTGGCGCGCACGGTGTACGTTCCGCCGCTCCCCACCGTCACCCGCACCTGCGAGTCGGTGCCGCCGGCGCCGTCGTCGTCCGTCGTCTCGGAGCGGAAGGAGCCGCCGCTGCCGGCGCCCCACGCCAGGTAGGTGTCGAAGGCGCGCGAGCGCAGGGTGATGACGATCTGCTCGCCCGGGCGGCCCGTGTAGGTGTAGTCGTCGAAGTGCGAGCCGTCGGCCAGGCGGCCGTCCGAGGCCGCCAGCGAGCCGTTCACCGTCTCCCCGGCGGAGATCGTGGTCCCCCCGGCGGACGGGCGCGGGCGCGCGGGCGTGGGGGTCGACGGCGAGCCCGCCGCCTCCACGCTCAGGGTGTACGCGCCGGTGGTGCGCTTCGCGAGCGAGTTGGCGCGGACCGCGTAGCTCCCCGAGCTGCCCACCGTCACCTCGATGCGGGCGTCCGTGCCACCGCCGCCGTCGTCGTCCGTGGTGTCGGCCCGGAAGGCGGCGCCGGTGCCCCGCCCCCAGGCCATGTAGGCGTCGAATTCGGACGACCGCATGGTCACCACGATCCGGTCCCCCGCGCGGCCGGTGTAGGTGTAGTCGTCGAAGTAGGAGGAGTCGGACAGCATGGCGTCGGAGGTGTCCAGCCGCCCCGTCACCGTCTGCCCGAGGGAGATCGTGGTCCCGCCGGTGGTCGGCCGCGGCGTGGGCCCGGGCGTGGAAGGCCCGCCCGCGGACTGCACGGTGAGGGTGTAGGCGCCGGTGGAGCGCTTGGCGAGGGAGTTGACGCGCACGGTGTGCGTGCCGCTGCTCCCCACCGTCGCCCGAACCTGCGAGTCGGTGCCGCCCGCGCCGTCGTCGTCGACGGCCGCCGCGCTGAACGAGGCGCCGCTGCCGGCGCCCCACGCCAGGACGGCGTCGAACGCGGTGGAGCGAAGGGTGACGACGATCTGCTCGCCCGGCCGCCCCCGGAACGTGTAGTCGTGGAAGTAGGAGGAGTCGGACAGCATGGGGTCCGACGCGGCCAGCCGCCCGCTGACGGTCTGCCCGGTCGCGATGGTGCGCTGGGCGTGGAGCGCGGGGGCCGCGACGGCGAGTGCCGCGCCGAGGGCGAGGGAGAGGGCGAGCCGGTTCATGGCGGGGAGAGTCGAGGTCCGGGATGCGCGGGCTGCGCGGGGGCAGGGTGGAGTCGGTCCGCCCCCAAGGTAATCGCACGCCGGGACCGGACGCCAGCTTCTTCGCGGGTGCGGGGATTGCACCCGGCGGCGGGAACGAGAGGACGGAGACGGGAACGGCGGAAGAGGAGGACGCGATGCCCGCCTGGAGCAAGAAGGACGAGCGGCAGTACGAGCACATCAAGGAGAGCGCCCTGGACCGCGGGGTGAAGGAGGACCGCGCCGAGGAGGTCGCCGCCCGCACGGTCAACAAGACCCGCCGCGAGGACGGGCGCACGCCCAACACGACCACGCAGGGCACGGGCAACCCCAACCGGGGGCTGGAGGAGCGCACCCGCGACGAGCTCTACAACCTGGCCCGGGAGCGCGACGTGGAAGGCCGCTCCCGGATGAACAAGGACGAGCTGGTCCGCGCGCTCCGTCGCTGAGGCGCCGCCGTCGGAGCGGAAACCGACGGGGGACGACGCCATCCGTCGACCGAACCCGGAGCGATCGTCGGCGGACCCCGGCGACCTCGCTCGCGACGCCGCCGTCAGCCCGCGTCGGCGGCGGCGGCGGAGAGCAGGGCGCCGACCTCCTCGTCCGTCGTCTGCGAGAAGTCGTCGTACCACAGCCCCACGGCCTGGAACGGGTCCGGCGTGAGCGCGCAGACGACCTCGTCCACCTCCTCCTCCATCATCTCGCAGGTCTCCCTCGCGGCCACGGGAACGGCCACGACGATGCGGGCGGGCCCCAGCTCCCGCACCGCGGCCGCGGCGGCGCGCATGGTGGCGCCGGTCGCCAGGCCGTCGTCCACCAGCAGCACCGTCCGCCCCTCCACCTCCGGCGGCGGCCGCCCCTCGCGGTACGCGCGCTCGCGGCGCTCCAGCTCCTCGCCCTCGCGCGCCGCGACCTCGTCCACCGCTCCGGGCGGCACGCGCAGGGCGTGGAGCACGCCGTCGTTCATCACGCGCACGCCGCCGGAGGCGATGGCGCCCATCGCCAGCTCCTCGTGCCCCGGCACGCCCAGCTTGCGCACCATGAACACGTCGAGCGGCGCCCCCAGCGCGCGCGCCACCTCGTACCCCACCGGCACGCCGCCGCGCGGCAGCGCCAGCACCAGCACGTCCGCCCGCCCGGCGTAGGCCGTGAGCGAGCTCGCCAGCGCCACCCCCGCCTGGTGCCGGTCCGCGAAGCGCAACGACATCCCCCCACCTCCCCGTGAGCCGTCCCGGTCGCCTTCCTTCCCCTCCGCCGGCCCCGGCAAGAGGCACGCCGGACGGCTCGCCGGCTCCCGCGCCCCGCCGCGCGGCGCGGCGGCGGCCCGCGCCGGGCGAAAGCGCGGCTCCGGCAAGCGGTTGACACCCCTGAGCCGGAGCGGCTAACTTACAGGCTTGCGCGCCCGTTCTCCGGGCGCGCGCGTGCTCCCGGCCCCCAAGAGCGCCGCGCCGCCGTCCGGCGGTCCGACACCCCGATCCTGAGGACTTCATGGCTTCGCCCTCCGTCGCCTCCCGCAGCCGCCGCGTCGCCGCCGATCCGGACGACGCTGCGATCGCGCGCGCCATCGCGTTCTCGGCCTGGGCGCGGAAGAACGCGAGGCGGATCATGATCGTGGCCGGGGTGGTGCTGGCCGCGGCGGCCGTGCTGCTGTACATGCGCTACCTGGCCGCGAACAAGGCCGAGGCGGCGTCGCGGCGCTTCCTGGAGATCCAGCAGACGGTGGAGACGGGGAACCCGGCGGCCGCCGAGAAGGAGCTGCAGACCTTCGTCACCGCCTACGACGGCACGGTGGAGGCCGACGAGGCCCGGCTGGCGCTGGCGGAGATCCACCTGCGCGCGAACGCGCCGAAGAAGGCGGTCCCGCTGGCGCAGGCCGTGGCCGAGGGCGACTCGCCGCTGTCCATCCAGGGCTCGCTGCTGCTCGCCGCCGCGCACGCCGCGGCGGGCGACCGCGCCGCCGCCGTGCGCACCTACGAGGCCGCGGCCGAGGAGGCGACGCTCCGCTACCAGAAGCTGGAGGCGCTGACCGGCGCGGCCATGCTGCACGAGCAGGCGAACGACTTCACCGCCGCGGCCGCCATCTACAAGCGCACCATCGAGCTGACGGAAGAGGGGTCGATGGACCGCTCCGTGATGGAGATGCGTCTGGCGGAGGCCCAGGCGCGCGCGGGTGCGCGCCGCTAGGACTCCCCCCGTGCGGAGCGCCCGCGGCCGCGGGGGACGGTGAGCGCCGCCCCCGCGGCCGTTCTGCTGGCGGCCCTGCTGGAGGTCCGCTTCCCGGGGATCGACCCGGTGGCGCTGGACCTTCCGGGGCCGCTCGACATCCGGTGGTACGGCCTGGGCTACCTGGCCGGCTTCGCCGTCGCCTACCTGCTGCTGCGCCACCTGGCGCGCTCCGGCTTCCTGAAGATGGACCCGCAGCACGTGGCCGACATCATCTTCGTCGCCGTCCTGGGCGTCGTGGTGGGCGGCCGCGTGGGCTACGTCCTGTTCTACGACTTCGCCTCGGTGGCCGCCAACCCGCTCCGCGTGCTGCGGGTGTGGGAGGGCGGCCTCTCGTTCCACGGCGGCCTGATCGGCGTGCTCCTGGGCGTGTGGTGGCTCGCCCGCCGGAACCGCGTCTCGTTCCTGCACCTGACCGACGCCATGGTGCTGGCGGCGCCGTTCGGCCTCTTCTTCGTCCGCTGCGCCAACTTCGTCAACGGTGAGCTGTACGGCCGCGTGGCGTCTCCGGACGTGCCGTGGGCCATGCGCTTTCCCACCGACCCCGCCGCCCGCCCGCTCCTGGGCACCGACCTGCGCCTGCCGCTGCGCGAGCGCGAGCTGATCGTGCAGCGCGCCTACGACTCGGGCCTGTGGGACCGGGTGAGCCCCGCCGTGCCGCTGCGCCACCCCTCGCAGCTCTACGAGGCGCTGCTGGAGGGGCTGCTCCTGGCCGCCGTGCTCTGGACGGTCCACCTCTGGGCGCGCCGCCGCGGAACCCGGCCGCCCGAGGGCGTGTTCGGCGGCACCTTCCTGCTCTGCTACGGGCTCTTCCGCGTCTTCGCGGAGCAGTTCCGCCAGCCCGACGAGCAGTTCCGCAACGCCGGCTCCGATCCGCTGGGCACCGTGCTGGGCCCGCTGACGATGGGGCAGACGCTGAGCGCCCTGATGATCGTGGGCGGCGCGGCCGTGCTCGCGATCGTCCTGCGCCGCGGCCGGGCCGCGCGGGCGGGGTAGGGCGGAGGATGGGCGCGGGACACCACCACGGGCACGGGCACGGCCACCACCACGGGGCGGACGACGACCGCAACCGGCGCGGGCTGATCGTCACGCTGGTGCTGGCCTTCGCGTACATGATCGCCGAGGTGGTGGGCGGGATCGCGGCGAACTCGCTGGCGCTGCTGGCCGACGCGGGGCACATGCTCTCCGACGTCGCGGCGCTGGCGCTCTCCCTGTTCGCCTTCTGGATCGCGCGCCGCCCGGCGACGCCGGAGCGCAGCTACGGGTGGAAGCGGACGGAGATCCTGGCCGCCCTGGTCAACGGCGCCACGCTGATCGCCATCGCGATCTTCATCTTCGTGGAGGCGTGGGAGCGCATCTCGGACCCGCCGAGCGTGCAGGGGCCGCTGGTGATGGGGATCGCCTTCGGCGGCCTGCTGGTGAACCTGGGCGGGATGTGGGCGCTGCACGGGGGCAAGGACGACAACCTGAACCTCCGCGGCGCCTGGCTGCACCTGCTCACCGACGCCCTGGGGAGCGTGGGCACCATCGTCGCCGGCCTGCTGGTGTGGTGGCTGGGCTGGCTCTGGGCGGACCCGGTGGTGTCCGTCGTCATCGCCCTGCTCGTGATCTGGTCGTCGTGGGCGCTGATCCGCGAGAGCGTGCAGGTGCTGCTGGAGGGCACCCCCGGCCACATCGACCTGCTCGCCGTGCGCCAGGCCATGCTGGGCGTGCCCGGCGTGCGCGAGGTGCACGACCTGCACGTGTGGACCATCACCAGCGGGATGGAGGCGATGAGCGGCCACGTGGTGGTGGACGACGCCGCCGCGGACGCCCGCCCCCACGCCCGGGTGCTGGCGGAGCTCCACGGAGTCCTGCACGAGCGCTTCGGGCTGCACCACATGACCATCCAGCTCGAGCCGCCCGGCTTCACGGACGGGCGCTGCCCCCCGGACGGCTGCTGGTAGCGGTCTCGACGCGGCGACGCGCGGCTTGCGCGCGCGCCTCCCGCCGCCGCACCTTCCCCGCGTTCCCCCGCGCCGCGTCTCCCCGCCGACCCGTGCCATGACCCGCGCCACCCGACTGGTCCTCGCGACCCTCGCCGCCGCGTCCATGCTCGCCCCCGACCCCGCCGCCGCCCAGGGCACCCCCGCCGAGCGCGTTCGCCGCGCCGTGGCGGACGACTGGGAGACCCAGCTCCGCAACGACCCGCTCCTGGCCACCAGCGTGGGCGACCCGCGCTGGCGCGACCGCCTGCCGTCCGTGGGGCTGGCGGACCTGGCGCGGATGCAGGCCGAGCGGCGCGCGCTGGTGGCCCGCCTGCGCGCCATCCCCCGCGACTCGCTGGACGACGCCGACCGCATCGACCGGGACGTGCTGCTCCGCGAGCGCTCCGACGAGATCGCGTACGTGGACCTGCTGGGGCACCTGATCCCCATCACCAACCGCGAGGGGTTCCACACCTACTTCCCCGACCTGCCGGACCGGGTGCCGCTGCGCACGGTAAAGGACTACGAGGACTACACGGCGCGGCTGCGGGGCTTCCGCGCGTGGGCGGGGCAGTACGCGGAGGTGATGCGCGAGGGGATGCGGCGCGGGATGGTGCTGCCCCGCGCTTCGGTGGAGGCGATCCCGCCCTCCATCCGCCCGCACGTCGTGGAGGACCCCACGAAGAGCCTGCTCTACGCGCCGTTCTCCCGCTTCCCCTCCTCCGTGCCCCCGGCGGAGCGGGCGCGGCTGGAGCGCGCGGGGCGCGAGGCCATCGCCTCCTCGGTCGTTCCGGGCTACCGCGACTTCCTGCGCTTCGTGGAGGGCGAGTACCTCCCCGCCGCGCGCGCGACCGTGGGCGCCTCCGCCCTTCCCGGCGGGGCCGAGTACTACGCGCAGCGGGTGCGCTCGTACACCACGCTGGACGTGACGCCGGACGAGGTGCACCGCACCGGGCTGGCGGAGGTCGCGCGCATCCGCGCTGAGATGGACGCGGTGATCCGGTCCACGGGGTTCACGGGGACGTTCGCGGAGTTCGTGGCGATGCTGCGCAGCGAGCCGCGCTTCTACGCGGAGACGCCGGAGCGGCTGCTGGAGCGGACGTCGTACGTGCTCAAGCGGATGGACGGCGAGCTGCCCCGGCTCTTCGGCGGCTGCCGCGGACGCCGTACGGCATCAAGGTGATCCCCGACTACCTGGCGCCGCGGACCACCACGGCGTACTACTTCCCGCCCACCGGCGACGGGCGCACGGCGGGGAACTACTACGTGAACGTGCACGACCTGCGCTCGCGTCCGCTCTACGAGGTCGAGGCGCTGTCGCTGCACGAGGCGGTGCCGGGGCACCACCTGCAGATCGCCCTGCAGCAGGAGATGGAGGAGATGCCGATGTTCCGCCGCTTCGGCGGGACCACGGCGTTCGTGGAGGGATGGGCGCTCTACGCGGAGCGGCTGGGGAAGGAGGTGGGCTTCTACACCGACCCGTACAGCGACTTCGGGCGGCTGACGTACGAGGCGTGGCGCGCCTGCCGGCTGGTGGTGGACACGGGGATCCACGCCAAGGGGTGGACGCGCCAGCAGGCCATCGACTACATGGCCGCCAACACGGGGCTGTCGCTGCTGAACATCCAGAACGAGGTGGACCGGTACATCTCGTGGCCCGGGCAGGCGCTGGCGTACAAGACCGGCGAGCTGAAGATCCGCGACCTGCGCGCCTTCGCCGAGCGGGAGCTGGGGGCCCGCTTCGACGTGCGCGCCTTCCACGACGTGGTCCTGGGCTCCGGCGCCCTGCCCCTCACCGTGCTGGACGACAACGTGCGCCGCTGGGTGGCGCGGGAGAAGGCGCGGCCGGCGACGTAAGGCCCTCACCCGGCGGGCTCGGGCGGCGGGGGTGGGTTTCCTCGGCGCCGTCGGGGTCAGCGCCCGGGGTCGTGGTAGAAGCCCACCGTGCGCGAGGCCGACGTCCCCACGACGTCTCGCGCCGCGACCCAGATCTGCATGATTCCCCGCGGCATCGACGAGACGTCGACGGTGGCGCGCCACGTCCCGTCCGGCGCCTGCGTCATCGGGCGGTCGTGGAACAGCCCCGTCACGTCCAGCGTCACCGCGGCCAGGGGCTCGTCCGCGTCCACCGTGGCGCGAACCGACAGCGTGTTCCCCACGGTGTCGGTGGCGAGCGGCGCCTGGATGACGATCAGCACCACCCGCCGCGAGGTGGCCGTGTAGGTGACCGGCGCGAGGGTGCCGTGGGAGGCGCGCACCTCCTGCGTGCCCACCTGGTCGCCGAGGGTCCACTCCGTCGCGGCGTCCAGCCCGCCGGCGGGCACCCGCGACACGGCGGGCGACACCGTGCCGCCGCCCGAGACGACCGTCCACGCGATCTCCGCGTCGCGCACCAGGTTCCCGTAGCCGTCCACCGCTCGCGCCGTCAGCGGCTGCGCCAGCACCCGGCCGGGGCGCCCGGTCTGGTCGACCCCGCCGCTCCTCAGAAGCCGCGTGGCCGGGCCCGCGGTCGCGGCCGCCGCGAAGGTGCCGGTGGGACCTCCCGCCACGGAGAACCGCGCCGTCACCGGCCCCGCGCGCGAGTCCAGGATCCAGCGCGCCGCCACGCGCCCGTTCGCGTCGGTGGTCCCGGCGGCGGGAAAGACGCCGCCCACCGCCGCCCCGGGCGTGCTCCACGCCACGGCCACGCCGTGCACGGGCCGGCCGTCGGGGAGCGACACGACCAGGGCAAGCGAGTCCGCCAGCGCCGTACCCACCTGGCCGGTCTGGCCGTCGCCCTGGCGCGTGACCACCAGCGTTCCCGCGGGCGGAGACAGCGCGGAGGCGGTGAACGCCAGCTCCGCGCCGGCGGCGGAGGCGCGCGCCGTCTGCGTCGCATCCACGCGAACCGCGGGCGTCCACTGCGTCTTCGCCACCCCGGCGGCGTCGGTCGTCGACGTGCCCGGCGACACCGACCCCCCGGGCTCCGCCGTCCACGCCACCGTCACGCCGGGAACGTCGTTGCCCAGGGCGTCGCGCACCCGCACGGCCAGCGAGTCGGAGCCGCCCAGCGGCACCGCCCGGTGCGCGGGCGACACCCGCTCCAGCGAGGCGGGAGCCCCCGGCGCGGCGGTCGCGCGGAGCGGGGCGGCCAGGAATCCGTTCGCGACGATGCGCGCCTCCGCCGTCTGGGGCCCGGCGACCGTCCCCAGGGTCCAGCGGTTGCGGGCCTCCCCCGCCGCGTCGGTCTCCACCACCGCGGCGAAGAACGCGCCCCCGCCCCCGGTGGACACGAAGGTGACGGGCACGCCCGCCACCGCGTCGCCGTCCTCGTCGGCCACGCGGACCACCACCTGCTCCCGCAGCTCGCCGGCCACGGTGCCGTTCTGGTCGTTGCCGGCGACGACGGCCACCGAAGCGGGGGGACCCACGCTCGGGCCCGACGCGTCCTGGCCGTCGCATGCGGCCAGGGCCGTGGCCAGGGCCACCAGCAGCGCTCGGATTCTCACCGGGCCTCCTCGGTACGAGCCGCCGTCGCCGGCGGGGGTTGGATCCGAACGATGCAGCCGCCGGGGGTGCCGGTCAAGGCGGCGAGAAGAGAGCGGCCGGGCCGCGTCGCCCGGGCCGGCGGCCCGCGCGCGGCTCGCTTGACACTCCCGGCGACGCTGCCCACGTTCCCCGGCGTGGGGCCTCGCCGGCCTCCGCCCCTCGTCCTCGGCGCCGTCCGCATCCTCTCCCCCCGGCGGCCTCCCTCTTCCTCCCGGTCCTCATGCGATTCCCCGCGGCACTGCGCGCCTACGCCGCCGATGCGCGCACCGCCTTCCGCCACGCGCCGGTGGAGGTCGCGCTGGGGGTGCTGCTCGCCCTCACCCTCTCCGTCCAGCTCCGCAACGCCTCGCCCGACACCTGGGAGGCGTGGATGCGGTTCGCGGCAGGGGCCTGGCTGGCGCTGCCGGTGGTCTTCGCCGCCAGCGCGCTGCGCTTCCGCGGCGCGGTCTCCACCCCCGCGCGGTGGGGGATCACGGCGGCGGCGCTGGCGCTGGCGTTCGGGTACTCCGCCGTGGTGATGGACCTGGAGAAGGAGGCGGAGGGATGGCGCCTGGTGCTGCTCGGCGCCCTCTCGCTCTCCCTGCTCCTGCTCGCCCCCGCGTTCCCCCGCGGCGGCGAGCGGAGGCGCGTCTGGGGGTTCGACGCCCGCGGGGTGATGCGGGTGATCGGCGTCCTGGTCTACGGCGCGCTGCTGTACGGGGCGCTGGCGGGCGCGGTGGCGGCGGTGGTGAACCTGTTCGACCTGGACCGGCCGGCGCACCTGTACGAGGACCTGGGCGCGTGGATCTTCTACGCCCTGGTGCCCTGGATCGCCGTGGGCGGCCTGCCGCGCCTGGTGGAGGGAGAGGACGAGCTGCCGCCGCTGGGGCTGCTCGCCGGGCGGCTCCTCTACGTCCCGGTGCTGGTCCTGTACCTGGCCATCCTCTACGCCTACGTGGCCAAGGTGCTGGTCACGGGCGAGGTGCCGAAGAACCTGCTCTCGCCGCTGGTGATCGCGGCGGGGGGGCTGGGCTTCCTGGGTGGGCTGCTGCTGGACCCGGTCCACCGCGACGGCCGGGCCCCCGGGCTCGCGAAGCTGATCCGCGTCTTCCCCGCGCTGCTCCTTCCCCTGCTGCCGCTGGCGGGGTGGGCCATTCTGCAGCGCCTGGGGCAGTACGGGTGGACGGAGTTCCGCTACCTGCGCATGGCGGCGGTGGCGGTCCTCGCCGTGCTCGCGGTGCTGGGCACCGTCCGCCTCGCGCGACGCAGGCCGCCGCTGCTGACGGCGGTGCTGCTGGCGATGGCCGTGACCGCGGCCCTCGCGGCGATCGGCCCGTGGAGCGCGACGGCGGTCTCGCGCGAGTCGCAGCTCGACCGGCTGCGGTCGGGGCTCCGGGCCGCCGGGCTCACCCCGGAGCAGGCGCGGACGCGCCTGAAGGGCGGGGCGGACACGCTGCGCGTGGACTCGGCCGCGTACTCTACCATCACCGGCAGCGCGCGCTACCTGTACCAGTCCCACGGCCCCGCCTCGCTCCGCCCGGTGCTGGGCGAGGTGCCGGACACGGTGAAGCACGGCTGGGACGTGGCGCGCGCGCTGCGGATCATGCAGGCCTGCGCGCCGCAGGGGCAGCTCACGGTGGACGGCGCGCGCGACTGGAGGCCGGGGGTGCCGCTGCCCGTGGGCGGACGGCTCTACCAGGTGGGCGGCGCCGTGCACGAGGACGGTCCCGTCCCGCCGCCGCCCACGCGCGACCGGACGGGTCCTCCGGTCCCGACCACCTTCCTCCGCATCGACGGCGACAGTGCGACCGTCCGGCTCCCCGGCGGGGCGGGAGAAGCCGGCGTGGACCTGAGGCCGCTGCGTGCCTCGCTCCTCGCCGCCGCGCGCCGGACCTGCGACAGCCCGAACTTCGCCTCCGTGCACTTTGGCGGCGGCTCGGGCGTGTTCCCGCTGCGCGACGCGGCCGGGCGGGACGTGGGGAGGCTGGTGGTCACCGCGCTCCGCTTCCGCGAGGGGACTGACCGGCCGCCGCCCTGGCTGCGCGAGGAGAAGCGCGGCCGGTGGCGGCCGACGCGGCCGGGGATCTACTCGGTGGAGGCGATGCTGCTCGTCGCGCCGTAGAGCGGCGGTTGACGCGGAAAGCACGAGGGGGCGGGCCGCGGCGGCCCGCCCCTTCCGCTCGCGGCGGACGCCCGGACGGGGGGGCCTCAGGGATCGGGATCGGGGATGACCGTCACGGTGAAGGTGACCGACTGGTCCTGGAAGGTCGCCGTCGCGGTGTAGACGCCCGGTGCCGACAGGATGAGGTACGCCTCGCTGCAATGCGGTGGCGACCCGCCGATGATGGGAGGTGTCGTGTCCTCCAGGTGCGCCGCGCTATGCCAGCTCACCGGCGCCGAGAGCACATACCCGCCAGAGTCCTCCACGCACGCGCTCATCAGGTTGGAGTAGACGAACTCCCCTCGGAGCGTGAGCACCTGGGCGTCGCCGCCACGCTTCACCAGCCGCAGCCTCTCGGTCGTAGTGGGGACCACCCGGACGTGGAAGAAGGTCCGCCGGTCCCCGATCTTCACGTACACGGGCGAGGACCCGTACTCCGACGAGAAGAACTCCGCCGTCACACGTCCATCCGGCTGTGTGAAGCGGCCGACGCGGTAAATATTGCCCACCCCGGTCACGAACCAAGCCGCCGGCGCACCCTGGATCGGCCTCCCGTCGAGCAGCGTCAGCTTCGCCGTGAGCAGCAGCCACCGCTCGAGCTGCACGTTGGTGTTCTGCGGGAGGACCTCCTCGAGCCGGAAGTCGGTGCCGAGCGCCGCGGTGCCGGTGAAGCGCACGTTCATGGCGGGGCCCGCGCTGGCCACCAGCGCCTCCGCGCTGTCCACGCGCAGGCCCAGGGTCCACCGCGTGCGCGCGATCCCGGCGGCGTCGGTGATGCTGCTCGCGGGCGTGGCGCTGCCGGCGCCTGCGGGGACCGACCAGGCCACCGCTACCCCGGCCACGGGGTTGCCGAACCGGTCCACCAGCCGGACCGCGACGGAGTCCGCCAGCGGCGCCCCCACGATCCCCTGGCGCGACGTGGCTCCCACCGGCTCCATGGCGGCGGGGGCGTCGGCGACCGCCGTGGCCGCCACGCGCAGCGAGGGCGCCGCCTCCCCACCCGTGGCCACCCGCACCTCCACCCGCTGGCTGTCGGCGGCCGAGGTCCCCAGCGTCCACCGCGTCCGCGCCATCCCCGCCGCGTCCGTGGTGGCCGCCGCCGCGTCCACCGCGCCCCCGCCGGCGGCGACCCGGAAGGCGAGCGCCACCCCCGCCAGGGGGTTGCCGAAGCGGTCCACCACCCGGACCGCCAGCGGCTCCGGCAGCGGCGCGCCCACGACCCCGCTCTGCGCCGCGCCCGCCACCGCCCGCACCTCCGCCGGGGAGTCCGCCTGCGACGACGCGCGGAACGTCGCCTGCACAGCGGCGCGGCCGGCCAGGACGCGCACCTCCACGCGCTGGCTGTCGGCCACCGACGGCCCCAGCGTCCAGCGCACGCGCGCCAGCCCTCGCGCGTCCGTCGCCAGGTCCGCGCCGGCCAGCGAGCCGCCGCCGCGCGCCGTCCACACCACCGGCCTTCCCGCCACGGGCCGGCCGGCCTCGTCGAGCGCCCTCACCACCAGCGGCGCGGCGAGCTCGCGGCCCACGGTGCCGCTCTGCCCGTCCCCGGACGCGGCCTCAGCGGCGGCGGGCGTGGTGAGCCGGGGGGCGGTGCCGTCGTCGCAGCCGGCGGAGAGCGCCAGCAGGAGCAGCGGGGCGAGCCGCGTCGTGCGCATGGGGGCCTCCATCTATCGGGACCGCGTGGCCTTCGAGGGCGATTCTAAGCGTACCGTGTCGCCCCTTAAAGGTCAATCGTCTTGTCGTGCAGCCGGGGCCGCGCGCCGCGGCCCCGCCGGGCCGAAGGAGGCGGAGGGCCGGCCGCTTGACACTGCGCCCGCCCGACCGGCAGAATTCCGCCATGCAGACCGACCTGGACACCTCGCGCGAGCAGGAGCTGCTCGCCCGCTTCCGCGCCGGCAAGCGCGTGGCGCTGGCGCGCGCCATCTCCATCGTGGAGGACGGCCGCCCCGGCTTCGAGGCGATCCTCCACGACCTGCACCCCCAGATGGGCCGCGCCCACCGGATCGGCCTCACCGGGCCGCCCGGGGCGGGGAAGTCGACGCTCACGTCGAAGCTCGCCCTGGCGCTGCGCGAGCGGGACGAGCGGGTGGGGATCGTCGCCGTGGACCCGTCCTCCCCCTTCACCGGGGGGGCGCTGCTGGGCGACCGCATCCGGATGAACAACGTCTCCACCGATCCCGGCGTCTTCATCCGCTCCATGGCCACCCGCGGCGCGCTGGGCGGCCTGGCGACGACCACCAAGGAGGTGGCGGACGTGATCGACGCCTTCGGCTTCGAGCGCGTGATCATGGAGACGGTGGGCGTGGGCCAGTCGGAGCTGGAGATCGCGGGCACCGCGGACACCACCGTCGTGGTCCTGGTCCCCGAATCGGGAGACTCCATCCAGGCCATGAAGGCGGGGCTGATGGAGGTGGCGGACGTCTTCGTGATCAACAAGGCCGACCGCCCCGGCGCCGACCGGCTGGCGCAGGAGATCGAGGTGATGCTGCACATGCGCCTGGGAGAGGCGCAGCCCGCCGTGGCCGGCCACCACGGCGTGTCGCTCAGGACGGTCGGGCGCGCGGCGCGGGACCGGGCGCGCGAGGCGGCGGACGAGACGGGGACGTGGGCCATCCCCGTGCTGAAGGCCGTGGCCCAGACGGGGGAGGGGCTCGACGAGCTGCTCCGAACGCTGGACCGGCATCGGGTGTATCTGGAAGGGAGCGGCGAGCTGTCGCGCCGGCGCCGCCGGCGGCTGGCGGAGCGGGTGCGCGCCGTGGTGGAGCGGCGGTTGCAGCGCCTGGCGTGGCGGAGCGGGCCGGGGGAGGCCATCCTCGAAGCCTCGCTCCCTGCGCTGGAGACGGGGGCCGAGTCCCCGTATGCCGTGGCCGGGCGCATCGTGCAGGCACTCGGGGTGAACCCCCACCAGGGAATGGACCGATGAGCGTAGTCGAGCGCGACGCCCCCGCGGCGGAGCTTCTGGACCGGATCCGCGACAAGGAGCGGGAGCTGGAGGCGCTGCGCGCCTCGCTGGCCGCCTGGGAGGGCGCCTGCGAGCGGGCGCCCAAGCGCCTCCCCAACCGCGCCGAGGCCGCGCGCGGCGCGACCTCCGACGTGGAGTACACCTCCGTCTCGGGCCGCCCGGTGGAGGCCATCTACACCCCCCTCGACCGGCCGGAGCCATCCGCCGAGGAGGCGGCGTACCACACCGAGGCGCTGGGGCTGCCGGGCGAGTTCCCGTTCACGCGGGGGCCGTACGGCACCATGTACCGCACCCGGCTGTGGACCATGCGCCAGTTCGCCGGCTTCGGCACCGCCGAGGAGACCAACGCGCGCTACCACTTCCTGCTGGGGCGCGGCCAGACGGGGCTCTCGGTGGCGTTCGACTTCCCCACGCTGATGGGCTACGACTCGGACCACCCGCGCTCGCTGGGCGAGGTGGGGAAGTGCGGGGTCGCCATCTCGTCGCTCGACGACATGGAGACGCTCTTCCACGGGATCCCGCTGGACAGGGTCTCCGTGTCGATGACCATCAACGGGCCCGCCATCATCCTGTTCTGCTTCTACATGGTGGCGGCGGAGAAGCAGGGCGTGTCGTTCGACCAGCTCCGCGGCACCGTCCAGAACGACATCCTGAAGGAGTACCAGGCGCAGCACGCCTGGGTGTACCCGCCGGAGCCGGCGCTGCGGCTGGTGATCGACATGTTCGAGTGGGCGTCCAGGAACGCCCCCAAGTACAACCCCATCTCCATCTCGGGCTACCACATCCGCGAGGCCGGCTCCACCGCCGGGCAGGAGCTGGCGTACACGCTCCGCAACGGCTTCGAGTACGTGGAGCGGGGGATCGCGCGCGGGCTGGACGTGGACGACTTCGCGCCCCGCCTGTCGTTCTTCTGGGACGTGCACAACGACTTCTTCGAGGAGATCGCCAAGTTCCGCGCCGCCCGCCGCATCTGGGCGCGCCGCCTGCGCGACGTGTACGGGGCGAAGAACCCGGAGAGCTGGCGCCTGCGCACCCACGCGCAGACGGCCGGGGTGACGCTCACGGCGCAGCAGCCGGAGAACAACATCGTCCGCGTGGCCTACCAGGCCATGGCGGCGGTGCTGGGCGGAACGCAGTCGCTGCACACCAACTCCATGGACGAGACGCTGGCGCTCCCCACCGAGCGCGCGGTGCAGATCGCCCTGCGCACGCAGCAGGTGCTGGCCTACGAGACGGGGGTGCCCAACGCCATCGACCCGCTGGCGGGGTCGTACTACGTGGAGGCGCTCACCGACCAGCTCGAGGCCGAGGCCGAGGCGATCTTCGCCGAGGTCGACGAGCTGGGCGGGGTGGTGCCGGGGATCGAGGTGGGCTACTTCCAGCGCGAGATCTCGCGCTCGGCCATGCGCCAGCAGCGCGAGATCGAGAGCGGGGACCGCCTGATCGTGGGCGTGAACGAGTTCACCATCGAGGGCGAGGAGATCGAGATCCCGCTCCTCAAGGTCACCGAGGAGGCCGAGCGCCGCCAGCGCGAGCGGATGCGCCTGATGCGCGAGCGCCGCGACCAGGGCCGCGTGGACGCCACCCTGAAGGCGCTGCAGGACGCCGCCCGCGCCGGCGAGAACGTGGTGCCGCCGATGCTCGACGCGGTCCGCGAGTACGCCACCCTCTACGAGATCCGCGCGTCGATGGAGGAGGTCTTCGGCGCCTACCAGGAGCCGGTCTTCTTCTGATCGTCCTTACGTAGACATCGGAAGCGGCGCGGCCGCCCTCCCCAGGGCAGCCGCGCCGCTTTGAACGTCCCTCCGCCGCCTCCCCGGACTCCCAGAACTCCCCCCCAACCGTCCCGTCGGCACGAGACGGCACTCTGCCGCCCGGGACTTCTCGCGCGGCGGGCGACGGGAGAGGGGGGAGACGCGGAGAGCGCGGAGACGCGGAGAACTTCGCTCCGTTTTTTTCCGCGTCTCCGCGTCCTCCGCGTCTCCGCGTGGAAAAGCGTAGCCGCGGGTCCCTACGACAGCCTGGCGAAGCGTTCGACGGCGCCGAGGAGCGTCTCGTCCTTCTTGCAGAAGCAGAAGCGGACCTGCTGCGCTCCGTCCTGGGGCCGGTGGTAGAACGAGCTGCCGGGAACGCAGGCCACGCCCACGTCCTTCACCAGGTGCATGGCGAACTCCACGTCGTTCCGGAAGCCGAAGCCGGAGATGTCGGTCATCACGTAGTACGCGCCCTGTGGCCGGATCACCCCGAATCCCGCCTTCTCCAGCGCGGGAAGGAAGAGGTCGAGCCGCGCCTGGTAGTCGGTGCGCAGGTGGTCGTAGTACTCCGGCGGCTGGGAGAGCGCGAAGGCGCCCGCGGCCTGCAGGGGAGCCGCCGCGCCGACCGTGAGGAAGTCGTGCACCTTCCGGATCGCGTCGGTGATGTGCGGCGGCGCGATGCAGTAGCCGACCCGCCAGCCGGTCACGGAGTAGGTCTTGGACATCGAGTTGACGACGACGGTCCGCTCCCGCATCCCGTCGAGCTGCGCCATGCAGATGTGCCTGGCCGGCGTCCCGTCCTCGCGCGTGTAGAGGATGTGCTCGTAGATCTCGTCGGTGATGCACAGCACGTCGTGCTCGATGCAGAGGTCCGCGATGAAGCGCATCTCCCGCTCCGAGTAGACCTTGCCGACCGGGTTGTTGGGGTTGCAGACGATGATGGCGCGCGTGCGCTCGTTGAAGGCGGCGCGGAGCTCGTCCGGGTCGAAGCTCCAGGCGGGGGCGTGGAGGCGCACGTAGACGGGCTTCGCGCCGGAGAGGATGGCGTCGGGCGCGTAGTTCTCGTAGAACGGCTCGAAGACCACCACCTCGTCGCCCGGGTTCACCGTGGCCATCAGCGCGGCGATCATCCCCTCGGTGGAGCCGCAGGTCACGGTGACCTCGCGCTCGGGGTCGATCTCCAGCCCCAGGTACCACGCCGTCTTGCGCGCCAGCGCCTGGCGGAAGTCGCGCGAGCCCCAGGTGATGGCGTACTGGTTCACGTCGCCCGCGATGGCCTCCCAGGCGGCGCGCTTGATGTCCTCCGGGGCGGCGAAGTCGGGGAAGCCCTGCGCCAGGTTCACGGCGCCGTGCTGCAGCGCCTGCCGCGTCATCTCGCGGATCACGGACTCGGTGAAGCGGCTGGCCTTCTCGGAGACGTGCACGCGGCGGGCGACGGTGGTCATGGGCGGGCGGCGGCGGGTGGTGAAGAATGGCGGGAGGAGAGAAGGTAACGGCACCCGCTCCCGCCGTACAACCCGCCCCGCCGCCGCGTGCCAGCCCGGGTCGGTCGGGAGCCTTGTACGCGGCCTCGGGGGGCCTTAGCTTGTGGCCCGCAGCCTCCCTTCCCGCAGGCGCTTCGGCCGCTCCTCCCCCGCCATCCGTTCACCACTCCGCTCCAGACGATGATCCCGACCTATCGTTCCGCGGCCGCGCCCCGGCCGCGCGTCCGGCGCCCGCGCCCTCTCTGCGCCGCGCGCGGCCTCTCCGCGCTCCTCCTGGCCGTCCTGCCGGCGTGCGGCGGCGACGGCGGGGGAGGGGGGACCGGCGGCGAGCCGGTGGCGGCGGTCACCGTCTCGGGCGCTCCGGCGGCGCACGTCATGGCCGGCACCACCGTGCAGCTCACCGCCACGCCCACCAGCGCCTCGGGCGCCGCGCTCTCCGGCCAGGCGGTGACCTGGGCGTCCGGCGACACCGCCATCGCGAAGGTCTCCTCCACGGGCCTGGTGAACGTGACCGGAGCGGGGCTGGTCGCGATCACGGCCCGCGCCGGCGGCAGCGAGGGCTCGGCCACGCTGGACGCCCGCGTGGGGGGGCCGCTGGGCCCGGCGGGAGGAACGCTCGACCTGCTGGGCGGGCGCATCCGGCTCGTCGTACCCGCCGGGTCGCTGCGGGCGGCGGCGGCGATGCTCTTCCGGCCCGCGACGGCGGTGCCGGCGGAGCCGCGGCTCGTGCCCGGGACGGTGTACGAGCTGGGCCCACAGGTGTTCGACTTCAACCCGCCCGCCACGCTCACGCTGGCGTACGACCCCGCGCGGATCCCGGCAGGGGTGCCGGAGTCCACCCTGCAGCTCTACACCATCCTCAACACGCCCGGGCGCGGCGAGTACTGGGACCTGGTGCGGGAGAGCGCGGTGGACGTGACCCGGCGCACCGTGTCCGGACCCATCCACTCCGGCGGGCGCTACGCCATCGTGGGTACCGGCGCGCAGACGGTGTCCATCGTCGGCGAGCTCGCGGGCGGCGCCATCTTCGTGGGGCAGACGCGCTCGCTCGCGGCCGTCGCGGTCTCGGCCGCCGGCGACACCCTGCACGGGCGAACCTTCGCGTGGACCACCTCCGACGCCACGCGCGCGACGGTGGACGGCTCCGGCAAGGTTACGGGCCTGGCCGCGGGGCAGGTGAGCATCACCGCCGCGCTGGACGGCCAGCAGGCCAGCGTCACCATCAACGTGCTGCCCGCCGTCACCGTCGGTTGGACGCACACGGGGGACTGGTCCACGCACCAGGGAAGCGGGCGCCACGACGCCCACGTCTCGTCCATGCTGGACCCGGCGGCCTTCCGCGAGCTGTGGACGAAGACCATCCCCGGCGGGCTGCCGCTCAACGCGGCGGCGACCGGCGCCGGCAAGGTCCACGTGTCGCAGGGCTCCATCTTCGTCACCACGCAGCGGCTCACCGTGCTGGACGCCGCCACCGGCGAGGAGCGCTGGGCCCGCACCTTCACCGGCGTTCGCACGCTGAGCGGGGCCGCGTTCGGCGGCGGGCGCGTGTACCTGCTCACGCCGGTGGTGAACGGGGCGGAGCTCTGGTCGCTGGACGCGGAGGACGGCACCCTGCGCTTCCGGACGCCGTACGGCGATGCCCAGGCCACCTGGCCGGCACCCGTCGTCTCGGGCGGCGGGGTGTTCACCGGCGGGGGGCCGCAGGGCGGGGTGATGCGGTTCGACGCGGTCACCGGGGCGCCGTCGTGGCACGTGCCGCTCCTGGCGACCGACCGGTGGAGCCCGGCGGTGGTGGGGGACCGGGTGCTGGTCTACGGCGCTCCCGGGGACGGCTTCGCGGGGATGACGGCGCTGAACGCCGCCGACGGCAGCGTGGCCGCGACCCTCCCGGCGGCCCACAACCCGTCGGAGCGCACGCCGGTCCTGGGCAGCCTGAACAACGTGCTCGCCACCTCCACCGGCGCCCTCACCTCCACGGCCATCCAGGCGGGCGGCGCCTCGTGGTCGGTGGCCGGGTTCTTCCCCCGCCTGCCGGTGGTGGGCGGGGGGACCGTCTACACGGTGAAGGACCGCGTGGTCGCCGCGTATCGCGAGAGCGACGGCACGCAGCGGTGGACGTGGACACCGCCCTCGGGCGAGCCGTGGGTGAGCATGGTGGCCGCCGACAACCTGGTCTTCGTCACCACCGAGACCCCGTTCGCTCCGGTGTCGCGGATGGCCACCTTCGCGCTGGATGCGGCCACCGGCCGGCAGGTCTGGACGTACCCCGCGGGCGGCCACCTCTCCGTGAGCGCGGAGGGTACGCTGTTCATCGCCACGCAGTCGGGAACCCTGGTCGCCATCGCGCTGCGGTAGGGGGTACGCCGGGCGGGAGGGGCATGGGCCCCTCGCGTCCGCCGCGGCGACGTGGGACCGGGACGGCCCGGCGGCGGGGACTCGCGTTCCCGCCGCCGGGCCGTCAGGAATCGTGGCCCCCGGACGTTTCCATCCCGTGCCGCCGGTGTCGTCCACCCGCTCCCGAAGTCGCATGACCGCGTTCCGCCGTCCACTCGTCCTGCTGGCCGCCGCGTCGCTGCTCGCCGCGTGGGCGCCGTCTCCCGCGCGGGGGCAGTCCTGCGTGGGCGGGTGCCGGCCCCTGCGCCTGGGCGCGGAGGCGACCACCATCGCCACCAACTCGCTCCTGGGCGGGCTGACGGCGGGGGCGCTGCGGAAGGCGCGGGGCGGCTCGTTCCGCGAGGGGTTCGTGCGCGGCCTGGGCGGCGGGGCCCTCACCTACGTGGGAAAGCGCGTGGCGGCGGAGCGGATCGGCGGCGCGGGGCTGGTCGGCCGCCAGGTGGCCGCCGTGGGAGGCTCCATCACCCGCAACGCCGCGGACGGGGTGCCCGTGCTGGACCGGATGCTCCTGCCGCTGGGTCCGCTCCACCTCTACGTCCACTCCGCGGGGGGCACCCGCGTCACCGCGCGGGTGGACGTCGCGAACGTGCTGGCGACCGCGTTCGTGGCGCAGCAGGACGGGGCGAAGATCGACTGGAGCGAGTCCCTCTCCGCGGGCGCGCCGGTCTTCCAGCGCACCGTGTACCGCAGCGAGGTGGAGTGGGAGGCCATGCAGGTGGCCGGCGTGGTCGTGCTGCGCCGCGACCCGGCGACCTGCGGGATCGGCCAGGCCAACGTCGCCCCGTGCGCGGTCCGGCAGCAGGTGCCGGTGCCCGCGGGCCACGTGGCCCACGAGCGCGTGCACGTGCTGCAGTACGACCAGGCCTTCCTGCTCTGGGGCGCCCCGGCGGAGGACCGCCTGCTGGGCCGGGAGCGGCGCGGCCTGGGTCGCTGGCTCGACCTGGGCCTGGCGGTGCCCCTCTGGACCGCCGCCAACCTGGCCGTCCCCTACCGCGCCCGTCCCTGGGAGTCCGAGGCCTCCTTCCTGAGCGGCACCGAGCCCGAGGACCCGCCGCTCTCCGGCCAGGGCGCCGGCGCCCCCTGACCGGGGGCGCCGCGCCTCGTATATTCCCGCGACCGCGGGGCCGCCCGGCCCCGCTCCCCCGGGACGGCGGACGCGAGGCGACGTGAAGGCGATCCTCTTCGACGCGGGCAACACCCTGGTCTGGCTGGACCACCCCTTCCTGCTGGAGACCCTGCGGCGGCACGGAGTCGAGACCACGTCCCCCGCGCTGCTGGCCGCGGAGTACGAGGCGAAGCGCGCCCTGGACGCGCTCTTCCGCGCCGGCCGGGGCGGCGACGACGAGTCGCGCGGCCGCGTCTTCTTCCGCGAGGTCTTCCGCGCCGTCGGGCTGCCCGACGCGGCGCTGGAGGAGGCGGGGACGCGGCTGAGGGAGCGCCACGCCCAGCGGAACCTGTGGTGCGTGGTGAAGGAGAGGACGGCGGAGACGCTGGAGGAGCTTCGCGGGCGCGGCTTCCGCCTGGGGGTCGTCTCCAATGCCGACGGGCGCGTGGACGCGCTGCTGGGCGACGTGGGCCTGCGCGGCTGGTTCGACGTGGTCCTGGACTCCGCCGTCGTCGGCATCGAGAAGCCGGACCCCGAGATCTTCCGGCGGGCGGCCGCGGCCCTCGGCGTGGACCCGTGGGAGGCCGCCTACGTGGGCGACGTCTACGAGATCGACGTGGTGGGCGCCCGCGCGGCGGGGATGCGGCCCTTCCTGGTGGACCCGCTCGGCCTGTGGGGAGAGATGGAGTGCGAGCGGATCGAGGGCATCCACGACCTGCCCGCCATCGTGGGGAGCCCCTCGTGAGCGCGCCCTGGTGGGAGGGGTACTTCGACGAGACCTTCATCGACATCTACCGCGACTTCCTGACGCCGGAGCGCACCGAGCGCGAGGTGCGCGGGCTGCGGGAGATGGTCTCGCTCCAGCCGGGCGCGGCGGTGCTGGACCTGGCCTGCGGGTGGGGGCGCCACTCGGTGGAGCTGGCCCGCGCGGGCTTCGCCGTGACGGGGCTGGACTACTCCGAGACGCTGCTCACGCGCGGCCGGCGGAGGGCGGAGGCGGCGGGCGTGGCGCCGGAGTTCGTCCGCGGCGACATGCGCGAGATCCCCTGGACGGGGCGGTTCGACGCGGTGCTCTCCCTCTACTCCTCGATGGGCTACTTCCTCTCCGACGACGAGGACCTGCGCGTGCTCCGCGGCGCCCGCGAGGCGCTGAAGCCCGGGGGCGTGTTCGTGATGGAGACCATGCACCGCGACCACGTGGCCGCCGCGTACGCGGAGCGGGACTGGTGGGAGACGGACGGCGGCGCCACGGTGTGGGTGGAGCGCGAGTTCGACGCGGTGGAGGGCGTCTCCCGCGAGTGGACGCGGTGGAGCAAGGGGCGGCAGAGCGGCGAGAAGTTCCACGAGCTGAAGGTGCGCACGGCCACCGAGTGGGACCGCCTCTTCCGGCACGCGGGGCTGCGGCCGGTGGACTGGCACGGCGACTGGGAGATGGCGCCGTTCGTCCACTCCTCGCCCGACCTGATCGTGGTCTGCGAGCGCGACGCGCGGCTGAAGAGGTGACGGAGAGCGGCCCCGCGTCCACGCCACGGACGCGGGGCCGCTCGCTTGCAGATGTACGGCCCGCGGCCATAAGTTCACCGGGCTCCGCCCCGTACGGCGGCGGCCGACACACCCGACACCTGCGAAGCGCACGATGCCTGAACGGAAGATCCGGGTCCTGGTGGCCAAGCCGGGCCTCGACGGCCACGACCGCGGCGCCAAGGTGATCGCCAGCGCCCTGCGCGACGCGGGGATGGAGGTGATCTACACCGGGCTGCACCAGACGCCGGAGATGATCGTCGCCGCGGCGGTGCAGGAGGACGTGGACGTGGTGGCGCTCTCCATCCTCTCCGGCGCGCACATGACGCTCTTCCCCCGCGTGCTGGAGCTGCTGCAGGAGGAGGGCGCCGACCACATGCTCCTGACCGGCGGCGGCATCATCCCCGAGGAGGACATGCAGGGGCTGGAGGCGAAGGGCGTGGGCAAGCTCTTCGGGCCCGGGACCCCCACCTCCGCCGCCGTGCAGTACATCGCCGACTGGTTCAGCGCCCACGGCCGCGACCGCGAGGCGGTAGAGCGGTGAGCGGTTCCGCCACGGAGGCTCCGCCCGCGACGCCCGAAGGCCGCCTCGCCACGCTCTCGGCCGAGCTGCGGACGCTGGAGGCCCGGCTGCGCGAGGGCGGCGGCGCCAAGCGCGTCGCCAAGCAGCACGCCGACGGCAAGCTGACCGCCCGCGAGCGCATCGGCCTGCTCCTGGACGCGCGCACGCGCTTCCAGGAGGTGGGGCTGCTGGTGGCGCACGACCGCTACGAGGGCCAGGCCCCCGCCGCGGGCGTCGTCACCGGCATCGGCACGGTGCACGGGCGGGAGGTCGTCGTCGTGGCCAACGACGCCACCGTGAAGGCGGGCTCGTGGTGGCCCGAGACCATCACCAAGATGCTGCGGGCGCAGGAGATCGCCATGCGCTGCCGCGTGCCCATCATCTACCTGGTGGACTCCGCGGGCGTGAACCTGCCCTACCAGGGCGGCGTCTTTCCCGGGCAGTACGGCGCGTCGCGCATCTTCTACTACAACAGCATCATGCGGCGCTACCTCAAGGTGCCGCAGATCGCCGCCGTCATGGGGCCGTGCATTGCCGGCGGCGCGTACCTGCCGGCGCTGAGCGACGTGATCCTGATGGTGGAGGGCACGTCGTTCATGGGGCTGGGCGGGCCCAACCTGGTCAAGGGCGCCACGGGGCAGACGGTGGACGGCGAAACGCTGGGCGGCGCGCTCACGCACGCGACCAGGAGCGGCGTGGCCCACTACCGCACGCCGGACGACCGCACCTGCATCGCCAGGATCCGCGAGCTGGTCAAGCAGCTGCCGCGCGACGCCTGCGCCCTGCCCATCACGGAGGGGAAGCCGCCGGCCCGCCCGGAGGAGGAGCTGTACGACCTGCTGCCCACGGAGCACAAGCAGCCGTACGACATGCGCCAGGTGCTGGGGTGCATCCTGGACGGCGGCGAGTTCGACGAGTTCCAGGCGGACTACGCCCCGGAGATGATGTGCGGCCACGCGCGCATCCAGGGCATCCCCGTGGGCGTGATCGCCAACG
>JASLAX010000074.1 GCA_030146875.1 Longimicrobiaceae bacterium
CCCGCCGGAGCGGCCGGCGGCGCCCTCCCGGAGCGGAGACGCGCGCCGGCTGGTGGTGGTGGACGCGGGGCACGGCGGGGTGGACCCCGGGGCGGGGGGGCCGGGGGGGACGCGCGAGAAGGATGTGACGCTCGCCGTGGCGCGGCGGCTCGCGGCGCTCCTGCGCGAGGACCCCACCCTGGAGGTGCGGATGACGCGCGACCGCGACACGCTGATCGCGCTGCGCGACCGTACCCGCTTCGCCAACCTTTGGCGGGGCGGCGAGCGCCCGGCGCTCTTCATCTCCATCCATTGCAACGCCAACCCCAGCCGCGCCGCCCGGGGCTACGAGACGTACTTCCTGTCCGAGGCCAAGACCGAGGACGCGCGCCGGGTGGCCGCGATGGAGAACGCCGCCCAGCGCTACGAGGCCGAGGCCACGCGCATGAGCCCGCTGGACTTCATCTTCCACGACCTGCGCCAGAACACCTACCTGCGCGCCTCCAGCGACCTGGGCGAGACCATCCAGCGCCGCCTGGCGGGGGCCGCGCCGGGGCCCAGCCGCGGGGTGAAGCAGGCGGGCTTCTACGTGCTGAACGGCGCGTTCATGCCGGCGGTGCTGGTGGAGATCGGCTTCATCACCAACGCGGCGGAGGAGCGCACGCTCGCCAGCGCCGAGACGCAGGACGCGATCGCCGAGCGGCTGGCGGACGCGGTTCGCGAGCACTTCCGCCGCGGCGCATCCGCCTCGGCCGGCTCCTGAGGCGGACCCCCCGCCCCGGCGGCGGGTAGAGCAGAGGGGCGACTCGCGCCCCCTACGAGACTTACGCGACCCGAGAGCATGACCCACCGTCCCGTCCCCATCGTCGCCCTGGACGTCGCCGACGCCGCCGGCGCCTTCGCGCTGCTGGAGCGGCTGGGGCCCCGCGCCGACTTCGTGAAGGTGGGGCTGCAGCTCTTCACGGCGGAGGGGCCGTCCGTGGTGCGCGCGTTGCGGGAGCGGGGCCGCCGCGTGTTCCTGGACCTGAAGCTCCACGACATCCCCAACACGGTGGCGCGCGCGGCGCAGTCGGCGGCGGCGCTGGGCGTGGACCTGCTGACCCTGCACGCCTCCGGCGGCCCGGCGATGATGCGGGCGGCGCGGGAGGCCGTCGGGTCCGCGGGGGGGCCGGGCCTGCTGGCGGTGACGGTGCTCACCTCGCTCTCCGGACCCGAGCTGGCGACCGCCTGGGGGCGCGGGCTGCTGACGACGGAGACGGAGGCCGAGCGCCTGGCCGCCCTGGCGGCGGAGGCGGGGATGGACGGCGTGGTGGCTTCCGTGCACGAGGTGCCGGGCATCCGCCGGCGCTGCGGCGGCGGGCTGCGGGTGCTGACGCCGGGCATCCGGCTTGCGGGCGACGCGCTGGGCGACCAGACGCGCGTGGCGACTCCGGCGCACGCGGCGCGCGCCGGGGTCGACTACCTGGTCCTGGGCCGGTCGGTCACCGCGGCGGCGGACCCGGCGCTGGCGCTGGGCCGGGTGCTGGCGGAGCTGGAAGACGCCACGGCCGAGGTGCTCCGATGAGGCGTCGGGCGCTCCTCCTGGCGCTCCTCCTGGCACTCGCCGTTCCGGCGGCGGCGGAGGCGCAGGCCACCGAGGCCCCGCTGGCGCCGTTCATCGCCCGGGTCGGCCGCCTGTGGGCCGAGGGAGACGCGGAGGCGCTGGTGGAGCTGGCCCCGGACGGCGTGCGGCTGGTGCTGGACGTGGGCGAGGGAGCGGGGGAGGTGGACGGCCGCCACGCGGGCGCCGCGCTGCGGGTGCTGTTCTCGACCCGGCAGACGCTTGCGGTGCGGCCCACGCGGGTCACCATCGCCGGAGGCCAGCCGCTGAGCGGCTTCGGGGAGCTCTCCTGGGTGTCGCGGGGGCGCGGGGTGACGGACTCGCGCAACGCCACGGTCTACGTGGGCGCGGTGTGGGCGGACGGCGGCTGGCACGTGCGGGAGCTCCGCATCCTGCAATGACCCGGCGTTCCGCGCACGCGTTTCCGTCCCCGCGGGGGCGGCGGCTTGACACCGGCCGCCGCCCCCGCGCACCTTTCGCCGGCATCCGCCCGCCGCCCCGCGGCGGGCGCGCGCGTCCCCGGGCCCCGCGATGATCCAGGTAGACACGGTTTTCCGCGCCATCCCCCGGCGCCTGCAGCGCGAGTGGGGCGACCTCTTCGACTGGCCGGCGCTGGCCGCCACGGGCGGGCGCCTGGTGGCCGCCCTGGTGGTGGGGTGGCTGGCCTTCTGGGCCCTGCGCGCGGTCCTGAGGCGCATCGAGCGCTCCGTCGCCCCGCCGGAGCACGGCACCATCTCGCTGCACGAGCAGCGGGTACGCACGCTCACGTCGCTGGTGCGCAGCGTGGGGATCGTGGTGATCCTGCTGATCGTCACCTTCATGGTGCTGGGCGCGCTGGGGGTGGACCTGCGGCCCCTGCTGGCCGGCGCCGGCGTGATGGGGCTGGCGATCTCGTTCGGCGCGCAGTCGCTGGTGAAGGACGTGATCAGCGGGCTCTTCATCCTCTTCGAGAACCAGTTCGGTGTGGGGGACGTGATCCGCATCGACACCGTCTCCGGGACGGTCGAGAGCATGACGCTGCGGGTGGTGTCGCTGCGGGACATCCACGGCACCCTGCACGTGATCCCCAACGGCGAGATCAAGCGGGTGAGCAACCTGACCCGCTCGTGGTCGCGCGCGGTGCTGGACGTGTCGGTGGCGTACGACGAGGACGTGGACGAGGTGATGCGGGTGATGCGCGAGGTGGGCGCCGACCTGCACGCCGACCCCGCCTGGGCGCCGCTCCTGATGGAGCTGCCGGAGGTGCCGGGAATCGAGCGCTTCGCCGAGTCGTCGGTGGACATCCGGATGATGGCCAAGACGATCCCCCTGAAGCAGTGGGACGTCGCCCGCGAGCTGCGGCGCCGGCTGAAGCTGCGCTTCGACCGCGACGGGATCTCCATCCCCTTTCCGCACCGGAGGCTGGTGCTGACGGACGGGCAGCCGGCCCCGGCGGCGGCGGCGGCGCAGGCGACCGGAGACGCGCCGGCATGAGCGCCCCCACCGCCCCGCGCAGGCGATGTAGGACGGGCGGCCGCTGAGGCCGCGAGACACCGCGTCCACGGAGGCGCCACGGCGGCGCGTCCCCGTCCTCCTTCTCATCCAGGTCCCCATGCCCCTGCGCTTCTACAACACGCTCACCCGCCGCGAGGAGGAGTTCGTCCCCCTCTCCCCCGACCGGGTGGGGATGTACTGCTGCGGCCCCACGGTCTACGCGGCGCCGCACATCGGCAACCTGCGCACGTTCTTCCTGGCCGACGTGGTGCACCGCTACCTGGAGTGGCGGGGCTACGGCGTGCGGTTCGTGATGAACCTGACGGACGTGGACGACAAGACGATCCGCGGCGCGGTGCGCGACGGGGTGGCGCTGCGTGACTACGTGGAGCCGTTCGTCGACTCCCTCTTCCACTCGCTGGACCTGCTGGGGATCGAGCGGGCGGACGCCTATCCGCGCGCGACGGAGTACGTGCCCCAGATGGTGGACATCATCCGCCGCCTGGAGGAGCGCGGCCTGGCGTACGAGGCGGACGGCTCGGTGTGGTACGACATCTCCGAGTTCGACGGCTACGGGAAGCTCTCCAGGGTCGACCTGACCGCCGGCCGGCGCGGCGAGCGCGTGGCGAGCGACGAGTACGACAAGGACGACGCGCGCGATTTCGTGCTGTGGAAGGGCGTGAAGCCCGAGGACGAGCAGGTGGGCGCGGTGTGGGACACGCCCTGGGGCCGCGGGCGCCCGGGGTGGCACATCGAGTGCTCGGCCATGAGCATGCAGGAGCTCGGGGAGACCTTCGACCTCCACCTGGGCGGGGTGGACCTGACCTTCCCGCACCACGAGGACGAGATCGCGCAGTCGGAGGGCGCCACCGGCAAGCCCTTCGTGCGCTACTGGCTGCACGGGGAGTTCCTGCAGATCGACGGCGAGAAGATGGCCAAGTCGCTGGGGAACTTCTTCAACCTGCAGGAGCTGGTGGAGCAGGGGATCCGGCCGTCATCGGTCCGCTACCTGTTCCTGACGGCGCACTACCGCAGCAAGCTCAACTTCTCCGAGGAGGGGCTGGCCGCCGCGGCGGAGGGGGTGCGCCGCGTACGCGGCACGCGCGAGCGGGTGCGGACGCACCCGTCGACCCTGCACCCGGACCCGTCCGACGTGCCGTCGCTGCACCGCGCGGCCGAGGAGGCGCTGGCGGCGTTCGGGGCGGCGATGGACCAGGACCTGAACACGAGCGTGGCCATGGCGGCGCTGCACGCGCTGGTCTCCGCCGTCAACGTGCGGCTGGAGGCGCTGGGGACGGGGCCCATCACGGAGGCGGAGCGCGACGCGGCGCTGGACGCGCTGGAGCGCATCGACCGCGTGTTCGGCTTCGTGCGCCTGGCGGACCGCGAGACGGAAGCCGCGGAGGGGGGGCTGTCGGCCTGGGTGGAGGAGCGGCTGGAGGCGCGGCAGGCCGCGCGGAAGGCGCGCGACTTCGCCGCGGCGGACGCGATCCGCGAGGAGCTGACCGCCCGCGGGGTGACCGTTGAGGACACGGCGCAGGGGACGCGCTGGACCGTCTCGGCTTGACAGAAGCCGTTGCCGGGGGCTAAATTCCGCCCCTTGTTGAGGTTCGCTGGCGTAGCTCAACTGGTAGAGCAGCCGATTTGTAATCGGCAGGTTGGGGGTTCAAGTCCCTTCGTCAGCTTCGGCGCCGGGGCGGGCCGCAGGCCCCCCGCCGGGTGAAGGCCGCAGGAGCGCGGGAGTAGCTCAGTTGGTAGAGCATTAGCCTTCCAAGCTAAGGGTCGCGGGTTCGAGTCCCGTCTCCCGCTTCTGGTGGATGGTCCGAGGCCCCCGTCGCGCGTCAGGCGCGGCGGGGGCTTCGTGCGTGCGGGCGGAACGGGGCTCGTTGCCGCGCGGAGAGGGATCGGGTCGCGGGGAGCGGAGGAAACCGTTGCGCGGTACCGGCCTCGCGTCTATCCTGACGGGTAATGCGCGCTCGACGGCGCGCATCCCACCGTTCCGCGGCGGACCGTCTCCGTCGTTCCCTCGTCTCCCCTCCGTGCTCCCGAGGACTCCCATGCACTACTCCAAGATCCCCGCCTACGAGGCCGACTTCCGCTCCAAGGGGGTGGACAGCGACGGCAAGACGTTCAAGCTCACCCCGGGGTCCGTGCCCATCCCCGGCACGCAGCAGAAGCTGGACGTGGTGACCGCGAACCTGGTCAACGGCGACAAGAGCTTCTACTACGCCCAGGCGGTGGCCAAGAAGCGCATCGTGGTGCACTTCACCGCCGGGTACCTGAAGGGCGACATGGCGGCGCTCACCAAGAAGGACAACCACGTCTCCACGCCGTTCGTGGTGGCGCGCGACGGGACCATCTACCAGCTCTTCTCGTCCAAGTACTGGAGCTACCACCTGGGGAAGGGCGCCCAGGGCGGCAACACGGAGATGAGCAAGAGCTCGGTGGCGATCGAGCTGTCGAACGTGGCGTACCTGCGCGAGAAGGACGGCAACCTGGTGGACCCGTACGGCGGGCTGTACTGCACGCTCGCGGAGACCGAGGCCTACACCACCCTGGCCACCCCGTACCGCGGCCACAAGCGCTTCGCCACCTTCACCGACGCGCAGTACGTCAGCCTGATCGACCTGCTGCGGTACCTGACGGCGACGTACAACATCCCCGCGGCGTTCCTGCCCGAGAAGACGCGCTGCGACGTGTGCCCGGACGTGACCACGTTCAAGGGGATCACTACGCACGCGAACTACCAGCCCGAGTCGTACGGGAAGTGGGACATCGGCCCGGCGTTCGACTGGAACCGCGTGATGGGCGCCCTTGGGTCGGTGCCGGTGAGCGGGGTAGGCACTCCGGCGAACACGACGGGCTGAGGCTCCCCAGGAGAGCCGAAGCCCCCGCCGCGCACTCGCGCGGCGGGGGCTTCGTGCATCCGGCTAAGCGTGCGCTAACGTGCCGACGGCCGCCTCGCTGGCGCCGGGTCCATCCCCTCCCGGCTCGTCGTGGCCGCCGCCACCGCCGTCCTCGTCGTTGTCTTCCGTGCCCCAGTCCTCGGGGAGGAAGGCGGCGTCGAAGCGGTGGGCGAGGGAGGTCTCGCGCGCCTCGCCCTCCTGCGGCGTCCACGGCTCCAGCACCTCGGCCAGCGCCCGCGCCTCCGCACGGCCGTCCGCCTTCAGGGCGGCGCGCGCGGCGTGCAGCAGCTCGCCGGTGCGGAACGCGACGTTCGACAGCTCCTCCACGCGCGCGTCGTCGCCCATATCGCAGAGCTGCACGCCCAGGGCGAGGGCGCGCACCTCGTACTCCACCTGGGTGAGGATCCAGTCCCACCCGCGCGGGAACACCTCCTCCGTCCAGCCGTGCCCCTCCAGCAGCACGGGCGCGATATCGTCCCACAGCTCCGCGACCACCTCCAGCGCGGCGCGGCGCCGCGGATGGGCCTGGCTGTACAGCAGGATGGCGCGGGCGGGGTTGTCCCGCCGGACCGCCTCCACGTGGCCCGCGGGCCGGACGAGCGTGGATCCCCGCTCCTTTGCGCGCCGATCGGCGGCGGAATCGTTGACATCTTCTGGATCGAACGGTAGCATGGTTCCTCGAAGGTGAATGTCCCCGGGCTCGTCCCGGGTGCCAACCCCCCGTCGCGCAACGCTTTCCACGGCAGGCGCGGCGGGGGGACTTTCGTGCGTTCGACCGGATGGAGGGGCGCGGGCGCGTGCGAGGCTGCATTGGTGGAGGCGGTTTTCCACGCCCCGAACGAAAAACGGTGCTATAGCGAGCGGTATAGAATAGATTCCGGGGGTGAAGGTCTCTCGGATCGAAAGACGCTCACCCCCGGAGGAGTTCATGCGTGCAACGGTACGGTGGCTAATCGTTTGTTCTCTCGCGGCTTCGGGAGCGGCATGTGCAGGATCTTCTCCTACGTTGCCGCGAAACACCAGCGACTCTCGGTCTGCCAACGCCCCTTCTACCACACCTGCTGTTCCAACCAGCGTTCAGTCGGGAACCACCGCACCGGGCGATACGACGAGCACTGGCGATAACCGGGGTGGAGGCATGATGCTCGGCGGCGGCTAACGCGTGCGAACTGGTCAGGCCAGCGGCGAGATGTGTGCCAGCCTGCCCAGAATCGCCTGCGTCCGAGCAAGATCTGCTGAGTCTGGAAGATCCACGCAGATCTGAGCTGCCGAACGGACCCAGGTATTCGCCTCTTCCATCCAGCCTATCTGCATCCCCGCCTCGGCGAGTTCGTTCAACGCCTCAGCAGCTCTGAACGAGTACGCGGTCTTCTGCAAACAGGTTAGCGCGGTCGAGCTGCCGCGGCGGAATGCAGGTTCGTCTCCCGCCTGAGCAGCGGCACGGGCAAGGTTTACGGCAATCACGAGTTGCTCGCGCTCGTCGCCCGCCCGGTTCAGCAGAGCAACGAGAAGCGGCAGCGCTCCCGCACCTTCCCCGGTTTCGACCATCGTGCGGGCCAAGTCGTGGGCGAGGGCATAAAGGCGCGGGTGGGAGGCGGAATACAGATGTAACGCGGCGCGGAAACAGAATCGCGCACGGTTCCGATTCCCGGCATACCAGTACGCGACCGCCAATGAGTGCGTGGCGCGAGCGAAGAGGTCGCGCCGTGACTGCCCAGCCGATCTGCGCGCCGCTCGCATCTGTTGTCTGCGGAAGCGGACGGCTCGTGACCACAGGCCCCGCTCCTGTGCAGCGTCTCCCGCGCATCGGAACGCCAGGCACAGCAAACGAGAATCGTCCGAGGCGCGCGCGATCTCCACCGCGTGGATGGCCCACCACTCGGCAGCCGGATATGCAGAGCGGTTTTGTGCCAGGGTCGCGACCCGCAACGCTGCATCAGCGCGCGCGCCCCGAATGAGGGCCACTGCCTCGGCAAAGACGGCGGCTGTCAAACGAGCTCTGCGTCGCTCCAGCTCGGCAGAGAGCGCAACGCACGCGTCCTCCACCATGTCGATCGACTCCTGACGGAGCCCGAAGGCAAGCGCCCGCAGTGCCGCGGGAACAGGTCCGCGGGCGCCCCTATCCAGGGGTGAATGTGAAGGGGAGGCGAAGACGGTCCGCCGATCCGCCGCCGTGGCGAAAACGAGCGCGTCGTTCGCCAGCCGCCAGAGTGCGTAGCCGAGCGCCGGCTGCTCCGCGTGCTCCTCGAGGATTGCAAACGGTTCGCGCTGGGATACGAGCGCGAAGGTGGGAATCCGGACCGGCCGCGGCTTCCGCGCACGCGGCTTCGGACCGGCTGCGGAGTGCGCGTCGGGGGAGACGGTGGGTGGCGCCGTGGAGGGTGCGGCCATCGCGTCCGGTCGGCGGGGAGCGGATGACGTCCGGCATCGTCCCGCCTGTCCCGCAGGCGGTGCGATCAAGATGCGCCAACCCGCACGGCACCCGCAAGACTTTTCGTCGCATCCGGCGGGGTGCTGCCCTTCTCGGCGCGCGCCTCTCCGTCAGAGCTCCAGCCGCACCCCCGCGTTGATCACGCGCCCCTCCAGCGGCGCCCACACGTCGGTCGTCCAGCGGCCCTCGGGCGAGCGGGCAGGCAGGACGAGCGGGTCGTGCCGCGTCTGCCGCACGTCCAGCAGGTTCTCGAAGTTCACGAACGCGCGCACGCGGCCGAAGCGGCGCTCGCCCAGCAGGCCCAGGATCAGGTACGGCCGGCTCTGGTCGCGGTAGGGGTTGTCCTCCAGCGCCTGCCGGCCCGTGTAGTAGACCTCCAGCCCCACCCGTCCCTCCCCTTCCGCCTCCCACATCCCCACCGCCCCGATCGCGTGCCGCGGCGTCAGCGGCACCTCGCGCCGTCCCCCGCCGTCGGGGTCGGACTCGCGCGAGCGCAGGAACGTGTGCGTGACCGTCAGGTGGAAGGGCTCGGCGCCCCAGCGGGCCAGCAGCTCCGTCCCCCACGTGCGCGTCGGGCCGGCTGCGTTGCGCAGCTCCAGAAGGCCGGGCGCCGCGGCGCTCTCCACGAGCTGCAGCGCGTTCTCCGTCCGCGAGCCGAAGAGCGTGGCGTTCACCTCCCACGCGCCCACCGTCCGCCCCACGTCCAGCGACGCCGTGCGCGCCCGCTCCGCCTCCAGGTCGCCCAGCGGGCGCACGCGGGTCAGGCCGATCGCCTCCGTCTCCTCCGTGAACGGCGTGGGGGCGAAGGTGCCGGTGCCCAGCGAGCCGCGCACCGTCCACCCGGCGGGGCGCAGGAGGAGGGAGAGGCGCGGGTTCACGAAGGTCCCGTGCTCCGGATGGCGGTCCGCCCGCGCGGCCACGGAGAGCGTGACCCACTCCGCCGGCGCGAACTCCTCCTGCGCGAAGAGTGACGGCGTCGTCCACGAGTAGTCGAAGCCCTGCACGTCGTCGGCGTCGTAGCGTTCGGCCTGCAGCGCGGCGCCCAGCACCCAGTGGTGCCGTCCGCCGGAGCCCGCGAGCGCCGCCTCCGCGAAGCCCGTCGCGTGCGAGTCGTCCTCGCGCACGGCGCCGAAGCCGTGGGCGTGGCGCTGCGTCATGGCGGATGCGCGCACCGTCAGCAGGCGGTCGGTCCCGAGCAGGAAGCGGCCCAGGGCGCCCGCGTCCGCCCGCCGGGTCTCCAGCGTCTCCGGAAACTCTCCCCCGGGCACGCGGCCGCCGCCCTCGCGGTCCTCCGCCGTGGCGCCCACCGTCACGAAGACGGAGCGGCCCGCGCCGTCGTCCCAGAAGAGCCGCGGGCGCAGCACGGCGCGGCGGTAGCCCGGCAGGTCGGTCCAGTGGTCGCCGTCCACGTCCGCCTCCGCCTGCCGGTGCGCGCTGGCGAGAAGCGTGTAGCCCCAGCGCTCGGTGAGCGCGCCGGACGCGAAGCCCACCGCGTCCGTCCCGTTCCGCGTCGTCTGGTTTAGCAGCAGCTCGCGCGCGTCCTCGTCCCCCGGCCGGCGGGAGATCAGGTTTACCACGCCGCCCAGCGCGGACGAGCCGTACAGGGCGGACGCCGCGCCCTTGATCACCTCCACCTGGCCCAGGTCCATGGGCGGGATCTGGAGGAGGCCCAGCGCGCCCGACTGGCCGCCGTAGAGCGGCAGCCCGTCGGACAGGATCTGGGTGTAGCGGCCGCGCAGCCCCTGCACGCGCACCGTCGCGCCGCCCAGCGACGGGCTGGTCGTCTGCACGCGCAGGCCCGACGTCTCGTTCAGCATCATCGAGACGTCGCCCGGGGTCATCAGCATCTTCTCCTCGATCTCCTCGCGCGCCAGCACCTCCACGCGGGTGGGCTCGTCCTCGATCCGCTGCCCCGTGCGGGTGGAGGTGACGACGATCTCCTCCAGCTCCTCCTCCGCCTCCTCCAGCTCTACCGTCACGGCCGTGTCCGCGCCCGCGCGCACCGCGACGGTGAGCGTCGCCGTCTCGTAGCCGGCCTTCCGCACGGCCAGCGGCCGCGTGCCGGGCTCCAGCCGCAGGACCGCGCGTCCCGCCGCGTCCGTCCGCGCCGCCGTGGCGCCCGAGCGGACCTCGGCCGAAGCGAGCGGCGCGTCCTCCGCGCGCACGGTCACCGTGACGGTGCCCCGCGCAGCCTGCGCGCGGAGCGCCGTCGGCGAAGCGAGGACGAGGAGCAGCAGGAGCAGCGGCGCGCCGAACGGGCGGGCCGCGAGGGAGAGGAGGCGCGTTCGCAACGGAGACACCGGGCGCGGGGTGGAAGGTCGCATTGTCATGGGGATGATGATACCGCCTCCGCCGCCTCGACGCATGGAGGCGAAGGGCCCGGTGCCGCCGCGTCGTGCGTGGGCGCCTCGGCGCCGAGGCAGACGAAGCTCTTGACTCGGGTTAATCAAACGATTAATTAATGGAACCGTGGAACGTGGTCATGAACCGAGGCGGCCGATGAGCGACGAGAGCAGCACCCGAGACCAGATCCTGGACGCCGCCGAGGCGCTCTTCGCCCGGCAGGGCTTCGCCGCCACCACGATCAAGCAGATCGGCGCGGAGGCGGGGGCCAACCCGGCGCTCCTCTACTACTACTTCGGCGACAAGGCCGGGCTCTACCGCGAGCTGCTGAAGCGCGTCTTCGCGTGGATCGCGGTGGAGGGCGGGTCGCGGCTGGAGCAGGCGGGGCCGGCGGACGCCGTGCGCGGCGTGCTGGCGCTGCAGACGGAGACCATGACCGCGCGGCCGGCGCTCCCGCGGCTGATCGCGCGCGAGATGGTGGACCACGGCGCCGCCCACGCGGGCGAGGAGCTGGTGCGCCTGTCGGCGACCGTGTTCGCCCGCCTCTGCGAGCTGATCCAGGAGGGGCAGCGGGCGGGGCTCTTCCGGCGGGACCTGGACCCGCGCTTCGCGGCGGTGTCCACCCTCTCGCTGGTGCCGTGGTTCCACGTCGCCGGCCCCGCGGTGGGGGTCCTGCTGAAGGGCGAGGCCGGCGCGGTGCCGGACGACGAGACCAAGCGCGCCTACGGGCGCCACGCCGCCGAGTTCGCGCTCGCGGCGCTGGCCGCCCGCCCGGGCCAGGCGGATGCACCGGTGGACGGAGGCGATCGATGAGACGGGTGGCGATGGCGATCGCGGCGGCGCTGCTGGGGGCGTGCGCGCGCGGGGGAGAGGAGGGGATCCGGGCGACGGGAACGGTGGAGGTGGTGGAGACCGACGTGGCGGCGATGATCCCCGCGCGGGTGGTGGAGGTGCGGGTGCGGGAGGGCGACTCCGTGCGCGCCGGCCAGGTCCTGGCCACGCTCACGCAGTCCACCATCCCTGCGGACGTGGCGGGCCACGAGGCGCGGCTCGCCGCGGCCCAGGCGGCGCTGCGCGACCTGGCCGCCGGCTCCCGCCCCGCCGAGGTCGGCGCGGCGGAGGCGGAGGTCCGCGGCGCGGAGGCCGAGGCGGCGCGGACCGGGCGCGACCTCTCCCGCTACCGCCGGCTGGAGGCGGCGGGCGCCCTCTCCCGGCAGGCGCTGGACGCGGCCGTTTCGGCCGCGGAGGTGGCCGCCGGCCGGCGCGAGGCCGCCCGCGCGCAGCTCCGCCTGGTGCGCGAGGGCGCCCGCCCCGAGCGGGTCTCCGCCGCGCGCGCGGAGGTGGAGGCCGCGCGCGCCGCCCTCCAGGCGGCCCGCGCCACGCAGGCCGACCTGGTCCTGGCCGCCCCCTCCGACGGCGTCGTCACCGCGCGGCTGGCGGAGCCGGGGGAGGTGGTCCCCGCCGGCCGACCCGTCGTCACCGTGGGGCAGACGGCGCGGCCGTGGGTGCGCGTCTACGTGGGCGAGCGCGACGTGCCGCGCGTCCGCGTGGGCCAGGCCGTCACCGCCGTGCTCGACGGGATGGAGGAGCGGCGCTTCGCCGGCCGCGTCGTCGCCATCCGCGACCGCGCGGAGTACACGCCGCGCGTCGCGCTCACGGAGGACGAGCGCGCCGACCTGGTCTTCGGCGTGAAGGTGGAGCTGGACGACCGCTCGGGCACCGTGAAGGCCGGGCTTCCCGCCACCGTCACGTTCTCCGGCGAGCCGCGGAGGACGCCGTGAGCGCCCCCGCCGACCGAGAGGCGGTCCGCACCGCCGGGCTCCGCAAGGCCTACGGGCCCCTCGTCGCCGTCGACGGGCTGGACCTGGTCGTCCGCACGGGCGAGGTGCTCGGCCTCCTGGGCCCCAACGGCTCCGGGAAGACGACCACCATCCGCATGCTCTGCGGCCTGGTCGCCCCCACCTCCGGAACCGCCTCCGTCGCCGGCTTCGACGTGGCGCGCGAGCCGGACCTGGTGCGGCGCTCCATCGGCTACATGTCGCAGAAGTTCGGCCTCTACGACGACCTTACCGTCCGCGAGAACGTGCGCTTCTACGCCTCCGTCTACGGCCTGCTGGGGCGCGACCGCGACCGCCGCGTCGCCGAGCTGCTCGGCGAGATGGGCCTGGAGGAGCGCCAGCGGCAGCTCACGGGCACGCTGAGCGGCGGGTGGAAGCAGCGCGTGGCCCTGGCCTGTGCCACCGCGCACCGGCCGCGCGTCCTCTTCCTGGACGAGCCGACCGCCGGAGTCGACCCCGCCGCGCGCCGCCGCTTCTGGGAGACCATCCACGCGCTCGCGGCCGCCGGCACGACCATCCTGGTCACCACGCACTACATGGACGAGGCGGAGCGATGCGGGCGCATCGCCTTCCTCTCCCGGGGGCACCTGATCGCGCTGGGAACGGGGCCCCAGATCACCGCGCAGTTCGGCCTCGCGAGCATCGAGGAGGTGTTCGTGGAGCTGCAGCGCCGCGACGAGGGGGTGCTCGCATGAGCGCCGCGGACCGCGTGCGCCGGTCGCTGCTCTGGCCCATGCTGTGGAAGGAATTCGTGCAGATGCGGCGCGACCGGCTCACGCTGGGCCTGATGCTCGGCGTGCCGGCCATGCAGCTCGTGGTCTTCGGCTTCGCCATCCGCATGGAGGTGCGCGACCTGCGCACCGTCGTGCTGGACGAGTCCGCCTCCGCCCAGAGCCGCGCCCTGGTGGCGACGATGGAGAACACCGGCAACTTCCGGGTGGTCGGCGCCGTCTCCTCCCGCGGCCAGGTGCGCGACGCCATCGAATCCGGCCGCGCGAGCGCCGCCATCGTCATCCCCCCGGGCTTCGCCCGCGACGTGAAGCGGGGGAGCGGCGCCACCGCGCAGGTCGTCGTCGACGCGGCCGACCCGCTCTCCTCGTCCGCCGCCCTCTCCGGCGCCGCCCTGGCCGGGCAGGTCCACGCCGCCGAGCTGGCGGGCGGCGGGGCGCCGGCCGTCCTTCCGCTGGAGGTGCGGGTGCGGCCGTGGTACAACCCGGCGCTGCGGTCGCCGGTCTACATCGTCCCCGGGCTGGTGGGCGTGCTCCTCACCCTCACCATGATCCTCATCACCTCGCTGGCCATCACGCGCGAGCGGGAGCGGGGCACGCTGGAGCAGCTCATCGTCACCCCGGTGGACAAGCCCTCCCTGATGCTGGGGAAGATCGTCCCGTTCGTGCTCGTGGGGTACGTGCAGATGACGCTCGTGCTGGTCCTGGGCCGCCTCTTCTTCGACGTTCCCGTGCGCGGGTCGCTGCTCCTCCTCTACTCCGTCACGCTGCTCTTCGTGGTCGCGTCGCTGGGGCTGGGGCTGGTCGTCTCCACCATCGCGCGCACGCAGGCGCAGGCCATGCAGCTCGCCTTCTTCCTGCTCCTGCCCAACATCCTGCTCTCCGGCTTCATGTTCCCGCGCGAGGCCATGCCCGCGCCCATCCGCTGGGTCAGCGCCGCCCTGCCGCTCACGCACTACCTGACGGTGCTCCGGGGGGTGCTGCTGAAGGGAACCGGCTGGGCGAACCTCTGGGACGAGGCGGCGATCCTCACGGCCATGGCGGCGGCGATCGTGTCGGTGAGCGTGGGGCGCTTCTCCAGGACGATCGAGTAGACGGGACGGCGGGGCGGGGAAGAGGGGGCGCACGGGGCGTCGGGACGAGGGCGTGGGGAGAGGATGTCCGCGGATGGACGGCCACATGGTCCCGGGAGAAGACGTCGGAGCGAGGGAGGGCTGCGGGGGCACGGAGGATGGACGGCGACGATCCCGCCGCCCCGCCCGGGGGGCGAGGCGGCGGGGGTGGTTCAGCAGCAGAGGTCGGTGACGCGCTCCACTGCGTCGCCAGCGCGCGGCGTGGCGGGACAGGTCACGTACGCCGTGACCGGACAGTACACCACCGAGCACTTGGAGCCGGTGATCTCGTGGCCCTGCACGGTCCCGCGGTCGGCACCGGGCGCCTCGACGGTGGAGAACGACTCCACGCGCAGGTCGTCCATCTCCAGGGAAAGCTTCTTCATCGTGTCCGTCCTTCGTGGGGGGTGTGACGCGCTGGAAGGCGCGCGGGGCTTCAGCAGCAGAGCTCGGTGATGCGCTCCACCACGTCGCCCTGGCGCGGCGTCCAGGGACAGGTGGCGTAGGCGGTGAACGGACAGTACACCACCGAGCACTTGGAGCCGGTGACCTCGTTGCCGTGCACGGTGCCGCGGTCGGCGACCGGCGCCTCCACGGGGGAGAACGACTCCACGCGCAGCTCGTCCATCTCCAGGGAAAGCTTCTTCATCTCGTCCATCCTTCTTGGGGGGTGTGGAGGCGCGCCGGGAAGGTCGCGCGCGCGGGGGGGCGCCGGAGAGGCCGGCGGGGTGGTCCTCCGCGCAATATGCGCCGCGAGGTTGGGCGAGGTCAAGCCTAGGGGCGCATCCAGAGCGCCAGCGCGCGGGTAGTGCGGGACGGGGAGGGGCGGCCCGGGACTCTCCCGGAAAGCCCGGCGGGGTGTTGACACCCGCGGGACCGTGCGGTATACTTCGCGTCTTGCTTCCCACCGGGATACCTGCGTCCGCGCACCGTAACCGGAGGGGAAGGGGCTTGCCGCCGGCCGGGTTTCCGCCCGACGGGGCCCCACGAGGCAGCAGGAGCGGCGACGCTCCCGGGTGCAGGAAGGCTCCGACGGCGAGGCCGCCGGGGTTTTCCCGTTCGTCGTTCGGGCTGTCGGCCGGCGGAGGCCGCCGCGAGCGTTCGCGCGCCTCCTTCACTTCACCTCCCGAGTGGGGATCAACGACGCACAATGGCCAAGGCTAAGTTTGAGCGGACCAAGCCGCACGTGAACGTGGGCACGATCGGGCACGTCGACCACGGGAAGACGACGCTGACGGCGGCGATCACGCGGATCCAGGCGGCGAAGGGGCTGGCCGACTTCGTGTCGTTCGACAACATCGACAAGGCTCCCGAGGAG
>JASLAX010000119.1 GCA_030146875.1 Longimicrobiaceae bacterium
GGCTCCGGGGGGCGCGGGCGGCGGCGGGGGGCTCGCCCCGCCGCCCATCGTGGGCGACGGCGACCCCCCCTTGGCCGGTGCCCTGCCGCGCGGCGAGTTCCTGGCCGGGCTGCGCCAGGCGGTGACCGAGGCCGCGGCCCAGGCGCTGGCGGGGACCATCTGGTCGCCCACGGGCTGCCCGTACATCGAACGGTGGTTCGCGTACTACGCCACGCGCGACGCCGAGCAGCTCGTGCGGGGCGCCCGCCGCTTCGCGCCCGAGACGAGCGGGCTGGCCGACGCGCGCGACTGGATCCCGCTGCTCGCGGCGCGCATCCGCGTGTCGGTGGAGCGATGGGCCGCCACCGGCGAGGTGACGGGCGTGCCCGAGGAGGTCTCCGACGCCGCCATGCCCCCCGGCGAGGGCGGCCGCTCCGTGCTGCGCCGAGGCGCGGCCGGGGGCGCCGCCACGCGCCCCACTGCGGCGGACGCGCTCGCCGTGCACGGCGAGCTGCGGGGCCGGGGGCGCCCGCTGGACGGCGCCGTGCGCGCCCGCATGGAGCGGGGGCTGGGTGCCGACCTCTCCGGCGTCTCCGTGCACACCGGCGCGCGCGCGGGCGACCTGGCGCACCGCCTCTCGGCGCGCGCCTTCACCGTGGGGCGCGAGGTGGCCTTCGCCCCGGGCGAGTACCGGCCGGGCACGCCGGCGGGCGACGCCCTGCTGGCCCACGAGCTGGCCCACGTGCGCCAGCGGGGAGACGCTGCCGGCTACGCCCCCACCCCGGCCGACGCGGCCGCCGAGCGCGACGCCGACCGCGCCGCCGCCGGCGTCGTGCGCTCGCTCTGGGCCCGGGCGGGCGCGGCGCTCGGGACCCTTCCGCGGCTCTCCCTTCCCCCCTCCGCCGGCCTGGCGCTGCAGCGCTGCAACCCCGACCGCGCCCGGATGGGCGAGGCCGTCCCGGACCTGGACGTCCCCGCTTCGTCCGAGGCGGAGATGGACGAGATGGAGGGTCTGGAGGACGTGTACGGCCGCTTCCAGGAGTATGCCTCGCTCAACCGGTCCACCGCGAGCCTGGCCGGGATGGGAAGCCCGATGGGCGCCGGGGCGGCGCTGGGGAGCCAGGGCACCCTGAGGTCCATGCGCGCCGGGGTGGAGACCGACCTGGCCGACGCGGGGCTCACCGGGGGCATCGCCGGCCTGGAGGCGCGCATCGCCGGATTCGAGTCGTTCTTCCAGGGCTACGCCGTCAACACGGCGTTCTCGATCCTGGACGAGAACGAGCGGCTGGTGCAGGGGGAGATCGACCGCTTCGCGGTGGAGCCCGGCTCCGGCGGCACCGCCGAGCTGCGGGCCGCCTTCACCGCCCACGCCGCGACGCTCGACCGGGCGGTCTCGGAGCGGCGGCAGGGGCACGGCAGCTCGGGCGCGCCCCACCACCGCAGGCACCGCCAGGAGTCGGCGCGCCTGGTGGACACGGTTCGGCCCGGGCTTCTCCCCCGCTTTCCCGTGGTGGCCGACCCGGAGTTCAACCTCCTCAACGCCTACGAGGCCGACAACGACGCAGAGCTCCAGGAGATGGTCCTGGCGGTGCTGCGCGACCGCCTGATCGACATCCAGGCCACGCGCTTCAACCTGCTGGAGAGCCCCTCGCGCGTCTGGCAGTTCGACCGCGCGGTGGAGCGGGCGAAGTCGCAGCTCAATTTCGTGGAGGGGTCGATCTTCGACCGCATGGTGCGCGACCGCATCTCGCGCAACCAGGTCGAGGAGACCTTCGTCAACCTGCTGGTGGCCGCGCTCGCCATCGGGCTGGGGGTGCTGAGCGCGGGGACGGGGACGGCCGCGGTGCTGGCCGGGGGGGCGGGGGCGGCGGTCGGCGCGGGGAGCGCGCTGGCGCACATCGACCAGTACCGCGTGGAGTCGGCGGCGTCCGGGTCGGCGCTCGATCGCGCGCGCGCCATCTCGTCGCACGAGCCGTCGCTCTTCTGGCTGGCGGTGGACGTGGTCTTCTCCGCGGTGGACGTGGGGCTGGCGGCGCGTGCCTTCGCCCGGCTGGCGCCCACCGCGCGGGCGCTGCAGCCGGTGGGGAGCACGGTGCCCGGTGCCACCACGGTGGCGCAGCTCCGGCAGGAGGCCCTGGCCGTGGCGCAGGCCGAGCCGGCGCTCGCCGGGCAGGCCTCGGAGTTCGCCGACGCGGTGGCGGCATCGGGGCAGCGCCACCTGACGCGGCAGGAGGTGATCGCCACCGTCCGGGCGACGGACGTCGTGGCCGTGGCGGCGGTGCGCGCCGTCTCGACCGACGAGGCGGTGATGGCGGGGCTGCTGCGGATCGCCGGGCCCACGCGCGTGCGGCTGCTGGTGGACTTCGCGGCGAACCCGGCGGTGCTGCAGCGCCTGGGGCGCATGGTCGAGGAGACGCCCGCCATGGCCCGAACGCTGGAGCAGCTCGCCGCGCACCTGCCGCCGGCCCAGTTCCGCGGCGTGATCGCCAAGTACATGCTCAGCCGCTCGGCATCGGCGCCCAACATCCTGCGCGCCGCCGCGCAGGTGGGGCTCACCGACGACGACGTGCGCGCCATCGCCGCCGCCATCTCCGGGGTGCGCTCGACGCGGCAGATCGGACCGCGGTTCGCCACCGAGATCATCCAGAGCATCTCCGCCCGCATCCCCGCGGGACCCGACGGCATCCGCATGCTGCGCGAGGCCACGGCGGGGCTGCACCCCAACCAGTCGGGCACCATCTTCGAGCAGTGGGCGGCGCGCAACGTGCTGGGCCGCCCCGCGCAGCGCTTCAGCTCCACCACGGCGTCGCTGCGGCAGCGCTTCGCCAGCGCCGTCCCGCCGCCCAGCTTCGCCGACGCCAAGATCGCCAGCGACGACGTGCGGCAGCTCGCCGCGGGGCAGGCGGCGCTGGTGGACTACAAGCACTACCAGCTCGCCGGGGCCTTCGGAGAGGCGGAGCTCACGCAGCTCGACGACTACGCCGAGCTGCTGCGCCTGGGCGCCGACGACGGCGCCGGCAACGTGTTCCGGCAGGTGGAGTACATCTTCTCCTCGCAGGCCGCGGCCACGCGCAACCGCGCGACCATCACCGGCGTGCTGGGGAACCGCGCCACCATCCGCTACGTCGACGACCAGGGCGCGCTGATCACCCTCGTACAGGCAGGAGGACCGTGAGCGAGAACGACGCGGTGTGGATGCGCATGGTGCGCGAGGACGCGGAGCTGCGGGGGGCGGACGCGTTCCGCCCGGCGCTGGAGCGCCTGGCCTCCTCGTCCCTTCCCGCGCCCGAGCGGATGGAGGCGACCGGCGGGGCCGCCAGGCCGGTGAAGGGCTTCGGCGATCCCGCGGTGGCCAAGGCGCTGGACCGCGGCAAGAACGAGGTGCTGCTCTCGGGCGGGGGGTGCGACGCCACCTTCCTGCAGCTCCGCCGGCAGACGGTGGTCACCCTCCGCTGCCCCCCCGACGCGCTCCCGGCGCCGGAGGTGCGCGCCCTGTTCGTGGACCTGGCGGGCATCCTGTCCCCCACCTACGCGTCGTGCCACCTGGAGGGGCACACGCAGGCCCTGAACGCCCACTACGGCAAGCGGCCGCGCACCTTCCTGGCCGACGGGCTGTGGTGGCTGAGCTGGTTCGGGCCGGCGGAGGAGGCGCGGCAGGGGGGCGCGGCGCTGGAGCGCAACCCGCACGCGCGCGCCGAGCGCCACCCCGGCGGCCTGCTGCTGCAGGTGGGGGACGCGCCCGGCGACGCGCTCACGCCGCAC
>JASLAX010000139.1 GCA_030146875.1 Longimicrobiaceae bacterium
CGCTGCGCATCATCAACGGCGACGTGCCGGAATCCCTCAAGGACAAGAAGCTGATGGCGCTCGACATGGGCGCGCTCATCGCCGGCGCGAAATATCGCGGCGAGTTCGAGGAGCGGCTGAAGGCGGTGCTCGCGGAAGTCACCTCGGCGGAAGGCCAGGTCATCCTGTTCATCGACGAGATGCACACGCTGGTCGGCGCCGGCAAGGCGGACGGGGCGATGGACGCCTCCAACCTGCTGAAGCCGGCGCTTGCCCGCGGCGAGCTGCATTGCGTCGGCGCAACGACGCTCGACGAATACAGAAAGCACGTGGAGAAGGACGCCGCGCTGGCGCGCCGGTTCCAGCCCGTCTTCGTGGGCGAGCCGAGCGTCGAGGACACCGTCAGCATCCTGCGCGGCATCAAGGACAAGTACGAGACGCACCACGGCGTGCGGATCACGGACGGCGCGCTGGTGGCCGCCGCGACCCTCTCCAACCGCTACATCACCGACCGCTTCCTGCCCGACAAGGCGATCGACCTGGTGGACGAGGCGTCCTCGCGCCTGCGGATGCAGGTGGACAGCAAGCCGGAGGAGCTGGACGCGATCGACCGCGAGCTGATGCGGCTCAAGATCGAGCGCGAGGCGCTGCGGAAGGAGGACGACCCCGCCTCCCGCGACCGGCTGGGGCGGCTGGAGAAGGAGCTGGCCGACCTCGAGGAGCGCTCGCGCGAGATGACCCGGCGCTGGGAGGCGGAGAAGGCGAAGGTCGTCGAGACGCAGAAGGCCAAGGAGGAGCTGGACCGGGCCCGCACCGAGCTGGAGCTGGCGGAGCGCCGCGGCGACTACGCCCGGGCGGGCGAGCTGAAGTACGGCGTCATTCCCGGCCTCGAGAGGAAGATCGGCGCGGCGGCGGACGGCGACGCCCGGCTGGTGAACGAGGCGGTGACGGAGGAGGGCATCGCCGCCGTCGTCTCCCGCTGGACCGGCATCCCCGTCGAGAAGATGCTGGAGGGCGAGCGCGCCAAGCTGATCCGCATGGAGGACCAGCTCCGCAAGCGCGTCGTCGGGCAGGAGGAGGCGCTGGAGGCGGTCTCCAAGGCGGTGCGCCGGGCGCGCGCCGGGCTTCAGGACCCGAACCGGCCGATCGGCTCCTTCCTGTTCCTCGGCCCGACGGGCGTCGGCAAGACGGAGCTGGTGAAGGCGCTGGCGGCCTTCCTGTTCGACGACGAGCGGGCGATGACCCGGATCGACATGTCGGAGTACATGGAGAAGCACGCCGTCTCCCGCCTGATCGGCGCGCCCCCGGGGTACGTGGGCTACGAGGAGGGCGGCCAGCTCACCGAGGCCGTGCGGCGCCGCCCGTACTCCGTCGTCCTCTTCGACGAGATCGAGAAGGCGCATCCCGACGTGTTCAACGTGCTGCTCCAGATCCTGGACGACGGGCGGGTGACGGACAGCCAGGGGCGGACGGTGAACTTCCGCAACTCGGTCATCATCATGACCAGCAACATCGGCTCGCCGCTGATCCTGGAGCGCGCGGCCGACCTGCAGGACGCGTCCACGGCCCCGCTGGTGGAGAACGCCGTCCTGGCCGAGCTGCGCCGGCACTTCCGCCCGGAGTTCCTGAACCGGGTGGACGACGTGATCGTCTTCCGGCCGCTGGGGCGTCCCGAGCTGAAGACCATCGTGGAGCTGCAGCTCCGCCGGCTGGAGGCGCTGCTGGCCGACCGCAAGCTCGCGCTGGAGCTGACGGACGCCGCCAAGGAGCTGGTGGCGGAGGAGGGCTACGACCCCGCCTACGGGGCCCGGCCGCTGAAGCGCGCCCTGCAGCGCCTGGTGCAGAACCCGCTGGCCATCCGGGTGCTGGAGGGGGAGTTCGGAGAGGGCGACACGGTGGTGGTGGACCGCGACCCGTCGGGTGCCGGCCTGGCCTTCCGCCGGGGCGACGCCCGGGCCGAGGGGGCCGCCGCCGCTTGACACTCGCCCGGCGGCGGGGCTAGCGTTCGGGGCCGGTCCACCGCGGACCGGCCCCTCGTTCATCCATCCCGGGAGGCACCTTGCCGCGCCGAAGCCCCCTCCGCTCCACCGCTCTCCTTCCCCTCCTCCTGCTCCTGGCCACCGTCCTGCCCGCCTGCGGCGGAGGCCAGGGGACGTCCAGGGCCCCGGCGCCGCGGAGCGAGCCCGGGGCCACCGCCCCCGCCGCGGCGGTGGAGCGCTTCCTGCGCCTGGCGGGCGAGAAGGAGTACTCGGAGATGGGATGGATCTTCGGGACCCGGGAGGGCGCGATCCTGAACCGGGACGAGCCCCGGGCGGTGGAGCGGCGGATGTACGCGCTGGCCTCCATCCTGGGCCACGAGGAGTTCGTGATCCGCGAGCAGGCCCCGGTCCCCGGCCGCGCCGGCGAGGCGGTGCGCGTGGTGGCCCAGCTCCGCCACCGCGGCCGCAACGTGGACGTGCCGTTCACGGCCGTGCGCTCCGCCGCGGGGCGGTGGTACGTGGAGGTGGTGGAGGTGGAGAAGCTGACGGCGTTCTAGCGGACGGCGTCCTCGCCGTCCGCGGGTGCGCGCAGGGCGCTCAGCGCCCTTCCAGCAGCTCGACCAGGACCCCGCCGGTGGAGCGGGGGTGCAGGAAGGCGACGCGGTGCCCGTGGGCGCCCGGGCGCGGCTCGCGGTCGATGAGCTCCCACCCGGCGGCGGCGTGCTGGGCCAGGGCGGCGGCCAGGTCCGGGACGCGGTAGCACGCGTGGTGCATCCCCGGGCCGCGCCGGGCCAGGAACTTCGCCACGGCGGAGTCGGCGCGGGTGGGCGCCAGCAGCTCGATGCGGCCCTCGCCCTCGCCCACGAAGACGACCTCCACGCCCTGGGACTCCACCGTCTCGCGGCCGTAGCCCGCGGCCCCGGCGACGGCTTCGAAGACGGGGAGGGACTCGTCGAGCGAGTGCACGGCGATCCCCACGTGGTCCAGGGGGCGAGCGGACATCGTTCCTCGTCGGGGGCAGGGAAGGGCTGGGTTTCCGGCCGGGTGGCACAAGAATAGCTCGCGGGGCGGGCGACGGCCACCGGCGACCACACAAGAGAGGAAGAGATGTCTGACAATGCGAACGTGGTGACGGTGACGGACGACAACTTCGCCACGGACATCCAGGGCGCGGAGGGGCTGGCCATGGTGGACTTCTGGGCCGTGTGGTGCGGGCCCTGCCGCATGGTGGCGCCAATCGTGGAGCAGCTGGCCGAGGAGTACTCGGGGAAGGTCGTCGTCGGCAAGCTCGACGTGGACCACAACCCGCGCACCGCGTCGCAGTACAACGTGCGCTCCATCCCCACGATCCTCTTCTTCCGCGGCGGCCAGGTGGTGGACACCATCGTGGGCGCCGTGCCGCGCCAGATCCTGGAGCGGAAGATCCAGGAGCACCTGGAAGCCGCGTAGCTTCCGGAGGCCAGGCCTCCCACGGGAGCAGCCGAGGCGCCGCCGTCCACCCGGACGGCGGCGCCTTCGCCGTTTGGGGGCGACGGAGATGCGCGGGCCGATACCGCCGGGGCCAGCGCTGTTCTTCTCGGTCTTGACGAAGGCCGGAGGAGGGAGATGCGGGCCGCGTATGATCCACGCCGCGGCCCCTTCGCGGCTCCGGCATTCCGCCGGGCGGCTTGCCGATTGCGCGGCGGCGGCGGGGGGTGCATCTTGGCACCGCGGGTCGCCGCAACGGGTTGCGGCACGGCACGGATCGTGATCCCCGTCCGGTGGCTTCCCACCCTCCGAGCCCCGACATGATCTACCGCTTTCCCCACGACGCCGCCTTCCTTCCGCGCACCAAGCTCAGCTACGTAAACCTTCCCGGCCTGCTCAGCGACGGCAAGCGGGACCGCACGGCGCGCGTGCCGGGGTACGTGGCCATCCAGCTCGGCGAGCGCTGCTACCTGGTGTTCCTGCGCGAGGGCGAGGCGTTCCACGCCGCGCGCCTGGAGCCGGGCGGCGGGCGCGGGCCCGCCGCGCTCTCGCAGGTGCTGCGGCTGGTGAACACCGAGAGCGAGCGCGGCGAGGGCGGCCAGATCGGCTACTACGGCGCGGGCGACGAGCAGCTCCGGGCCATGCTCGCCACCCTGGTGGGCACGCCGGTGGAGTGGGACGGGCCCGTGGACCTCACGCGCCCCGACCACCTGTTCCCGCGCGTGCGCGAGCGGCGCTTCTCCGGCGTGCTGGAGCTTCGCGACGGCGCCACCTTCCACTACCTGGACTTCCACGACGGGGTCTACCGCGGCGGGTGGTTCTGCGGGCGCTCCGAGGAGGTGTCGCTGGGCGAGTTCGTGCGCACCCTGTTCGCCGGCTCGGGCTCCGCGCTGGAGGCCACCCTCTACCCGGCGCTCTCCGAGCTTCCCACGCAGGCCGGCCCCGGCCTGGTGGACCTCTACCGCCGCATCGTGGGCGGGGTGATGCGCGAGGTGTCGGGCTCCGCCGGCCGCGAGCGCGCCGTGGAGCTCATGCGGCGCGGGCAGGCGGTGACGGCGCTGCAGCACCCCGTGGTGGCCGCGTTCGACCTGACGGACGAGGGGCGCGTGGCCGGCGACCCGGTGGCCTCGCCGGCGGAGCTGACGGACGGGGTGGCGATGTGGGTCACCGAGGCGCTGATCGCCGCGTCGGACGCGTACGGGATCGACCCCGGACAGACGGTGGAGAAGACCGCCCGGGACTCCCGCTTCGTCCTGGCCGAGCACGGGTTCTTCGCGCGCCTTCCCTGGGCCATCTCGCTCTGACGTGCCCGCCCTGTACGTGGTGAGCACCCCCATCGGCAACCTGGGGGACATGTCCCGGCGGGGCGTGGAGACGCTGGAGAAGGCCGACGTGGTGCTGGCGGAGGACACCCGACGCACCTCCGTCCTGCTGCGCCACCTGGGCGTCTCCACCCGCCTGGTATCGGCCCACGAGCACAACGAGGCGGCGCGGGCGAGCACCGTCGTCGAGATGCTGCGGGAGGGGAAGGAGGTCGCCCTGGTCACCGACGCGGGGACGCCGCTCCTCTCCGACCCCGGCGCGCGGATCGTCCGCGCCGTGGTGGACGCCGGCTTCGACGTGATCCCCATTCCCGGCGCATCCGCGCTCCTCGCCGCCCTGGTCGTCTCGGGCATCGCCGCCGACCGCTTCACCTTCTACGGCTTCATCCCCCGCAAGGGCGCCGACCGCGCCGCGCTGCTGGAGGAGATCGCCGGCCTCCCCCACGCCTCCGTCCTGTACGAGTCGCCCAACCGCGTCGCGCGCCTGCTGCGGGACCTGGCGGAGGTGGCGGGCGAGGCCCGGCGGGTCTCGGTCGCGCGCGAGCTGACGAAGATGCACGAGGAGGTCTTCCGCGGCACGCTGGCGGAGGCCGCCGTGCGCCTGGAGGCCACCCAGCCGCTGGGCGAGTTCGTGGTGGTGCTGGAGGGGCGGCCGGAGGGCGACCCGCGCGAGGCGGCGGAGACCGACGCCCTGGCGGCCTCCGCCGTCGCGGGGGCCCTCCTCGCGCAGGGCCTGGCGCCGAGCGCCATCGCCAAGGAGCTGAGCCGCCGGCTGGGCATCGCCCGCAACGAAGCCTACCGGCTGGCCCAGGAGGCCGCGGCGGAGTAGCCCGGGGGCCGTGGACGGAGGCCTTCGCGGCTCGTCTCTCCGATGGCGTGTTGTGGCCGCACGCCTCGAATCACCCTCCCCCGGGCGGAGTAAAACGCCGCCAGGCTCACGATCCGGCATTCCCGGCGCCGTAAACATCCGGTAGATCGGCTGATGGCTTTCTACGTCGTCGGGGCCGCCGGACATACCGCTCGTGCTTCTACAATCGCATTTCACGACTGTTGTTGTTGACGAACGAACGTTCGTGAGGTACACTGCATGTGCAAGCTCACTCTCAATCCCCCCGCATCAGGAGCACCTCATGGCCTCCACCCAGCTTTACGCCGGCAGCACCGTGCGCACGACCGCCGCGTTCTATCCGATCGAGGAGTGCTGGTGGCTCTTCATTCCCTGGTTCATGATCTAAGAGCCACGGAGGCGCGGCGCGGCCTTCGGGCC
>JASLAX010000143.1 GCA_030146875.1 Longimicrobiaceae bacterium
CTCACGGCGCGGCCGCCCCTCCCCCCCCGACGTCACGGAACTCCGATGCCCCAGACCACGCGGTACTGGCTCCCGTCCACCGGCAACTACGCGGCCGTCCAGGCGCCTGCGGCCGGGATCTCCGTCATCACCGCCGACACCGACATCTACGTGGCCGACTACGAGTACGGCGCGTGGGTCGCCAACTTCGAGCAGGCGGTCCACGCCTGCCTGCGCGCCATCAACGCCACGCCGTCCGGCCACGCCATGCTGGTCGAGATGGAGAACATCCGCACGCAGAACGCGGCCAAGGCGGTCACCATCGTCGCTCACCCGCGCTCGAACAACGCCTCCGCGGGGAACGGGCTCAGCTCGCAGCTCACCTTCGTGCAGGAGATCAAGGGTGGAGGCGCGATGGGCGTCGCCACGAACGCGGCGCTCACCCTGGCGGCGACCGCGGCGGGGCAGGGCGCCAGCGCCGCGACCACGGGCGCCTGGCTGGCGGGGGTGATCAACAACACCCCTCGGTACTCCATCTTCGGCCGGCCGGGGCACTCCGGGAGCGACTACAAGGCGTGGATGCAGTCGCTCCGCGACGTGGCGAACGCGTGGCTCCGCTGGTCGGGCCGCGACGTGGGCTACTTCAACCAGGAGATGTACGGCGGCGGCCCCGTGACCCCGCAGGCGTACGACATCGGCATCACCGGCGCGCAGGTGCAGCAGTGGATGGGCGGGGCGCCGCTGAGCGGCATCGTGGCCGACGCGGGCAAGCGCCTGCACGCCATCCTCTCCACCATCGTGGCGCTGTACCCCCATGGGGTGGCGGGCCCGGGCGTGGGCAGCGCGGTGCGCTTCTGCGCCGACCCCGACAGCGAGATGAACCAGGAGCGTCCCCCGGCGATCGGCCTGGCGCACGAGCTGATCCACGCCTACTGGTCGCTCAAGGGGATGCAGCCGGGCGACGAGTTCGCGGGCCCCGACTCCACCACCATCCTGTTCGAGTACCGCTGCGTGGGCATCGGTCCGTGGGACGAGGTGGCTCCGTCGGAGAACTCGATCCGCGCGCAGTGGGTCAGCCACGCCTACGCCACCATGGCCAACGGCGACCCCCTCTACGCGCGCAACCACCGGGATCCCGGCAAGCGCATCGCCTACGAGCCCAACGCGCACCTCTGACCGACCCGGTGGGGCGGGCGTGTCTCCCGCCCGCCCCACCCCCACCCGCGGGCGTGCCGCGGAACAAACGCCCCGGTGCCGGTGTGATGAATGGTGGGACGACGGTCGCAAGGTCGTCCTTCGTTAGAACGCAGACCGGTTGGACGGAGCGAGTGAGACCGGGCATTCCGCCGGCTCCCGGATGACCCCCCGTCGCGGAGGCACCCATGTTCCAGATCCTGGTAGCGTCCAGCCTAGCCTGCTGCCTCGCCGCGATCCCCCCTGGCGAGATTCCCGGCCCCCAGCACGCGGACGACGACACCGGCGCGGAGGATACCCTCCGCGCCGGGCCTTTTTTCCCCACCTGAGCTCGTCCCTCGTGCGCCGCGAAGAGCACGTCCGCGGCAGGCCGCGGCGACGTTCGTCGCGTCGTGCCACCCTCGGCCGAGGGGCACCATCGCCAACTTGTTCCCTCTGCTGCCGTCTCGTGCCGAGACGACCCGAAGGGACGTCTCGCCCTCCGCACCTTCGCGTTCTCCGCACGTCCTCCGCGCCTCCGTGCGCGGCCCTCTTTCGTGAAACTCAGGCAGGAGGCGGCTCCACGGGGATCAGCACCTCCACGGTGGTCCCCTGGCCCGGCGTGCTGGCCAGGGAGACGCGGCCGTGGTGCGCCTCCACCACCGTCCGCACGATCGACATCCCCAGCCCCGTCCCGCCCACCTTGCCATGGGTCACGAACGGCTCGAAGACGGTGGGGAGCACGTCGGGGGGGATGCCCACCCCGGTATCGGCGACGGTGAACGCCACGTGCCCGTCGCGCCGCTCGACGCCCACGCGCAGGGTGCCGCCCTCGTGCATGGCCTCGCCGGCGTTCTTCACCAGGTTCACCAGCACGCGCAGCAGGCGGCGCCGGTCGGCCACCAGCTCCCCGCGGTAGTCCACCGTTCGCTCCACCGTGATCCCCTGCCGCGCCATGCGGTCCAGGATCTGTCCGTCCAGCTCGGCCAGCAGCTCGCCGGTGGCGACCGTCTGCAGGCGCAGGTCCGAGATCCCCCGCGCGAAGTCCAGGAGCTCCTGCGTCATCACCACCATCTGGTCCACCGCCTGGCGGATGGCGGATGCCGACTCGCGCTGGTCGTCGTCGCTGGCGGTCTCGGCGATCAGGTCGGCGGCCATCAGGATGGCCGACATGGGGTTCTTGAAGTCGTGCGCGATGGCCGCGGCCATGGAGCCGATCACGCTCAGGCGCTCGGCGCGGGTGAGCTCGGCGATGAAGTGCGTGTTGGCGTTGCGCAGCCGCGTGACCACGCCGCGGGTCAGGTTGGACGCCACCGGCCCCGGCGCCAGCCGCAGCAGCCGCTCGAAGCCCTCGCGGTCCACCCGGCCCACCACGGTGGGGCGGGCCGCCACGGCGCGGGCGGAGCGCGGCCCCAGGTCCAGCAGCCCCATCTCGCCGAAGAAGTCGCCGGGCTCGAAGTACGAGAGCGTCTCCTGCGCGCCGGAGCGCCCCAGCTTGGAGACGCGCACCGAGCCGCTGATCACCAGGTACAGGAAGTCGGCGGCGGCGTCCTCCTCGAACAGGGTCTCGCCGGCCGCGAACGCGACCGTCCGGGGGACCCGGGCGATCTCGGCCAGGACGTCCGGGGGGACTCCACGGAACAGCTTGTTGGCCGCGATCTCGGGGCGGGGCGGGGTCGGCATGGGAGGGGCGGGATCCTGAGGTGCGCGCGGCCGCGGGCCGGGCGCCGGTCCTGGCCCGCGGACGCGGGCGAAGGGCGGGGCCGGACCCAGGGAATGTACGATAGGGGAGCGGGCGGGACAATCGGCTCGTGCGCCCTCCCCGCCGGGGCTCCGCCGGGTTGCCGCCGGGGCCGTGCGGTGGCAGGTTGAGCCGGCCACCCGCCCCGCCGACCCGCACCCGCCGAGAGCCATGGACCCGCGCTATCCCACCGGCCGCTTCGACTTCGCCGCCGAGGTGAGCCCGCAGGACACGCCGCGCCACGTGCAGGAGATCGCCACCCTCCCCGCGCGCCTGCTGGCGGCCGTGGCGGGGCTCACCGACGAGCAGCTCGACACGCCGTACCGCGACGGCGGGTGGACCGTGCGCCAGGTGGTGCACCACCTTCCCGACTCGCACCTGAACGCCTACGTGCGCGTCAAGCTGGCGCTCACCGAGGACCGCCCCACCATCAAGCCGTACGACGAGGCGGGGTGGGCACAACTCCCGGACGGGAAGGCGGGCGGGATCGAGGTGTCGCTGAAGCTGCTGGAGGCGCTGCACGAGCGCTGGCTGCGCCTGCTGGAGCGCCTGGGCCCGGACGACCTGGCCCGCGAGCTCGTGCACCCGGACGCGGGTACGCTCACGGTGCGGAAGCTCCTGGCCCTGTACGCCTGGCACGGCGCCCACCACGTGGCGCACGTCACCGGGCTGCGCGAGCGGATGGGCTGGTAGCGTGGACTGGCTGGCGTGGAACCGCGTCCGCTACACCCTGCTGGCCCCCGTCTACGACCGGGTGGCGGGGTTCGGCGCGGAGCGGCGGCGCTCCCTCTCGCTGCTCGGCGCGCGGGCGGGGGAGCGCGTGCTGGTCGTGGGCGCGGGCACGGGGGGCGACCTGCCCTTCCTGGCGGAGGGCGTGCGGACCACGGCGGTGGACCTGACGCCGGCGATGGTGGAGCGGACGCGGCGCCGGGCGGACGCGCTCGGAACGGAGGTCGACGCGCGGGTGATGGACGCCCAGGCGCTGGACCTGCCGGACGGTGCGTTCGACGCCGTGGTGCTGCACCTGATCCTGGCCGTGGTCCCCGATCCGCTCGCCGCCGTCCGCGAGGCGGAGCGCGTGCTGCGGCCGGGGGGACGCGCCGTGGTGTTCGACAAGTGGGTGGCGGACGGCGAGGCCCCGTCCCTGGCGCGCCGGCTGGCGAACCCGGTGGCGCGGCTCGTCGCCACCGACCTCAACCGCCGCCTGGGCCCGCTCCTGGCGGCCACGTCGCTGCGGGTGGAGCACCGCGAGCCCGCGGGTCCGCTGGGCCTCTTCTCCATCACGCTGCTCCGCCGCCCCGGCTGAGGGGCGGCGGAGCGGCGCCATCCGCATCTCAGCGGATCCGGACGGACATCCCCACGCCGGCCAGCCAGTCGGCGGAGTGCTCGGTCAGCCCCCGGTTCAGGAAGCCGTCGAGCTGCACCCGCCGCGCGACGCCCCAGGTGAGCCCGCCGCCGGCGTAGGACTCGTCGGCGCCCCGCTCCAGCGCCAGGTACGCCGCCTCCACGAAGCCCTCCACCGGCCCGGCCACCGGGCGCGCCAGCCCCAGCCCCATCCCGAGCAGCCCCCGCCGCCGGTCCCCGCCCGGCACCGAGGCCACGCGGACCCCGGGGACGGCGGTCACCCCCGCGCCCGCCGGCCACGCCCCCACCAGCTCCACCCCGTACTCCGCCCCGCCGCCGGTGAAGTCACGGTGGCCGGTCTCCAGCACCACCGAGGGGACGACGGAGAGGGCGGAGCCGCTCGCGTCCCGGTACAGGGCCACCTTAGCGCCCAGCTCCAGGTCGCCCATCCCGCTCCGCTCCAGCGTGGCCGCCTCGCCGCGGATGCGCAGGCGGTTGTGGACGGAGGCGCCGGCGCGCAGCTCCACGGCGCCGGAGACGCCCAGGCGCAGGAGCACGGGAAAGGCGACGACCCTCCCCTCGGCGCCGCCGGGGGAGAGCCAGGCGACGGAGGGGAGCCCGGCCTCCACCTGCAGGGCGCCCTTCGGAAGGATCGCCGGCCCGTTGCCCAGCCCGGGACGGTCGGCGTCCAGGCCCTCCTGCGCCGCCAGCGGCGCCGAGAGGAGGACCGCCAGCAGCGCGGCGGCCAGGCCGCGCGGGGATCGAATGGTCATGGTGTCCTGCCGTCGGAGGAAGGTTGGGCCTGCGGTCGGGGAACTCCGCGGCGGCACCACGGGCGCCGCCCTCCGCCCTGCCTCCTCCGCGAAGGCCGGCGCGCGGCCCCTCTTGGCCGAACGCCTTTCCGTGCATAGATTTCCCGCCGTTGCTCCCTCCTCGCCCCGCCGCAGGACTCCGCGTGCCCCTCCCCCTCCGCGCCCCTCGCTTCCGTTCCGCGCCCCCTTCGCCGGGGGCGGGTCGATGAGGCGGTTCCTCCCCTGGCGCTCCGCCGCGGTGGTGGTGGACCCCGTCGGCAGGGCCGCCGTGGACGAGCCGCCGGCCCCGGGCGAGCCGTGCCTCAACTGCGGCGATGCCACCCCGGGCAACTTCTGCCGCAGCTGCGGCCAGGCGCGCCGCGTGGTGCACGTCTCCCTGCGGGAGATGATGGTAGACTTCGTGGACGACCAGCTCGCGTTCAACTCCAAGCTCCCGCGCACCCTGGCCTTCCTGCTCACGCGCCCGGGGTTCCTGACGCGCGAGTACCTGTCGGGGCGCATCGCCTCGTACATCCGCCCGCTGCGGCTGTACCTGGGCGCGAGCGTCGCCTTCTTCCTGCTGTTCCACTTCACCGCCGGCAACGACGTGGTGCGGGTGGGCGCCGGCGCGGGCGACGCGGCCGCCGACTCCGCCCGGGACGCGCGGGACGCCGCCGGGCGTACGGCCGCCGCCGACTCGCTGCGCGCGCGCGGGCTCCCCGTGCCCCCCGCGCCCGCGCCGCGGCCCGCCCGCACCCGCGACGACGACCTGCGGGTGACGGGGATGGGCGAGGCCGGCGAGGTGCTGAACCGGAAGCTGAAGCTGGCCGGGGCCATGAGCCCCGCCAAGCGGCAGCGCACGTTTCTGGAGGGGTTCGAGAAGAACTTCCCCAAGACGATGTTCCTGATGCTGCCCGTCTTCGCGATGCTGCTGAAGCTCCTGCACCTGCGCAGCGGGCGATACTACGTGGAGCACTTCGTCTTCTCGCTGCACATCCACGCCTTCGGCTTCCTGCTCCTGACCATCCTGCTGGCGCTGAACCGCGCGCCCGGCCCGGTGCAGGAGCGCCTGTCGCCGCTGGTGGTCCTGTGGGGCTTCGTGTACCTGTACTTCGCCCTGAAGCTGGTGTACCGGCAGGGATGGCTCCGCACCGGGATGAAGTACGCGGCGCTCCTGGGCACCTACCTGGTGGTGCTGGCGCTGGCGCTCGGCGCGACCATGCTGCTGGTGTTCCTGCTCCTCTGATCCGCCGAAGGACGGGGCCGGCGATCCAGGACGCCACGGCGCCCCACCTCCGCGGGGGAGGTGGGGCGCCGTCGTCCGTCCGTCACCCCCCCGCTGGGGGGAGGCCGGGACCCGCTCAGATGGGCATGGGGAACAGGATGCGCCAGCAGGAGATGCCGCCGTTGCAGTCGCCCGAGAAGGAGGCGATCGCTCCGGTGCCCGCCCCGCCCCGCAGGTTGCGGAGCTGGTCGTCCGCCAGCGCGGAGAGCCGCTCGCCGGCCGGGAGCGCCGGGAGCGAGGCGAGCGCCTGGGCGGAGAGGGAGGCGCGGTACTTCGGATCCTTCCAGGCGCGGACCACGTCGTGCGTTTCCATGGGAACCCCTTCGGGTGGGAAGGAGCGCCGCGGCGGGAGCCGGAGCGCGGCGGCGGGATCGCCGCCACTCCGTTAGACACGGCGGCGCACGGGGTGTTGCGGCCATTTCGTTCGGTCCATCCCATCCGGCGCGCGGTTCGTCACGAAGCCCCCCGCGAGCGCCCCCGGCCGCGTCCGCCCCGCGCCCTGCGTTCGCCCTCCGCCGCGCCCTACGCGCCCGCGACGGTGGGCACCAGCACGGAGGGGACGCGGTCGGGGAGCGCGATGCGCAGCAGCGCGTAGCCCACCCCCGCCGCGCCGCACATGAGCCCCGGCGAGCGGGCGAAGGCGGGGAGCGCGGAGAGGTCCGCCAGCGCCTCCGTGGCCGGGGCCACGGCGGACGCCCAGGCGCGCGCCGCCGCCTCCCACCGTGGCCGGCCGAGGCGGCGCCCCATGGTGAGGAGCAGGTCCGCGTTCCCCATCGCCCCGTGGCAGAGGGAGAACGACGCGCCGCTCCCCCGCTCCCGCGCCCAGGCGACCCCGGCCTCCACCTCCGCGCCGATGGCGGGATCGTCCAGCAGGTCCATGCAGAGGAAGCGGCCCAGGCCCACGCTCAGGGGACCGTGGCACCATGCCACCGGCGACTGGAACCACTTTCCGCCGTGCGGATCGAAGGTCGCGCGCTCCCAGCCGATCCCCGCGAGGGCGGCCCGGCGGAACCGCTCGTCGCCCGTGGCCCGGGCGACCCGCAGCAGCGCCCAGGCGATCCCCGCCGCGCCGTGCGAGAAGCCGGGGAACGGCTCGGAGCTGCCGTGCGAGAGCCAGCAGGCCCCGCCGGGCGCGGCGCGCGCCGTCTCCAGCAGGCGCTCGCCGCAGCGGCGGGCCAGGCGCAGCAGGCGGTCCTCGCCCGTCAGCCGGTGCAGGTCGAGGGCGACGACCGCGCACCCGGCCGCGCCGCCCAGCACGTCGAGCAGGGCGTCGCCGGGAACGATGCGCTCCAGCGGCTCCACCTCCTCCAGCGCGGCGTCGAGCAGCGCGGGCTCGCCCCAGAGGGCGGAGAGGTCCGCCAGCAGGCGCGCGTGCCCGCCCCGGCCGGCGAACGCGCCCGCCATGGCCGTTCCGGGCGCCCCCGCGCGCGCCATCTCCGCCCGCGCGGCGGCCAACCCCAGGCGCGCCGTCTCCTCCAGGTCGCAGCGCCCCGTCACCGCCGCCAGCCGGGCCAGGAACAGGACGATGCCGCCGGCGCCCTCATACAGGTCGGCGGTCACGGGGGCCAGCCCGCGCCGGCTCCCCCCGGGGTCGTCGCCCGCCGCGTCCAGCCCGATCCACCACGCCTCGCCGGTGCCGCGGACGGCCGTGTCGCGCAGCCACTCGCCCACCCGCACGGCGCCGGCGAGGACGACGCCCCCGTCGAACGGGGGTGGCGGCGCCGGGTCCAGCAGGCAGGGCGCGGGCGACGCGGCGAGCAGCGCCATCCGCACCAGCCGCGTCTGCCCGTCCCGCTCGCCCGGCTCCATCCGCGCGATCCGCTCGGTCGCGGCGTCCAGCGAGGGCCGCGGGAAGAACCCGGGCAGCACGCGCTCCTCCGCGTCGCGCAGGTCGGTGGACCCGGGGAGGGCGTGGAACGCGGGCACGTCGCCGCGGCGCAGGTCCTCGATCTCCGACGGCACCACGCGCGTCAGCACGGGGCGCACGGTGGTCTCCGCCCAGAGCCGGTCCAGGAGCTCGTCCCAGCTCAGCGCGTCGCGCATCTCGTCGGGGTGCGCTCCGGCGACCAGGAAGCGCGTGTAGTGGCGCGTGTCGCGCAGCAGGTGGCGCACGCGGCAGCCCGCGAAGCCGCGCACGGCCGCCTCCACCTCCCCGCGGGCGGCGGCCAGGGCGTCCCACGTCTCGCGGAAGCCCAGGGCGATGGCGTCCGCGAACTCCGCGGCGGGGGCCACGACGCCGTCCACGGTCGGCAGGTTCACCGCGCCCTTCAGGGTGGCGGCGCCCGCCTGCAGCCGCATCTCGTCGCCCACGCCCCCGGCCAGCTCCATCGCCACGTCATCCATCCGCTGGCCCGCCTGGCCGCCCATCCCGCCCAGGTCCACGGTCCCGTCGCGCCCGGAGACGATCAGGGGGAGGAGCCCGCTGCGCAGCACCGACTCGCGCACCGCAGCCCGGGCGCGCGAGCGCGCGTCCGTTCCCGTCACGGGCTCGGCGTCGTGGTGCAGCAGCCCCTCCAGGTCCACCAGCACGGGGTGCTCCCCCGCGGCGATCAGGTTCTCGTGGTGGAAGTCGGTGGCGAGCAGCAGGTGCAGCAGGGCGAGCAGCGAGCCCTCGCGCCACCAGAAGCGCTCGGCCGCGCCGCGGTCGGGGCAGGGGGCGGCCTCCACGAAGTCCATCCACCCGTGCCCCCCGCGGTCCAGCACGCGGATGGTGCGGTGCTCCAGCCGCAGCCCGGCGGCGTTGACGCGGCGCAGCAGGTCGTGGAAGCGCGCGTCCACGGCGAGCGAGACGGGCTTGTAGACCAGGCGCAGCCCGGAGGCGAAGCGCAGCGTGGCCACGGTGCGCCCGCGGTGGTGGGAGTCGGAGGCGCCGGTCCGCAGCTCCACCACCTCGCCCGGGTCCGTGCCGTCCGCGAAGCGCTCCGCGATGGCCGCGCGGTCGTCGCGCAGCCGCTCCAGCAGCTCCGCCGCCGCGTCGCCCGCCCGCGCCGCCATCCCCGCCAGCAGCCGGGCCAGCACGGCGTACTCGTCCAGCGCGGCGGCGAAGGTCTCGGGGTCTCGGTAGCGGCGCTCGGAGAAGAAGCGGAAGCGCGCCTCGGAGGTGTCGCCCGGCAGCTCCTCCATCAGCCGCGCGACGTTCAGCTCCAGCGTAAGCACCGGCATGGCGCGCGCGCTCAGCCGCTCGAAGAGCGAGTACGCCAGGTCCGCCCGCACCCGCGGCGAGGGCTCGATCCCCCGCGCGCGGATGCGGAGGAGCGCGAAGCGCACGAAGGGGAGCAGGAACGAGCCCATCGGCAGGAACGCGTCGTCCGGAAGCCCGGGCTGCATCTCGCCCACGGAAGGCACCGGCTCCGCCGCAATGCCGCCGGCCGCCATCCCCCGGACGAAGGCCCTCCACTCCTCGTCCCGCACCCCGTCGCGCGGCAGGGCGTCCCCCGCCGCCAGCGTGCGCACCAGCGACTCCGGGTCCGTACCGGCCCACGCCAGGCGCCGCTCCCAGGCGTCGGGATCCAGCATGGTCGCCACGCGCCACCTCTCCGCGCGCTCCCGCGCCTCGTCCAGCGCCTCCGCCCCCAGCGGCGCGCCGGCCGCCGGGGGCGTGCGCTCGTGCAGGAAGGCGGCGCGCGGCGGCAGCGGCGCGGCGTCGGTGGCGGGAGCGGACGGGGGGGCGGGGTCGGGGTGCGTCATGGGAGGGGATCGGGGACAAAAGCGCTCCGGCCGCGGCCGCGCGGGGGGCGCGGCGCGGCCGGAGGGAAGATACCGCGCGGGCTTCGAGAGGGGGATGGGGAGGCGGGCTGACCCGCCTCCCCACCGGTACGGCTCAGACCGCGGCGATGGCCACGGTCACGGCGATCTTCAGGATGGTCCAGCAGCTCAGGCCGCCATTGCAGTCGCCCGAGACGGTCGGGATGAGCCCCGTTCCGGTCTCGCCGCCGCCGACGTTCTGGAGCTGGTCCTCGGTGAGCTCGGTCACGCTGCCGCCCACGGGCGACGCGGGCAGGGCGGCGAGCTGGTCCTCGGAGAGGGAGGCGCGAAACTTCGGGTCCTTCCAGGCGCGGACGATCTCGGCCTTGGTCATGATGGAATCCTCCTGGGGAGTATGGGGCACGAGGAGCGGGGCTCGCGTGCCGGGGGTGGGAGGGCGGTGGGATCCGCGCTCCCGGGGAGTCGGGGGAGGGACCGGCCGCGGAGCGCCCGTGCGCGTCGGCCGAGGAAGGATGTATACCCCATCGCGCCGTCCCGCGGGGCGGTTGTGACGGGGGCGGCAGGATCGATCCGTTTCAGGGCCTCCCGCGCCCGACCCGGAGGAGCGGTGGTGAGAGAGATCGCTCGTGACGGGAGCGGCAGCGAAATACCGGCCGCGTCCCCCGCCTGCATCCGTCCGCCGCCGCGTCCGGCGGAGGATGCGTGGAGAGGCGTCGGACGGTGGACGCCAGACGGCGGACGTCGGACGTGGGATGTCGGACGTCGGACGTCGGACGGGATGGAGCGGGGGTGCGCGGATCCCGGGGCCGCACTATCTTTCGCGGGCGGCGTACCGCTCCCGCGGGCTCGTTCCCACACCGCATCCCTCCCACGGCACTCCATGCGCACCAGCCGGCACACGCGCCCCGGCGCCGCGCTCGCCGCGCTCCTCCTGCTGACGGCCTGCTTCGGCTCCGACCCCGATCCCGAGCCGCGCGGTCCCCTGCGGCCTACCGTGCCCGTCGCCCCGGGCGCGTCGCTCGTCATTCCCGTGCGCGGCGTGGCGGCGGCCCAGCTCCGCGACTCGTACGAGGACCCCCGCGGCGGAGGCCGCCGGCACCACGCCATCGACATCCGCGCCCCGCGCGGCACGCCGGTGGTGGCCGCGGCGGACGGACGCATCCTGCGCCTGCGCACCGGCGCCACGGGCGGCATCACCATCTACCAGGTGGGTGGCGACGGGCGCACCCTGTACTACTACGCCCACCTGCAGCGCTACGTGGCGGGGCTGAAGGAGGGCCAGGAGGTGTGGCGCGGGCAGGTGATCGCGTACGTGGGCGACACCGGGAACGCCGGGGCGGGGAACTACCACCTGCACTTCTCCGTGGGCCGGCTGGCCAACCCCGCCCGCTGGTGGGAGAGCGAGAACGTGAACCCGTACCCGCTGCTGGCCGGCGACGCGGCGCGCCCCCGGCGGGGCGCCCGCGACGGCGCGCAGTAGGCGGCCCCTCCGCTCCGGGGCGTGCGCGCCGCGGCGCCACGCGCTACCTTCCCCGCTCCGGCCGGCCCTCCCCGGGCCGCTGCCCCGCGACCACCACCCGGAGCGCGCCATGATCCCCTGTCGCCCGCGGGCCGCACTCCCGTTCGTGCTGCTGCTGGCCCTGCTCCCCGGCTGCGTGTCGACGAACGCGCGCCGCGCCACGTCGGCCGCGGACGACGCGCGCGCCGTCACGGCGGTGCTGCAGGAGTCCACCGCGGAGTGGAACCGCGGCTCGCTGGACGGGTTCCTGGTGCCCTACCACGACGCGTCGACCTTCGTGGGCCGCGCCGGGCTGGTGCGTGGGAAGGGCGCCATCCGGACCATGTACGCCGAGTCGTACTGGCGCGGCGGGCGTCCCGCGGGCGCGCTGGCGTTCCGCGACGTGGACGTGCGGATGCTGGGGGCCGACCACGCGCTGGCCGTGGGCCGCTACGTGGTGAGCGAGGGCGGACGCGAGACGGCGACGGGGCTGTTCTCGCTCACGCTGCAGCGCACCCCGGCCGGGTGGCGCATCATCCACGACCACTCCTCCTGAGCGGCATCGCGGGAGGACAGGCAGAGTACCAGCACTTCGGGGCGGCTCGCGGGTAACGAGGCCCGACCGAGCCCCGCCCCGAGCACCGGAGAGACGATGTCGATCGCCCCCACCACGACCGAAGAGCTTCCCCGCGCGCCCATCGACCGCATCCTCTCGCCGTTCCAGCGCTTCGCGCAGCTGGAGTCGGCGGGGGGGATCGTGCTGATCGCCTGCGCGCTGGTCGCCTTGTTCATGGCCAACTCCCCCTGGGCGGAGGCGTGGCACCACCTGTGGGAGACGGAGCTGTCGGTGGGGATCGGCGGCCTGGGCGTGTCCTACTCGCTGCACCACTGGATCAACGACGGCCTGATGGCCGTGTTCTTCTTCCTGGTGGGGCTGGAGATCAAGCGCGAGGTGCTGGTGGGGGAGCTGGCCTCGCGGCGCAAGGCGACGCTCCCCATCGCGGCGGCGCTGGGGGGGATGGTGGTGCCCGCCGCCATCTACGCCGTGTTCAACGCGAGCGGCCCGGGCGCGTCGGGGTGGGGGATCCCCATGGCCACGGACATCGCGTTCGCCCTGGGCGTGCTGGCCCTGCTGGGGCCGCGCACGCCGCTGTCGCTCAAGGTGTTCCTGACCGCGCTGGCGATCGTGGACGACATCGGGGCAGTGCTGGTGATCGCCGTCTTCTACACCTCCGGCATCGACTGGACCGCCCTGGCGGTGGGGATGGCCCTGCTGGGCCTGTGCGTGCTGGCGAACCGCCTGGGCGTGCGGCGTCCGGTCGTGTACCTGGCCATCGGGCTGGTGGTGTGGGCGGCGTTCCTGCGCTCCGGGGTGCACGCCACCGTGGCGGGGGTGCTGCTGGCCATGACCATCCCCGCGCGCACCCGCATCAACACGCTGGAGTTCCTGGAGCGCGGCCGCTACCTGCTCGACGAGTTCGACCAGGCGGGAGTCGAGGCCCCTGGCGTGCTGACCAACAAGGGCCAGCAGTGGGCCGTGCAGAGGCTGGAGCAGGCCTGCGACGAGGCGCAGGCTCCGCTGCAGCGGATCGAGTACGAGCTGCACCACATCGTGGCCTTCGGCATCATCCCGCTCTTCGCGCTCGCCAACGCGGGCGTCTCGCTGGGGGCGGACCCCCTGGCCGCCTTCGGCCACCCGGTCACCCTGGGGGTGATCGCCGGCCTGGTGCTGGGGAAGCCCCTCGGCATCACCTTCTTCTCCTGGCTGGCGGTGCGGATGGGGATGGCCTCGCTGCCGCGCGGGGTGACCTGGACCTCGCTGCACGGGGTGAGCTGGCTGGGCGGGATCGGCTTCACCATGTCGCTCTTCGTGGCCGCGCTCGCCTTCCCCGGCGGGGGGCTGGAGGCCGAGGCGAAGGTGGGGATCTTCACCGCGTCGATCCTGGCGGGCGTGGTGGGGTGGCTCATGCTGCGGCGGATGGCGCCGGTGCCGGACGCCGACGTTCCCGACCGGGACGGGCCCGAGGGCGCGCACGGATGACGGCGCACCCGGCGGAGCGCGCGGCCGTGGTCCGCGCGCTCCGCGTGATCCCCGGGGTGGGTCCCGCCGTGGCGGGGGACCTGTGGGACCTGGGGATCCGCGCCGTCTCGGACCTGCGCGGCGCGGACCCGCAGGCGCTCTACGAGCGCCTCTGCGCGCACCAGGGGCAGCACGTGGACCGGTGCATGCTCTACACCTTCCGCTGCGCCGTCTACTTCGCCTCCACCCCCGATCCCGACCCCGAGCGCCTGCTCTGGTGGCGCTGGAAGGACGATCGCGCCGTCCGCCGCCCCCGGTAGCACCCGTCCTCGGCCGTCGTACCCCTCCCCCGCCGATCGGAACCCTTGACCCGGGCGCGGTGCGGTGGTACTGTTGCAGTCATGTACACCACCGCCACACGGAGCATGGATGCTGGTCAACCTCGATTCCAGGGACGCGCGGCCCCTGTACCTCCAGATCATGGACGAGGTGCGGCGGGCGCTCGTGACCGGGGCGCTGCGGGCGGAGGAGCCGCTGCCGTCGGTGCGGGAGCTGGCGGCAGAGCTGGTGGTGAACCCGCGCACGGTGCTGCAGGCGTACCGGGAGCTGGAGCGCGAGGGGGTGGTGTACGTGCGGCGCGGCCAGGGGACGTTCGTCTCCCCCGGCGCCCACACGGGCCGCGACGAGACCCGCGCCCTGGCCCGCGCGGTGGCCAAGCGGGCGCTGCTGGAGGCGCGGCGCAACGGGCTGGGGGTGGAGGAGCTGGTGACCACGATCCGGGAGGTGGCGGCCGAGGAGGAGGGGGATCCCTCCGCCCGGGCGGCCGCCCCCCGCCAGGGAGACGAGGAATGAGCCGCCCGACCGACACCGACGCCGACGCCTTCGACGTCGTGACCCACGGCCTCTCCAGGCGCTTCGGCGGGGAGACGGCGCTGGACGGCGTGGACCTGCGCGTGCCCCACGGGGCCGTGTACGTGCTGGTGGGCGCCAACGGCGCGGGGAAGAGCACCACGCTGCGCCTGCTGATGAACCTGGAGCGGCCGGACGCCGGCACGGCCCGGGTGCTGGGGCTGGACACCGTGGCGGAGGGCCCGCGGGTGCGCGCGCAGGTGGGATACGTGCCCGAGGGGCACGACCACGCCTACGGGTGGATGACCTGCGGCCGCCTGCTGCGGCACGTGGCCGCGTACTACCCGGCGTGGGACCCGGCCTACGCCGACCACCTGCGCCGCGCCTTCGGGCTGAAGCCGGAGCGGAAGGCGGGGACGCTCTCCAAGGGCGAGGGGCGGGCGCTGCAGCTCGTGCTGGCGCTGGCCCACCGCCCCGCCCTGCTGCTGCTGGACGAGCCCACCGACGGCCTGGACCCGCGGGTCCGCGGCCGCACCCTGGCCGTGCTCGCCGAGCACCTGGCCGACACCCCCACCACCGTGGTGATCTGCACCCACCACGTTCACGAGGTGGAGAGCCTGGCGGACGAGGTGGGCGTGCTGAACGGGGGACGCCTGGTCGCGCAGATGCCGCGCGACGAGCTGCAGCGCACCGTGCGCCGCTACCGCGTGGAGGTGCCGGAGGGGTGGGAGGCGCCGCCCGGGCTCGCGCCGGCGGCGGCGCGCCGCTCCAGCGGCGGGCGCGAGGCGCAGTGGACGCTGGTGGGCGAGGAGCGCGAGGTGACGGAGCGCCTGGCCCTCTCCGGCGCCACCGTGCGCGAGGTGACGTCGCTCGCGCTGGAGGACGCCACCCTCGCCCTTCTCTCGCGGGAGGTGACGCGATGACGCGCCCCGGCCTTCATCCCACCCCGCGCGGGCGCGACGTGCTCCTGGAGCAGGTCCGCGCCGTCGGCCTCTCCATCCGCGGCCCGGCCGCCGCGGCGGTGGCGGTGGGCGCCGTCGCCCTGCTCCTGGCCGCGATCGACGTGCTGCAGGACGGCGAGGCGCTCCCCTTCCGCCCGCAGCAGTGGGTCCTCCCCGCGTTCGTGGGGCTGCTGCTGCCGCTGGGCGTGTGGCGCGGCGAAGCGCGCTCCGCGGCGGGCCTGCTCTGGACCCTGCCGGTGGACCGCCGCCGCCACGCGCTCGCCCGCGTCGCCGCGGGGTGGGTGTGGCTCATGGCCGGCGTGGCCGTGCTGGTCCTGGGGCTGCTGGCGCTGGCGCTGCTCTCGGGCGGGGGGATCCTGGCCCCGGAGACGCTCCACGTGCTGACGTCGCCCCTCCCCCCGGATGCCGACGTCCGGGCGGGGGTGCCCGTGCGCACGTTCCGCTGGACGCCCGAGCCCGTGCTGTGGCTGGTCCCCTTCACCTCCGCCACGGCGACCTACCTGCTCGCCAGCGCGCTGGCGCTGGGGAGCACCGCCCGGCGGATCGTGGCGGTCGCCGCCGGCGTCTTCCTGCTCGTGGCGGGGGTCTCCGTGGCCGGGGAGCTGACGGGCTCCCGGTGGCTGGTCCTGGCGCCCTCCCGCGCGGTTTCGGCGCTGGTCTACGGGCAGCACGGGCTCATGACGCTGCTCACCGGCCGGACGGAGGTGATGGGCTTCCGCACCGCCCTCTCCCCCGGCGAGACGGTGATGGTGTGGCGGGACCTGCCCGACGTGGGCCGCTGGGCCGTCGCCACGCTGCTCTGGACCTCCGCCGGCCTGGCCTCCCTCTGGGCCGCCACCCTCCGGCACCGCGAGCGCCGCCGGCGCTGACGCCATCCCACACATCCCACGAATCCTCCTCAGCCGTCCTCGATCCGGGGACGGCGGGGCCGAGCCTCGTCCCCATCCCCGCGGGTGCACCATGGAGCTGCAGATCCGGAACCTCTCCAAGACGTACGCCAACGGCGTGCACGCGCTGAAGGACGTGACGCTGACCATCCCCCTGGGCATGTACGGCCTGCTGGGGCCCAACGGCGCGGGGAAGTCGACGCTGATGCGCACCCTGGCGACGCTGCAGGAGCCCGACGCGGGGAGCATCCGCCTGGGCGACATCGACGTGGTCGCCCGCAAGGACGAGCTGCGGCGGACGCTGGGCTACCTGCCGCAGGAGTTCGGCGTGTACCCGCGCGAGAGCGCGGAGCGGCTGCTGGAGCACTTCGCGGTACTGGAGGGCATCACCCAGCGGGGTCCGCGGCGGGAGGTGGTGGAGGCGCTGCTGCGGCAGACCAACCTGTGGGAGGTGCGGAAGCAGCGGCTGGGCGGCTTCTCCGGGGGGATGCGCCAGCGCTTCGGGATCGCGGTGGCGCTGCTGGGCGACCCGCGGCTGGTGATCGTGGACGAGCCCACCGCCGGGCTGGACCCGGCGGAGCGCGTCCGCTTCCTGAACCTGCTCTCGGACCTGGGGCGGAACGCGGTGGTGATCCTCTCCACGCACATCGTGGAGGACGTCTCCGAGCTGTGCAGCCGCATGGCCATCATCGACCGCGGCGAGATCCTGCTGGAGGCGGAGCCCCTGCGCTCGGTGGAGGAGCTGCGCGGGCGGATCTGGCGCCGCACGGTCGCCCGCGAGGAGCTGGCGGGGGTGGAGGGCGCGCACCGGGTGATCTCCACCAAGCTGCTGGCCGGGCGCACGGTGGTGCACGTCTACGCCGAGTCCGCCCCGGGCGAGGGGTTCGCGCCGGTGGAGCCGGACCTGGAGGACGTGTACTTCAGCGCCATGGCCGGGCACATGGGCCGGCGCGCGGCGCGGCCCCGTGCGGAGGTGGCGGCATGAGGCTGCGCGAGGTCTTCCGCTACGAGGTGGGGCGGCAGCTCCGGCAGCCCTCCACCTGGCTCTACCTGGCCCTGCTGCTGGGCGCCACGCTGCTGCTGGTGGGGAGCGCGGACCCCGCGGTCGGCACCCACTTCAACGCGCCGGTGAAGGTCGCCGGCTTCACGCTCTTCGTGGGGATGCTGGGCACGCTGGTCACCGCGGCGCTCTTCGTGGAGGCGGGCCACCGCGACGTGCGCGCGCGGATGGAGCCGCTCTTCCACACCACCCCGCTGACGGAGGGCGAGTACCTGGGCGGGCGCTTCCTGGGCGCGCTGCTGGTGAACGCGGCGCTGCTGCTCGCCGTTCCCGCCGGGCTGCTCCTGGCCACGCGGCTGCCCGGCGTGGGGCCCGACGAGCTGGGGCCCTTCCGCGCGGGCACCTACCTGCTGCCGTACCTGGTCATCCTGCTCCCCAACCTGCTGGTGAACGCCGCGGTGATGTTCGGCATCACGACCCTGACCCGGCGGAGCCTCCCCGGCTACCTGGGCGCGCTGGGCCTGCTCGCCGGCTACCTGACCATCGCCAACCTGAGCGTGGGGGAGACCTCGCCCCTGCTGGCGCTGCTCGATCCGCCTGGCTCGGTGGCGCTGGAGGCGGTCACGAAGGGGTGGACGCGCGCGGAGCAGAACGCGCGGGCGGTGGGGCCGAGCGGGATGCTGCTCTGGAACCGGGCGCTCTGGGTCGCGCTCGCCGTCGGGATGCTCGCCCTCACCTGGACGCGCTTCCGCCTGGCGCACCCCGAGCCCTCCCGGCGCCGCCGCGCGCGGG
>JASLAX010000188.1 GCA_030146875.1 Longimicrobiaceae bacterium
CCCAAGGGCGCCTTCATCCGCTCGGTGATCGTCCCCGGGTGGGGGCAGTCCGAGCTGGGGGCGGCGGGGCGGGGCGGGTTCTACTTCGCCCTGGAGGCGGGGAGCCTGTTCATGGTCTACAAGTCGTGGACGCGGCTGGACGAGGCCCGCGCCCGCGAGCGCGCCCTGCGCGCGGCGGGCGAGCTGGAGGAGGGGCAGACGACGGGCCTGGTGCGCGCCCGCAAGGCGCAGCGGGAGGACTGGATCACCCTGGCCGTCTTCTGGATGTTCTTCTCCGGCGCGGACGCCTTCGTGACCGCCCAGCTCGCCGACTTCGACGAGCACGTGCGCGCCGCGCCGGGACCCGGCGGGGGCGTGCAGATGCAGCTCAACGTTCCCGTCGGCCGGCGGCCGTGACCCGCGCCCCGGTCGGGGTGTTCGACTCCGGGGTCGGCGGGCTGAGCGTGGCCCGCCAGGTCCGCGACGCCCTGCCCGCGGAACGCCTCCTGTTCCTGGCCGACACGGCGTGGTGCCCGTACGGTGACCGGGAGGAGGAGGTGGTGCGGGAGAGGACGGTGGCCTGCGGGCGATGGCTGCAGGACCAGGGGGTGCGCGTGCTGGTCGTGGCCTGCAACACCGCATCAGCCGCCGCCCTGGAGGCGCTCCGCGAGCACCTGAGCATTCCCGTGATCGGCCTGGAGCCCGCCGTGAAGCCCGCCGTGGCCGCCACGCGCAACCGCCGCGTGGGGGTGATGGCCACCTCCGGCACCCTGCGCTCCGAGCGCTTCGCCCGCCTGGTCCGCACCTACGCCGACGGGGTGCAGGTGCTCCCCCAGCCGTGCCCCGGCCTGGTGGACCTGATCGAGGACGGCCACTCCGACGACGAGCTTCTCGCGCGCACCTTGGACGACCTGACCGGCCCCCTGCGCGCCGCGGGCGTCGACACCGTGGTCCTGGGCTGCACGCACTACCCGTTCGTCCGCGAGCCCATCGCCCGCGCCCTGGGACCGGACGTCACCCTCCTCGACAGCGGCGAGGCGATCGCCCGGCGCACCCGGCGCGTGCTGGAGGAGATGGGGGACGCCACCGAGGAGGGCGAGGGGGGCATCGAATTCTGCACCACCGGCGCCCCGGCCGAGGTCGCGCCCGTCGTCGCCCGGCTCTGGGGCTCCGAGCTGCCGGTGAGGCACGTCGAGGTGTAGAGGGGCGGGCCGGAGCGGAGAACGGTGCGCGCGGCACTCGTTGCCGGCGACTGAAGAAGTCGCTGCAAAGCTACGCGAAGTCACCCTCGGGCACTGCCCTGCTTCCGGCCCGACCCGCCGCCCCGTCCTGGAGACCGGCGTCCTCTCCACCGCGGCGAACGACGCCTCCGTTCCGTTCCCGGGTCCCCCCCCCCCCGCTCTCCTCCCGCTACTCCCCCTTCACCGGCCATCTCCGCAGCTCCGGCGGCGTCCCGGGCTCAGGATGCACGACCAGGTACGTGAAGTGCCGGATCCAGTCACCGGAGTTCGCGTAGAAGCGCCCCGGCGCGACCTCGGAGACGGAGGGGACGTGCGCGTGGCCGGCGAGCACCATCTCCACGTCCGTCGTCCCGCCGAGCTGCTCCGCCGCCCACTCCTCGATGAACCGCGCGCGCCCGCGGGCGGCCGCGTCCCCGGTGTCCGCCTTGTGCTCGGTGGTGGACGCCAGCATCGCCATGCGCATCCCGAAGTCGGGGTGCAGCGCGCGGAAGGCGCGGATGGAGACGGGGTGGCGGATGACGGCGCGGAGGGCGCGGTACTTCAGGTCGCCCTTCCCCAGGCCGTCGCCGTGCGCGACGAGGGCCTTCCGTCCGGCCACCGTCGTCTCCACCGGCCCCCGGAGCACGCGGATGCCCACCTCCTCCTCCAAGAAGTCCCCCGTCCACGCGTCGTGGTTCCCGCCGATGAAGGTGACGGGCAGCCCGGCCTCCACCACATCGGCCAGGCGCGCGACCACGCGATAGTGCTCGCGGAGGACGACGGTGCGGTACTCGAACCAGAAGTCGAACAGGTCCCCGTTCACCACCAGCTCGGACGCGTTCCCGGCCGCGAAGTCCAGGAACTCGCGGAAGGCGCGCTCGGTGGCGCGGGGCACGGCGCCCAGGTGGACGTCGGACACGACGATGGCTGGCTTGGGCATAGGGCGCGGAAGCTACGGGGCGCCCGCCCGGTCGACAATCCCCGCGGCCGGTTGACGTGCCCGGTCCCCGGCGGGTATTCTCCCGCTCTCGCGGCCCTTCCCGGGCGGCGCGCCGGGCGCCTCCCGGCACCCGACGTCCTGGCCGGCATGCCCGCTCCGAGCTGCACCGTGGACGTCCGCGTCCGCTACCCCGAGGTGGACCGGATGGGCGTGGTGTACCACGCCCACTACCTGGTGTGGTGCGACATCGGGCGCACGGAGCTGATCCGCCGGCTCTGGAAGCCGTACGCGGAGCTGGAGGACGAGGGCCTGCTGCTGGCCGTCTCCGACTGCAACGTGCGCTACCACGTGGGCGCGCGCTACGACGACCGGGTGCGGGTGGAGACCACGCTCGAGGAGGTGCGCTCCCGCGCCGTCACCTTCGGATACGTCATCTCGCGTCAGGACGGGGAGAAGGCCACCCGTCTGGCCACCGCGCGAATCGGGCTGATCGCCATCACCCCGGAGGGGCGCACCCGCACCCTTCCCGGGGACCTGGTCGCGGCCTTTCGACAGGCCCTGAACGCCGGAGCGGAGACCCCGTGACGCTCGCCCGCACCGCAGCCATCACCCTCGCCGCCCTCGCTCTCGCCGCCTGCGCCGGCACGGGGGGACGCCCATCCGCCGGCCCGCCGTCCGCCTCCGTACCGAGCGATTCGGAGGTGCAGGCCGCGGCCGTCCTGCTGCGCCTGGAGGACCGCCGCGAGCACGATCCCGTGGTCATGGACGCCTCGGCCGCGTCGGCGTCGCCGGACACCCGCCGCCGCACCGCCCTGGCGCTGGGCCGCATCCGCGACCCCCGCGCAAGGTTGCTGCTGGAGCGGCTGCTGGGCGACGCGGACACCGCCGTCGCCGCCTCCGCCGCGTTCGCGCTGGGGCAGCTCGGGGACTCGGCGGCCGTGGCGGCGCTGGCGCCGTGGATGGACGCGACACGGGCGGCTTCCGCCCCCACGGTCGTCGGCGAGGCCGCCTACGCGCTCGGCAAGCTGCGGACGACGGCGGCGCGGGCGGCGGTCGAGGGCTTCCTGGCCTCGGCCCCGGCGGGGACGGACGTCCGCGCGCTCGGCCCGGCGCTGCTGGCCGCGTGGCGGATGCCGCGGCCCGCGGGGATCCCGCCCGTCGCGCGCTGGCTCTCCTCGCCCGACCCCGAGGTCCGCTGGCGGGCCGCGTACTCGCTCTCCCGTCGGGCGAGCGGGGAGGGGACCCGCGCCCTGCACGCGCACCTGCTGCCGGACGCCGAGCCCGACGCGCGGGTGCGCGCCCTCGCGGCCCGCGCGCTGACGAAGGCCACGTCGGACTCCGCCGGGATCCGCTACACCGTCTCCGTTCCGCTGCTCTACGCCGCGGCGCGCGACGCCGACACCAACGTCCGCGTGAACGCCGTCCGCTCGCTGGGCACGTTCGCGGAGGCAGCGGACACGCTCGCCGCGGCCCTGCGTTCGGGGGAGCCGTACGTCGCCATCACCGCGGCGGAGTCGCTGGGCCGCATCGGGCGGCCGGCGGCATCGGCGGCGGGAACGCTGCGCGACGCCGCGCTCGACCCGGCGCGCACCATCACCATCCGCCACGCCGCCATCGTCTCCCTGGCGGACGTTGCGGCCGCGGACGCGCTCGCCGCGGCGGGGAGGATGGCGGCGGAGCCGGGGTGGAGGGCGCGGGCCGCGGCTGCGAGGGGCGTCGCGAAGCTGGGCACGGCGGGACGGCCGCTGCTGGAGACGCTGGCGCGGGACCGGGACCCGCGCGTGGGAGCCGCCGCGCTGGAGGCCGCCGTAGCCGCCGCGGGAGACAGCGCCGTCGCGCCGCTGCGCGGCCTCCTCGTGGAGTCGCTGGGCGCGCGCGACGTGATGGTGCGCACCAACGCCCTCGCCGGCCTCACCGCGCTCGCGGACGCGTCCACGCTGCCGCTCCTGCTCGACGCCTACGAGCGCGCGCAGCGGGACACGCTGAACGACGCGGCGCTCGCGGCGCTGGACGCCATGGCGGCGCTGCGGAAGGGCGGGGCGGACCCGGCGCGCGCCTTCTTCACCCGCTTCCCGCGTGCGGCCGACCCGCTGGTCCGGCTCCGCGCGGCGACGACGTTCGGCGACACCGCCGCCGCGCCCTGGGGGAGGGCCGGGCCGATCGAGACGGGGCGCGGGACGGAGGACTACGCGCGCCTGGTGCGGGAGAGCGGGGCCCGGCCGCGGCCGCACGTCGTCATCACCACGGCGGGCGGGGAGATCGAGCTGGAGCTGTTCGCCGACGACGCCCCGCTGACGGTGGAGAGCTTCCTGCGGCTGGCGCGCGCGGGGTTCTTCGACGGGCAGGAGTGGCCGCGCGTGGTGCCCAACTTCGTGATCCAGGGCGGCGACCCGCGCGGGGACACTTCGGGCGGTCCGGGGTATGCCATCCGCGACGAGCTGAACCGGCACCTCTACGACCGGGGGACGCTGGGGATGGCGCTCTCCGGACCCGACACCGGAGGGAGCCAGTGGTTCGTCACCCACTCCGCGCAGCCCCACCTGGACGGGACCTACACCGTATTCGGGCGGGTGGTGCGCGGGCTGGACGTCGTCGACCGGGTCCTTCCCGGCGACCGGATCGAACGCGTGCGCGAGGTGCGATGAACCGCCGGAACCGAGCCATCCTTCCCCTGCTGGCCTTCCTCCTCTCCGCCGGGATGGGCGGATGCGCGGGCGCCGCCGCCGCCCCCCCCGCGGGGACCCCGGCGCCCGATCCCGCCGCGGCGGAGGCCCTGGCGTCGGACCTGCGGAGGGCGACGACGCCCTCCTCCGCCCGCCAGGCCACCTTCGGGTGGGAGCTGGACGAGGCGGGCGCCAAGCTGCGCGGGCGGGGCGTGGTCCGCTTCCGCCCCACGGACCGCATCCGCCTGGACCTGTTCGGCCCGCGCGGCGAGACGTACCTGGCGGCGGCGCTGGTCGACGAGACGCCCCGCATCCCCGCCGCGGTGGAGGAGCGCTTCCGCCTTCCCTCGCCGGCGCTGCTCTGGGGCGCGCTGGGCGTCTTCCGCCCGCCGTCGGCGGCGCGGCTGCAGTCGGCGACGACGGCGAACGACTCCACGGTCACGCTTCGCTACACGCTGGAAGGCGAGGGCACGCTGGAGTTCCGCTCGCGCGGGGGGCGGCTGCTGGGCGTCCGCCGCCTGGAGCGCGGCGGGAACCGCGAGACGCTGGAGCTCCGCCGCCGCGCCGACGGCCAGGTGGAGCGCGCCGAATACCGCGACTGGGCGGCCTACCGGACCCTGGTCCTCACGCTGGAAGCCACGACCGATGTCGCATCGTTCCCCGAAGAGACCTGGACCCCGCCGGGCACGGCTCGCTAGCCTGCTCGCGCTGGTCGCGCTTCCCCTGGCGGGGTGCTTCTACTCCTTCACGGGAGGGGGGCTCCCCGCGCACGTGCGCACCGTGTACATCGACGCGTTCGACGACCAGACCCCGTACGGGCTGAGCACCGAGGTGCAGCGCGCGCTCCAGAACGAGCTTCCCCGCACGCTCGGCGTGCGCCTCGCCCCGCAGGCCACGGCGGACGCCATCGTCCGCGGCCGCATCACCGCGTACGACGACGTGCCCGCCAACGCGCGGCCGGGCCAGGAGGGTCGCGTGGACGTGCTCGCCTCGCAGATCCGCATCGCGTTCGAGGCCGAGATCTACGACCTGAAGCAGGACCGGGTGCTCTGGAAGCCGGGCTCGCTCTCCGTGCAGGGCGAGTACAACCCGAACCGCGAGCAGCCGCAGGACGGCCGCACGCGCGCCGTGAAGCTGCTAGTGGAGAAGGTCACGCAGGGCGCGCAGTCGCAGTGGTGAGCCGAACCCTCCGCATCGCCTCGCGCGGGAGCGAGCTGGCCCTCTGGCAGTCCCGCGCGGTGGAGTCCGCCCTGCGCACCGCCGATCCCTCGGTGCGGGTCGAGATCGGGGTGGTCCGCACCACCGGCGACCGCATCCAGGACGTGCCGCTGGCGAAGATCGGGGACAAGGGGCTCTTCACCAAGGAGCTGGACGAGGCGCTCCAGCGCGGGGACGCGGACCTGGCCGTCCACTCGCTCAAGGACGTGCCGACCCGGCTGCCGGAGGGCCTGGTCCTGGCCGCGGTCACCGAGCGCGCCGACCCGCGCGACGTGCTGCTGGCGCGCGAGCCCGGCGCTACGCTGGCGGGCCTGCCCGCCGGCGCTCGGGTGGGGACGTCGTCCCTCCGCCGCCGCTCGCAGCTCGGCGCGACCCGGCCGGACCTGGACGTGGTGGACCTGCGCGGCAACCTGAACACCCGCCTGGCGCGGCTGGACGCGGGCGACTACCACGCCATCGTCCTGGCGGCCGCCGGCGTCCTGCGCCTGGGCTGGGCGGAGCGCGTCTCCGAGTACCTGGACCCGCGCGTCTTCCTGCCCGCGGTGGGGCAGGGGGCCCTGGCCGTCGTCTGCAGGGCGGACGACGCGGAGACGCGCGCCCTCCTCCGTCCCCTCCACCACCTGCCGACCGCCGCGGCGACCACGGCGGAGCGCGCCTTCCTCTCCGCCCTGGAGGGCGGGTGCCAGGTGCCGATCGGGGCGCTGGGGACGGTGGAGGGCGAGATCCTGACCCTCCACGGCCTGGTCGCGGGGATCGACGGCGGGACGATCCTGCGCGCCGAGGAGGCGGGGCGGGTGGAGGAGGCCGAGTCGCTGGGCCGCCGTCTGGCCGACGACCTGCTGGAGGCGGGCGCGGGCGGGCTGCTGGACTCCATCCGCGCCGCGTCCGCCGTGGCGCCCTCCGCCCCGGCGCCGTGAGGCGGCCGTGATCGACCCCGCCGACAAGGTCCTGCACCTGGACGCCCTGCTGGCCCGCTACCGTCGGCCGCGCGCGGGGCGCCTCGTCTTCACCAACGGGTGCTTCGACGTGCTGCACCGCGGCCACGTGGAGTACCTCTCCGCCGCCCGCGCCCTGGGCGACGCGCTGGTCGTGGGTGTGAACCGCGACGACTCCGTTCGCCGGCTCAAGGGCCCGGGCCGCCCGGTGAACCCGGAGGAGGACCGCGCGATCGTCCTGGCCGCGCTGGCGGCGGTGGACGCCGTGGTCCTCTTCGGGCAGGACACCCCGCGCGAGCTGATCGCCGCCCTGCTCCCCGACGTGCTGGTGAAGGGGGGCGACTACACCCCCGAGACGGTCGTGGGGGGCGCCGAGGTGCGCGCGGCGGGCGGGGAAGTCGTCATCGCGCCGCTGGTGCCGGGGCGCTCCACCACCTCCATCCTGGAACGCGCCCGGGAGGCGCGAGACCGATGACCGACCATCCCGAACGCTCGTACGGCCGCGGTCCCGGCGAGGCGCGCCCGCTCAAGCTGGAGCGAGGCGTCGCCGAGCACGCGGAGGGCTCCTGCCTGGTCTCGCTGGGGAAGACCAGGGTGCTCTGCACCGCCTCGGTGGAGAACCGCCTGCCCCCCTGGAAGAAGGGCAGGGGCGAGGGGTGGGTCACCGCCGAGTACTCCATGCTCCCGCGCGCCACCAACACGCGCAACGAGCGCGAGCGCCGCCAGGTGGGCGGGCGCACGCAGGAGATCCAGCGCCTGATCGGCCGGTCGCTGCGGGCGTGCGTGGACATGCGCGCGCTGGGGGAGTGGCAGGTCACGGTGGACTGCGACGTCCTGCACGCCGACGGCGGCACGCGCACGGCGTCGATCACCGGCGGTGCCGTGGCGCTCCACGACGCCTGCCTCTGGGCCGCGAAGCAGGCCGGCGGGCGCCCCTCGGCCTTCGGCGGGTTCGTGGCCGCGGTGAGCGCGGGCGTGGTGGGTGGCCGGCTCGTCCTGGACCTCGACTACTCCGAGGACTCCACGGCGGACGTGGACCTGAACGTGGTGGCGCGCGAGGACGGCGGGATCATCGAGGTGCAGGGGACCGGCGAGCGCACCCCGTTCTCCCCCGCGCAGCTCACGGAGCTGGTGGAGATGTCCAGCGCCTGCATCCGCGGCCTGGTCGCCGCCCAGCGCGCCGCCGTGGCGTGACCCCGCGGCTGGTCGTCGCCACCCGCAGCGCCGACAAGCTGCGCGAGATCCGCCAGGTCCTGGCGGCCTGGCCCTCGATCGATGTCCTCGGCCTGGATGAGGCGGGGGTCGGCGAGACGGCGGAGGAGGAGGGTATCGAGGCGTTCGACACCTTCGAGGAGAACGCGCTCGCCAAGGCCCGCTGGTTCGCGGCGCGCGCCGGCGGGCTGGTGCTCGCCGACGACTCCGGGCTCGCGGTCGATGCGCTCGGCGGCGCCCCCGGCGTCCGCTCCCGGCGCTTCGCACCCGGCCCGCCGCTCCGCGGCCGCGCGCAGGACGACGCCAACAATCGCCACCTCCTCGACCGGCTCTCCGGGGTCCAGGAGGAGGAGCGGACCGCGCGCTACGTCTGCGTGGCCGCCCTCGCCGGACCGGGCGTGGGGGAGCGCACCTTCCGCGGCGAGTGCCAGGGCGTGATCCTGGACACGCCGCGGGGGGAGGGCGGCTTCGGCTACGATCCGCTCTTCTTCCTGCCGGCGGAGGGACGGACGTTCGGGGAGCTGGACCCGGCGCGGAAGAACGCGCTGAGCCACCGCGGACGCGCGATGCGCGCGGCGGGGGCCCGCCTGGGAACCTCGGGTTGACGGAACGTATGGTGGCGGGTAGCTTTGACCGCTCCCTCGGGGCGTGGCGCAGCCCGGTTAGCGCGCCTGCTTTGGGAGCAGGAGGTCCTCGGTTCGAATCCGAGCGCCCCGACTGCGGGAACGTCCGGCGCCAGTAGCTCAGCTGGATAGAGCAACGGCCTTCTAAGCCGTAGGTCGCTGGTTCGAGTCCAGCCTGGCGCGTTGGTCGGAAATCCCCGTGACGGCTGCACTTGCAGCAGTCACGGGATTTTTCGTGTTTGCCGGCGAACCCCGTGGCGTTCCAGTCGCTTTGGCGATTTACGCTCGTGCGGCTCACGAGGTCGCGGGCCAGCGCGTTGTTCCGATCGCGGGCCACGAAGACCCCGTGCTCTGCAAGCGAAAATGGGGGCGGGAGCTTCGATCGGCGCCTCAGCGGTGCGGTTCGTGCTCGGGGAGATCGGCAGTCGCACGCCACGCTCCTCGCCCTGAGCGGCCTCCGCCGCTAGAGTACCGCCGACAGGGATGCGGGGGACGACGCGGCGGACCTCGACCCGCCGGCTGTGGGCGAGGGGTTCTTCCACCCGAGCACCAGGACGTCCATGTTGCAGGAGCGCCCGGACACGGCAGCCACGCTGGATTCCGGGGGGGACCACCACCCCGATCCCACGACGAATCCCACGCCCGCGCCGCAGCCTCCCGGCGGGCCGCCGGAGCCGTCGCCCGGCTCCGAGCCCCTTCAGCCCCACGATCCCACGCCGGTCCAGCCGGGGGACCCGACCCCGGTCCGGTTCTGAGGCTGTCGAAGCAGCGCTGATTCGATTTCGGCCTGGTGCGTACGAAAAAGCCCCCGCGGTCGCTGCAGTGCAGCGGCGCGGGGGTCTTCGTTCTGGCGCCTCGGGCGTCGAGCCCACGGCGGGGTCACGGTCGGTGGGGCGGGCTCGCGGCGGCGCCGCCGGCGGCGCCGCGCCTCTGCGGCGATCTACCCCGCCGGCGGCGTGCCGGTGGGGGACTCCGCGTCCGCGAGCGTGGCGAGGAACAGGTCGATCCAGCGGTGGACGTCGAAGCCGAACACCGATCCGCGGAGCGCCCGCATGCGCTCGGTCCTCTCCTCGGCCGGCATCGTCAGCGCCTGGTGGTACCGCTCGGCGGAGCCCGGGATGTCGTACGGGTTCACCAGCACGGCGTCGCCGAGCTGGGCGGCCGCGCCGGCGAACTCGCTCAGCACCAGCACCCCGTCCCCGTCGGTGCGCGTGGCCACGAACTCCTTGGCCACCAGGTTCATCCCGTCCCGCACCGGCGTCACCAGCATCACGTCCGCCGCGCGGTAGAGCGCGGCGATCTCGTCGTCGGTGATGCCGCGGTAGAGGTAGTGCACCGGCGTCCAGTGGGCCGTGCCGAAGGCGCCGTTGATCCTGCCCACGAGCGAGTCCACCTCCTGCCGGAACGCGCCGTAGGCGTGCACGTCGATCCGCGACGGCACCGCCACCTGGATCAGGCGGACGCGGCCCTGCCACTCGGGCCTGCGCGTCAGCAGCTCCTCGTAGGCCAGGAGCCGGCGGGGGATTCCCTTGGTGTAGTCCAGCCGGTCGATCCCCACCAAGATCCGGACCTCGCCGCCGCCGCGGAGCTTCCGTGCCTCCTCCTCCACCGCGGGCGTCCCGGCGCGGGCCGCGAAGCCCTCCGCGTCCACCCCGATCGGGAACACGCCCAGGCGCGAGGTCCGGCCGCCGGTGCGGACCTCGCCCCCCGAGACCGTCCGCCGGAGGATGACCTGGACGGAAGACTCGAAGTGCCGCTGGTACGAAGCCGTGTGGAAGCCGATCACGTCGGACCCGAGCATCCCCTCGAGCAGCTCCTCGCGGAATGGGAGCGTCGCGAAGATCTCGGACGAGGGGAAGGGGATGTGCAGGAAGAAGCCGATCCGCGCCGCGGGAAGCCGGGCGCGCAGGATCGACGGGACCAGCATGAGCTGGTAGTCGTGAACCCAGACCACGTCGCCGGGACGGTACCGCTCCGCCACCGCGTCCGCGAACCTCTCGTTCACAGCCCGGTACTCGTCCCACCCTTCCACGCGCATGGGCAGAACGCCCGTGACGTAGTGGAAGAGCGGCCAGAGCACGCCGTTGGAGAGCGCGCCGTAGTACCGCTCCACCTCGACCGCGCTGAGGTGGACCGGGACCGCCCCCATCCCGGCGAGGCGCTGCTCCAGCGCGGCCAGGGACGCCGCGTCCAGCCCTTCGCAGGGCCCCGGCCAGCCCACCCACAGCCCGGCCGTACGCTCGTGCGGCTTCCGGAGCGCCGTGGCCAGGCCGCCCACGCTCCGCTCCACGGACACTCGGCCCCCCGCCGTGGCCACCGTCACCGGCAGCCGGTTGGAGACCAGGATCAGTCGCCCCACCGCTCCTCCCTTCCACGCGCCCCGCGGGAGCCCTCGCCAGCCGGACCCCGCCCCCGCGGCGGCGCGTTCCACGCCGATGCCCCTCTCAGCGTCCGTCCGCTCGGTTCTTGTCCACGATTGCGCCCAGGATGACCAGGAAGGCCACCAGGCGCAGGACGTAGAGCGGGAGCGCGGCCTGCGGGTTGTCCCCCACCGCGGTCAGCGCCACGCGCTGCACCACGAGCAGTCCGAACGCGACGGAGAACAGCAGGAAGAGCCGGTCGCGGCCCTCCCGCCAGAACCTCAGGAAGAAGAGCGCGGCGATCAGGTACCCCATGGCCAGCGCGCCCGAGACGAGCCCCGTCATCGCGCCTCCCCTTCCACCCGGAGTCGGAACTTCGGCGTCGCGGCCATCATCGGGCGTCCCAGACCAGGCCGTAGATCAGCGCGACCACGCCCGCGAGCGCGGGGAGCGACCGCCAGACCGACAGGTCGATGCTCGGCACGACCCGCAGGTCCACGAACAGCAGCACGTTGTTGAGGGCGAGCCCGGTGAAGCAGAGCGACGCCCACAGCAGGAGCCGGGCGCCGGTCTGCAGGTACCCGCGCACGAGCAGCCCGGCGCAGAGAAGGCTCGTGAGGGCGCAGAGCGCGTAGACGATCGTCGCCATTCACGTTCCCGGACGGCGGATGAGAAAAGCGTCCGCCAGGCTGCGGACGGGATCCTTGGGCTGCTCGAAGATCAGGCGGACCACCGCGACCCGGTCCGTGCGGTACGCCTCCGCGAGCGCGTCCACGCGGCGCGCGAGCGCCGGGGAGGACGGGGCGTAGCGGTAGCGCGGGTCCCCGGCGCCGTTCGTGGACAGCAGCCCCGCAGTGGCGAGCTCGTCCAGCCGCAGCAGGGCCGCGGCGGGGACCGTGTACACGCGCTGGCTCACCTCGGCCGCGGTGAAGTCGCGGTCCGGCTCGGACCGCAGCAGCAGCAGCACCTCGAGCTGCTCCGCGGAGCGGATGTACTCCGAGATGAAGCCCTGTGCTTCCTTCAGGTTGTCGTCGTTCGCCACGCGCGCTTCCGAAGCTGTGGAGCGATGAAGAAGAGAGACCGGGCCCTTCCCCCGCCACGGGGGATCGGCACGGTCGGTCCCCCGCCGCATCGGCCGGGGCTGAAGCCCGCCTCCGCGGTCGCGGAGTGCGCGGACGCGCCCTCGCCACCTGCGGCGGAGTGGTCCCGCGAATCCACGTAGCAAGATCGAGCCCTCCGGCCGCACATCGTCCGCTCTCCCGCGCCGGCTGCCCCGCCGGAGCGGGGCGGCTCCCTCCGAGGGGCTCCCGCAGCGCTTCGATGGAGGAGCCGGCCTCCCCTGTCGGGCCAGACGGGCGGCGCACTTTCCGGCGCGGGGCGTCCGCCCCGCGCCCGCGCCGCCGCGGCGCAGCCGAGCGTCGCGCTCCCCGTCGTCCGCGCGCAGCGGCACGGCGAGGGCCGTGCCAATCCGGCACAACGCGTGACGCAGTGGCACGCCGCGGCACTCCCGCCCGTCGCGTCGGCCCCATCACCCATCCGGACGCGGCGCGGCGCCCCGCCGCTTTTCACGCGAGTCGCCGGCGGATTCTCCGGCGGGCCGTGAATTGCCCGGCAGCACCGGCGCCCACGGCCCACATGGCCCTCCCGTTCTCGCGCGAAGGAGCCAACGTGACGAAGCCCCCCGACCGGACGGTCGTCTGCCCGGAGTGCGGCAGCGAGCGAACCACCTGGCGTGTCCAGCGGCTGAGCGCACCCGCGCGTGGAGCGTCGCGAAGGGGGCTGGCGTGGGCGTGCCGCGACTGCGGGGCGGGGTGGGACGAATCCCTGTCCGTCCCGGCCGGGGGCGAGCCGTCGGCTCCCGACCGGGCGTTCGCCGAGTAGGCACCGGGGGCGCCCAGGGCGCGCTTGCGCGCTGGCGCCGCGAAGCCCACCGTACTCCACCCGAGGCCTCGGTCGCGGCCCTCCCACCGACGCCTCCCCGCGCCTCCACACGGACCCCACTCCATGCGCCTGGCGCACCAACTCGTCCTGGGCTCGAGCGCCGCGGTGGCGCTGGTGATGACGCTCTTCGGCGTGAGCATCCTGCGCCAGCGCGAGCAGACCATCGGCGACGCCATGGTGCGGGAGACCGAGACGCTCGCCCACGCCATGCAGATCGTGGCGAACAGCGCCGTCCGCAACGGGCAGACGGGCCCGCTCGACCGCGTGCTCGCGCGCATCCTGCGCGACCCGGACATGGCCCTCAGCGCGGTCCTGGACCCGTCCGGCCGCCTCCTGGCCGGCGGCCCCGCCGACTCGCTGGCCTGCGTCGACACGCTGGTCGCGCGACGGGGGCAGCTCTCGGAGATGCACGTCTGGGCCGACTGCGGCGGCCGCGTTCGCCTGATCGTCCTTCCGCTCCAGCGGCCCGCCGAGGCGCTCGTGATCGCGCGCCGGACCACGGTGATGGACCGTGCGACCGCGGACGCGCGCCGCCGGATCCTCCTCACCAGCGTCGCGCTCGCGGTGCTCGCGTCCGTCGCCATCCTGGTGGTCGTGCGCGTGTGGCTCACGGCGCCGCTCGCGCGCGTGATGGCGGGGGTGCGCGGGCTCGGGGGCCCCGCGCTGCCGCACGCGGTCGAGGTGCCCCGCGGGGCCACCGAGCTGCGGGCGCTCGCCCACGCGTTCAACGAGATGGTGGAGCGGCTGGACGGCAAGCAGGAGAGCCTGATCCGGGAGACGGAGGAGCGGATCGCGCTGGAGCGGCGCCTCCGCAGCACCGAGCTCTTCGCCGCCCTGGGAAGGCTGACCGGCGGGGTCGCGCACGAGCTGGGGTCGCCGCTGGGGGTCATCAGCGTCCGCGCCGAGGCCATCCAGGCGAGCGCGGCGGCCCCGCCGGAGGTGAGGCGCCACGCCGAGGCCATCGGGGTGGAGGTCGAGCGCATCGTGCGCCTGGTGCGCGACCTGGTGCACGTCGCGCGGCGCCACGGCGCGGGGGACGCGGTGACGGACCTGGCCGCGGTGGTCGGAGCCGTGGCCGAGGGTCTCCGACCGCAGGCGAACGCCGCCGGCATCGAGCTGCGCGTGTCGCTTCCGCGGGAGGCGGTGCCGGTGCGCGGGGACGACATGCTGCTGCGGCACGCGCTCTACGGGGTCGCCCTGAACGCGGTGCAGGCGCTGCGCTCCCACGCGGGCGAGCGGGTCCTCCGGATCGAGCTCGCCCGCGCGGCGGGCACCGCGCGGGTGGTGGTGGAGGACTCCGGGCCGGGGATCCCCCCGCATCTGGTCCCGCGGGTCTTCGAGCCCTTCTTCACCACCAAGGACGTGGGGGAGGGAAGCGGGCTGGGGCTGGCGATCAGCGCGGGGATCGCCGAGGAGCACGGCGGCACGCTGAGCCTGGAGGCCGCGCCGGACGGCGGCGTCCGCGCGCTGCTCGAGCTCCCGGTCTCCGACGGAGCGCCGTGAGCGTGCCGCCCGGTCACCCCGCCGTGACGGAACGGCACAGCCGGGGACCCGTTCCCACCCCGAACGCGATCGCGGTCTCCGCACCGGTGCTGGGAATCCGCCGGCGCGGCCCCCCGGTCCCCTTCCTGCCCTTCCGTCTCCCGTTCACGCCGCCGGCAGTCCGGTGAGCTCCGCGCAGCCGCGCGGGCGGCGGCGTCGCCGTCAGACAGGAGACGACCCATGCTTCGACTGCAAGCCCGGCCACCCCTCGCGCCTCGCCGCGTGGAGCGCGTGCGCGGACGGCGGATCCTCCTCCTCGATCCGCACGCGGCCAGCCGCGACATCAGCGCGCTCCTCCTGCGCTACTTCGGCTACGAGGTGCAGACCGCGTCCACGCTCCACGAGGGTCTCCACCTGGCCCGCTCCCACCGGCCGACCGCGGTCGTCAGCGATCTCGGCATCGCGGGTGCCGGCGCGGCCACGCTGATGGAGGAGCTGAGGCGCGACCCGGCCCTGGGCCGCGTCCCGGTGTTCGTGGTCGGCCCCCTGGACCGGACGGAGGACGGCCGCCGGGCCGTCACCGCCGGCGCCGCGTGCTTCCTGCCCAGGCCCCTGGATGCCAACGTGCTGCGCGCCGTGCTCGCGGCCGGGCTCGGCGAGCCCCTCGCGGCGGCGTGAGGGGCTCGCGGCGCGGCCGGCGGGCTTGCCGGTGCGGGCGCTGAGCCGTTATCTCGACCCCGCCGCCCCGTCGCCGTCCCGCCCCCGGCGGCGGGAGGCCGGGGCCGAGGCTCCCCCCCCGGGGAGGAGCGCCCGTTCGCCACCGCACCCGCGCCGATGACCACGCAGACCACGACCCCGCAGACGACACCCGAGATGGTCCTGGTGGTGGACGACGACACCTCCCTTCGCGAGACGGTGGTCGAGGTGCTCGCCGCGCACGGCTACCAGGCCGTCGCGTGCGCCGGGGCGGAGGAGGCGATCGAGCACCTCCAGGCCCGCGGCGCCGATGTCGTCGTGACCGACCTGCGCATGCCGGGGATGAAGGGCGAGGCGCTCCTGGAGGAGGTCCGCCGGACCTTCCCCGAGGTGCCGGTGATCGCCGTCACCGCGTTCGGATCCGTCCAGCAGGCGATGGACCTGACTCGCGCCGGGGCGGCCGACTACCTGGAGAAGCCCTTCCGCACCCAGCCGCTCCTCGACTCCATCGCCCGCGTGCTCGCGGAGAGCGCCCCCCGCCGGGGCCAGGCCCGCCTGGTCCGCGAGCAGGGCGCGCACCTGGACGAGATCGCCGGCGCCAGCCCGCCCATGCGGGCCCTCTTCGAGCGGATCGCCCGCGTGGCCGCGTCCCCCGCGCCCGTGCTGATCACCGGCGAGAGCGGGACGGGAAAGGAGCCGGTCGCGCGCGCGGTCCACCGGGCGAGCGGACGCAAGGACCTTCTGGCCGTGAACTGCGGCGCCATCCCCGACCAGCTCCTGGAGTCGGAGCTGTTCGGACACGTGAAGGGGGCGTTCACGGGCGCCACCGCCGAGAAGCAGGGGCTCTTCCACGCCGCCCACCGCGGAACCCTGTTCCTGGACGAGATCGGAGAGCTGCCGCTCGCCCTGCAGCCCAAGCTGCTGCGCGCGATAGAGACCGGCGAGGTGCGGCGGGTGGGCGAGACCCAGTCGCGGACCCTGGAGGTCCGCATCGTGGCGGCGACGAACCGGGACCTGGCGGCGGAGGTCGAGGAGGGCCGCTTCCGCGAGGACCTCTACTGGCGGCTCCGCGTCCTGCACCTGGAGGTCCCGCCCCTGCGGGAGCGGCCCACGGACGTCCCCCTGCTGGTGGACTGGTTCCTCCAGCAGCGGGACCGCGGGGCCGCGGCGGGAAAGACCCTGACGCCCGCGGCCGTGGCCCTCCTGGCCGACTACCACTGGCCGGGGAACGTTCGCCAGCTGCTGAACACCGTCGAGGCGGTCCTCGTCTTCACGCCCGCGAACGAGATCGGCCCGGAGGACCTCCCGGACGAGATCCGCCGGGCCTCCGGGAACCGGGAGGTGATCCGCTCCGCCGCGGAGCGCGGCCTCACCCTCGCCGAGCTGGAGCGCGACTTCATCTTCGAGGTGCTGCGACGAGCCGGGGGGAACAAGACGCGGGCGGCGGAGCTGCTGGGCATCCCGCGACGGACGCTCTACCGCCGGCTGGACGAGTACGCGGCGGACGGCGTTGCCGAGGGGCTCACCGACGGGGCCGGCGGCCCGCCCGCGTAGCCCCACGGCCGGCCGCGCGCGGCGACCGCCGATCCGGGCCTGTGCCACGGCGGCACACTCGCCCCGCCTTCCCCCGCGAGGGTGGGGCATCGCCTTTTCCCGCCGGACCTGCCTTTTCCCGCGCCCGCGCCCGCGGCCCGCACCGTGCCTCCAGGGGATGCGTCCCCTGGAGCCGTCACCCCTCGCGAGGTGCCCCGTGCGTGCACACCTGATCCTGCCGGCGCTGGCGGCCGCCGTCGCCGGGGCCTGCGGCGGGCGGGCCGACGCCGCCAGCGTCGCCATCGACGCACGCCCGATCTCGCGGGCCGTGGCGGTGGGGCAGTCCACCGCCGGCCTGGAGAGCGACGACGGCGGGATCGAGGTGCGCCGGATCCTCACGGCGTCCGACCCGTGCCGGACCCTCTCGGCCGGGCTGGAGCGGGCCCGAGGGCTGCTGACGCTGCGGGTCGTGGCGGTGCCGGATGGGCGCGAGTGCCCCTCGGCCGAGGCGTACTTCCTCTACACCGCGCGGATCTCGGACCTCGCGCCGGGGCGCTACGACCTGAGGGTGGTGCACGACACGGCCGGCGCGCCGGCCGCCGCGGTGGCTCCCGAGCACCCCGTCGTGGTGATGGAGGGCTCCGTGGAGGTGCCGTGAAGAGCGCGCCGACGCGTCGGCGGCGGTCGCCGAATCGCCCGGGGTGGCTGGTCGGACGTCCCCGGGGAGTTCCGTTCCCTCAACGCCGGAGTCGAACGATGAGCGAGCACATCTGCCCGAAGTGCGGCCACTCCCTCCGCTGGTGCTCCTGTCACGGCGAGTGAGGGCGGGAAGGGAAGGCGGGGAGCGGCGGTCGGACTGCGTCCTCTCCGGGATCGCTCCCCCGGCGCGGCCGGTGGAAGGCCCACGCGAGAGGACGTGCGGCGAGAGCGGACGACGCGCGCCTCCACCGCGTCGTCCCCGCGGCGTACCCACGGAGAGGCGATGCCGGAGCGGCGGAACCCGGTGCGGCCGGGACGTCTTCACCACCGACGGGAGGACCATGGCATACCGCGAGATCACGGATGGGAGCGGACGCACCTGGCAGGTGTGGGACACGAACCCGCACCATTCGGTCGGGAAGAGCATCATTGCCAACGGCTACGAGGCCGGCTGGCTGACCTTCGAGTCCGGCGCCGAGAAGCGGCGGCTCGCGCCCGCGCCACCGGAATGGGATTCGCTGGAGGGCGCTGCCCTGCTGCAGATGCTGGAGGGCGCGGAAGCCGTTCGCCCGTCCCCGCCCGGGACGCCGCCGCCGGACGGCGCCACGGCGGAGGTGGCGGGGACGCCGCCGGAGGTCCCGGAGATGGAGGGCGCGGCCGTCCGGGAGTGACGGTGGCGCGGACGGGGGTGGGTCGTCGTGTCCGCGGCTCGTCCGGCCGACGCCGGATGCGTGGAGACGGGTGTCAGCCCCGCGGACGCTCCTCCGCGCCCGGTGCAGCGCTCGCCGCCTGGACCACGGCGAGGGCGGCGCGTGCGCGGCGAAGGCTCGCGCGGACCGAGCCGAAGCGGCGGACCCCGACCGCGGTGGTCGCCAGGGCCACCGCGATCGCTGTCCCCCCGAGCCACCACGCCGCCGGGGCGGCGACCAGGAAGGCGGTGCCCACTCCCGCCGCGAGCAGCGCCAGCGCGGTGCGAAGGTAGGCCAGCAGCGTCCGCTCGGCGGCCAGCAGCGTCCGCTCGAAGGCGAGCTCGTCGCGGATGGTGGTTTCGGAGGGCATGGGGGAGCGTAGGGCCGGCGGAGGGCCGCCGGCAAGAGGCCCGCCAGGCGGGGCACGACGCGGCGGACCGGCATCACCGACACACGCGACGATCGAATGGCAGGTGCGCGAAGGGAATCTCCGCTCTCTCCCACGCCGATCCAGCGCATGCCCTTCCCGTTCGCGCGCCTCATGCGGATGGAGGCGGCCGGGGGATCGCCCTGACCGCGTGCTCGCCGGTGGCGCTCGCGTGGGCGAACTCGCCCCGGGCCGCGATCGACCAAGTCCTCCGGGAAACGCCGCTCGGGTTCCGCGCCGGCCGGTGGAGCTTGGACCTTTCGCTCCACCACTGGGCCAGCGACGGCCAGAGGGCCGTCCTCCCCTTCCCGACGGGGCTGGAGATCGACCGCCAGGCGCGGGCCGGGGAGCTCCCCCCGTTGCGCAGGGCGGCCCCCCCGGTGCGGACCCGGGCGCGGTGGCCCCGGCGCTTCTCTACGTCCGCCCGACACGGCCCCGCAGGGCTCGCCCGGGTCGTCGCCGGGCTGGTGATCGGCAAGCCGCCGGGCATCACTCTCGCGTCGTGGCTCGCCGTGCGCCTGGCCGCGGCCGAGCTGCCCCCGGGCGTCACCCGGAGCCGGGTGCACGCCTCGAGCCGGCTGGCCGGGATCGGCGTCACGACGTCGCTCTTCGTCTCCGCCCCCGCGTTCCCGGGCCGTCCGCGCGGTGCCGTCGCGCGGTTGGGGATCTTTGCCGCCTCGCCGATCGCCGCGGTCGCGGGCTGGTTCCTGTGCCCGCGAGCGCCGGCTGGCGCGGGTTCCGGGACGACCGGGGGACCGGGGCCGGCGAGCCCTCCCTCTCCGCCGCAGACGCGAGGACCGGATGACGGATAGACGCGCCGGACCCGGTCCGTACCTGGCGACCCGCACCGCGTGGGCGGGTCGCCTCGCCCTGGCGTGCGTGCTCCTGGCCCTGATCGCCCTGGTGGTCGCGCCGGCCCTCCTGCTGCGCCGCCAGGCCCCCCTCCGGCGCCAGGCCGAGGCGGCGGACGAGGCCCGGACCCTGGTGTCGCGCGTGCAGTTCGCCCTCGCCTCGCAGATGTCGGCGCTCCGCGGCGCCCAGCTCGGTCCGGACCTGCACTACGGAGCGCTCTACACCCAGGCGCTCGAGCTGGAGCGCTCCGCGTACCCCTCGCTCGACTCCCTCGCCCCGTCGCTCTTGGACCCCGCCCGCACGGCGCTGGTGCGGCTCCAGGACCTCTCCAGCGAATGGCACCGCCGGCTGGACGACCGCGCCGTCCTGCGGCGCGAGCCGGGGAGCCGCGGAGAGCTGCAGGGCCGGGACCTGGAGCTCTACGAGGCCACGCTCCGCGCCGCGCGCGAGCTGGATCGCCAGGTCGCGGCGACCGCGCTCCGCCGGCGCGAGGCCATCCGGAGCGCCGAGGCGAGCGAGGACGTGCTCACCCGCCTGATGGCGAGCGCGGCCCTCCTGGCCGCGGTCGTGGTGGGATGGTTCGGGCACCGGCTGCGCCTGCTGGCGCGCGCCGCCGCCGAGGGGCGGGCGGACGCCGAGAGGGCCGTCGCGGAGATGCGGCGCCTGGGCGAGTCGCGGGAGCGCCTGATCCGGGGCGTCACCCACGACCTGAAGAACCCTCTCGGGGCGGCGAACGGCTACACCCAGCTCCTCCAGGAGGGGCTGGAGGGCCCGCTGGCGTCTGGGCAGGCGCGGATGGTCGAGAGCATGCGCCGCTGCCACGGCACCATGCTCGCCCTGATCGAAGACCTCCTCGACTTCTCCCGCGCGGAGTCGGGGGACCTGGACCTGGTGGTGGAGCCGGTGGACTGCGGCGAGGTCGCCCGCGAGATCGCGGAGGAGTACCAGGGCGTCGCGCGCGCGGCCGGGCACGAGCTGGAGGTCCGGGTCCCGGAGCACCCGCTCCCGTGCGCAACCGATCCGCGGCGCGCCCTGCGGATCGTGGGAAACCTGCTCTCCAACGCGGTGAAGTACACTCCGGCACCCGGACGCCTGGTGCTGGAGGCGAGGGCCGCCTCTCCCGGTGCGGGCCCGCGGGCCGGCGAGTGGGTCCAGGTGCGGGTCTGCGACACCGGGCCCGGCATCCCCCAGGACGAGCGCGAGAGGATCTTCGATGAGTTCCACCGCCTCCACGGCCGCGAGGTGAGCGGCCACGGCCTGGGCCTGGCGACCAGCCGCCGGATCGCGCGGCTCCTGGGCGGCGAGATCACGGTGGCCGACGCCGAGGGCGGCGGCGCCGCCTTCACCCTCTGGCTCCCGGCGGAGGCGGGCCCGCACGGGGCACCGGGCACGGACCGAGCGCGAGGTCGGCCGGGCGTACAGGGTGCCCCGCCCGCCGGGCCGGCGGCGCCGGAGGGCGGATGAACGCCCGGCTGTCGGACCGCTGGGAAGCGCTGCGGTCGAGCTACTGGTTCGTCCCGGCCCTCCTCGCGGCGGGCTCGTCGGCCATGGGGCTCGGCGTGGTCGCGCTGGACGGCCACCTGGGCGTCGAGGCGACGGAGACCCTGGGGTGGATCTACACCGGGGGACCGGAGGGCGCGCGCGGCGTGCTCTCCACCATCGCCGGGTCGATGATCACGGTCGCGGGCGTCACCTTCTCCGTGCTCGTGGTCGCGCTCTCGCTGGCCGCCTCGCAGTTCGGTCCGCGCGTGCTGGGCAGCTTCATGCGCGATCGCGGCAACCAGGTCGTCCTGGGTTCCTTCGTGGGCACCTTCCTCTACTGCCTGCTGGTGCTGCGCACCGTGCGCGGTGGCGAGGACGCCGACCGCTTCGTCCCGCACCTCTCCGTCACCCTCGGCGTGGCGCTCGCCGTGCTGAACGTCGGGGTGCTGATCTACTTCGTGCACCACGCCGCCGTGTCGATCCAGGTCGCGTCGGTGATCGATGCCCTGGCCGCCGACCTAGACGCGGGGGTCGAGCGGCTCTTCCCGGGGGGCGGCGGGCGAACCGCACCCGAGCCGGACGCGAGCGTCCCCGCAACGCCGCCGCGGCACCCGATCACCCACGCCGGAGGAGACGGATACGTGCAGGCGCTTCACCTCCATTCGCTCGCGGAGCGGCTGCGCCGGTGCGGGACCGTCGTGCGGCTCGACTGTCAGCCCGGCGACTTCGTCGCCGGCGGCGAGGCCCTGGGCTCGGTCGAACGGGGAGGCGGGGATCTCGACGCGGCCCGTGAGGCGGTGCGCGAAGCCTTCGTCCTGGGGGCCCGGCGCACCCCGGCGCAGGACGTGCGGTTCTCCGTCGACCAGCTGGCGGACGTCGCGATCCGCGCCCTCTCCCCGGGGATCAACGACCCGTTCACGGCAGCCGCCTGCGTGGACCGGCTGGGCGCGGCCCTCGCGCGCCTGGCGGAGCGCCCATCCGCCCCGCGCCTCTACCGGGACCGGGAGAATGCCGTGCGGGTGATCGTCGATCCTCCGCAGTTCGCCGTCCTGATGGAGGGGGCCTTCGGGCCCATCCGCAGGTACGGGGAGGGGAGCTCGTTCGTGCTTCTGCGGCTGGCCGACGCCCTGGTCCGCGTGGCGCGGCGGGTCCGCGGAGACGACCGCGCCCGGGTCGTGCGCTCCCACGCGGCTGCCCTCGTCGCGGCGGCGGAGCGGTCGATCGCCGACCCCGCCGACCGCGTCAGGGTGGCCGAGCAGGTGCAGCTCGTCCACGAGGCCCTGCGGGGCCCGCGAGCCGAGCGCCCGCCGGAAGACGAGTGACCGCCGGTCCGCCGCGGGGCTCTCACGTGCGGGGCTGAGGTGTCCGGGACGAAAGCCTCGCGCGGGCTTAGCGGACGGCCGCGGCGGCGCTGACGACGCGGGCCACCCCGGCCCCACTTGCGCGCTCGCGCTGTTTTTCACAAATTCGTTGTTCTCAGCGCCGGCCACCTCGTGGCGCGCGTTGAGGAAGTCGGTTCGCGGTGGGCGTAGCTCAGTCGGTTAGAGCGCCAGGTTGTGGCCCTGGAGGTCGCCGGTTCGATCCCGGTCGCTCACCCCTCCGAAGCCCTCGCGGCATCCGTGTCGCGGGGGCTTCCGCTTCTCTCCGCGGGTCCCGCATCCCCGTCTCACCAAAGGGGTTGACGGTGGAAGCGGAAGGGTGTATAATCAGAGCCCTCCTCGAAACAGGGCGCCGGCGGAACGAGCTTCCGGCGGGGCCTTGACGGGGGGAGAAGACCGGGTTAGGTTTTACGGCTCCCCACGGACTGGACGGCGGCGGGGTGCCGGGCGGTAAACGGACGATTTCACCCCTTGACGGTCCGACGCAAGTCGTTTAGATTGAGGGAGTTGGAGGCCGCCCCCGGCTGGTGGGATTCGGAAGAACGGATTCCGAGCGGGGGTTGACGGCAGGGCGGGGTGAGGTTAGCTTGAAGGGCTCGGTGAAACGAGCCTGTTCGCTTGCGGCCGGGTGAAACCGGGGGCGAGCCATGAAGGGA
>JASLAX010000105.1 GCA_030146875.1 Longimicrobiaceae bacterium
CCGGGGTGTCGCGGGTTCGCCCGCGGCACCCCGGGCGGGGCGTTGCCCTGCCCTGTGGGGGCCGGGAGCCCAACCGTCCACTTTCGCCCGACGGACAATGATTGCGCAGCTTCCTCAATAGTTACTGGACGGTACCGTACCCCGCCGGCTCTTCCGGTTGGGGTCGTTTGCGCTTCCCTGTTGGGGACGAAGAAAAGAAGTCCCCAGTGCCTAGTGCCTAGTGCCCAGTAAACTGTGGGTTGAGCACTGAGCCACTGAGCACTCGGCACTGAGCACTCGGCACTTGTCGTCCCGACCTACGCCAGCACCCAAGGGAGAGCCAATTGGCTACGCTGAACAAACCGATCGTCTCCTTCGCCAAGCTCACGGCGGGGATGGAGCACCCCAACCTCCTCGACGTCCAGCTGCGCGCGTTCGAGACGCTGCTGCAGACCGACGCCGCCGCGCGGGAGCGCGAGGACGTGGGTCTGGAGCGTGTCTTCAACGAGATCTTCCCGATCTCGGACGTGAACGGCAACTTCTCCCTGGAGTTCGTACGGTACTCGCTCGGCGAGCCCAAGTACGACATGGAGGAGTGCATGGAGCGGGACATGACGTACGCCGCCCCGCTCAAGGCGACGCTGCGTCTGGTGGTCTGGGAGGACATGGGCGACGAGCGCCGCCCCAAGGACATCATCGAGAAGGAAGTCTACCTGGGCGACCTTCCGGTGCTGACCCCGCTGGGCACGTTCATCATCAACGGCGCGGAGCGGGTGATCGTATCCCAGCTCCACCGAAGCCCCGGCGTGGTGTTCGAGGAGAACATCCATCCGAACGGCTCGAAACTCTTCAGCGCCCGCATCATCCCGTTCCGCGGCTCGTGGGTCGAGTTCACCATCGACATCCACGACGTCATCGCGGTGCACATCGACAAGAAGAAGAAGTTCCCGGCCACGGCGCTGCTGCGCGCGGTGGGCTACTCCCGCGACGCCGACATCCTGGGCGTGTTCCTGAAGCGCGAGACCGTCACGGTCGCGTCGATGGAGACCACGGGGCGGAGCGAGGGCCGCAAGGGCGAGGTGTTCCACGGCTTCCTGGCCGAGGACGTCCCGGACCCGGCGCTGCTCGGGGCCGAGGGCCCCATGCTCTACCGCGACGTGGTCCTGCCCGGCACGGGCGAGGTCTTCTCGCGGGGCACCCGTCTCACGGCCGCGGCGTACGCCTCCATGCGCGCCGCGGGGGTGACGCACCTGCCGCTCACGGCCGGCTCGCTGGTGGGCCGCGCGGGCGAGGAGCTGAACAACGACCTGTACGGTCGCCTGCAGCGCGCCGGGGTGGAGACGGTCGCGCTCTTCCGCCCGGCCGGCACCTCGGGGTCGTCGCTCCGCGCCACGCTGGGGAAGGACCCCACGCGCGGCACGCTGGACTCGCTCTTCGCCATCCACAACCTCGTGCGCCCGGGCACCGCCCCCGCGCCCGACGTGTGGACCGAGGAGGAGTACTTCGAGGCGGGCGACACCATCATGCACGTCTCCGACTTCATGCGCGCGTGGTCGGAGCGCGACAACGCGGTGACCGACGCCGCCTCGCGCGACGCGCAGCGCTCCGCCGAGGAGCGCATGGTGCGCTTCGCCCAGGAGCGCGGCATCCGCTACGTGTGGGAGTCGTTCCGCGACGAGCGCTCCGACAAGGCGGGCCGCCCCAGCCGCGTGCTGGTGTACGAGGTGAACCGGGTGGTGCAGGTCTACTCGGCCGTCTGGCGCCTGCTCTTCCAGCCCCGCGCGGCGCTGGTGGTCTCGGGCGACGCCGCCGGCGGCGTGGCCCAGGCGCGCTCGGACTACAGCGAGTACACCGAGGAGTCGCTCAACAAGCGCTACGACCTGGGCCGGGTGGGCCGCTACAAGATCAACCAGCGGCTGGCCGGCGCCTTCCAGGTGCTCGACTTCACGGTCCCCCCCGCGGGGATGACGGCGCTGACCGCCCAGGACGTGCTGGCCATCCTGCAGACGCTGGTGGAGCTGCACGAGGGCCGCGGCTACACCGACGACATCGACCACCTGGGCAACCGCCGGGTGCGCTCGGTGGGCGAGCTGATCGCAAACCAGTTCTCGGTCGGCCTGTCGCGCATGGCGCGGCTGGTGCGCGAGCGCATGTCGATCGTGTCGGACCCCGACAAGATCAACATCGACGACCTGGTCAACGCGCGTACGGTGTCGGCGGTGATCCAGCAGTTCTTCGGGTCCAGCCAGCTCTCGCAGTTCATGGACCAGACCAACCCCCTGGCGGAGATGACGCACAAGCGCCGTCTCTCGGCGCTGGGGCCGGGCGGCCTGACCCGCGAGCGCGCCGGCTTCGAGGTGCGCGACGTGCACTACTCGCACTACGGGCGCATGTGCCCGATCGAGACGCCCGAAGGTCCGAACATCGGGCTGATCAACTCGCTGACCACGTACTCGCGGATCAACGACCTGGGCTTCATCGAGACGCCCTACCGCAAGGTCGTCCGCGGCGTGGTGCGCTACCCGTCCACGATCAAGCTGGCCGAGGCGGCGCGCCTGGTGCTGGGCGAGCGCTCCAAGACCTTCGCCAAGAAGGGCGAGGAGCTGGACGCCGAGCGCGGTCGCGACATCTTCCGGCAGATGATCGTGGGTGCCGAGCTGGCCGAGGACGTTTTCGACTGGAGCGGCGTCTTCCCGGGAATGATGGCCGGTGAGATCCCGCAGGCCGGGTGGGAAGAGCTGCTGGCTGCGCTCCCGGTGCTGGCCCGCCGCGGCGACCGCATCACCGAGGAGCTGGCGCGTCGTATCTCGGAGCAGCCGGTGAACCTGGTGCGCGTGGTGTCTCGCCGTGCCGGTGCCGCCGCGCGCGGCGTGGCCCCCGAGGCCATCCGCAACCCGGTCACGCTGCCGGTGCGCGTCTTCCAGCCGATGACGTCGGCGGTGCTCGGCGTCCCGGGAATGGTGCTCACCCCCGAGGTGGTGGAGACGATCTTCACCCGCCAGATGGAGGGGATGGAGGAGAGCGAGTTCGGCACCACGCCGGACGCGGTGGGACTCGACTACG
>JASLAX010000136.1 GCA_030146875.1 Longimicrobiaceae bacterium
CCCCCGCCGCGCCGCCGGCCCCCACGCCCGCCGCCGCGCTCGCGCGCCTGGAGGCGGACGTACGCGCCGCCGTGCGCGCCCGCGCGGGCGACACCGCGCTGGTCGCCGTCGCCTTCCTGGACCCGTCGCGCGGCGACTCGCTGCTGCTGGACGCGCGCGTGCCGCTGCACGCGGCCAGCACCATGAAGGTGCCGGTGATGCTGGAGCTCTTCCGCCGCGCCGACCGCGGCGAGATCTCCCTCGACGCCCCCGTCCCCGTCCGCAACCGCTTCCGCAGCATCGCCGACGGGAGCCAGTACGCGCTCTCCCCGGCGGACGACAGCGACAGCACCCTGTACGCGCGGGTCGGCGCGACGGCCACGGTGCGCGAGCTGGTGGGGCTGATGATCGCGCGCTCCAGCAACCTGGCCACGAACCTCCTGATCGACCTGGCCGCCCCGGACCGGATCGCCGCCACGCTCGCCGAGCTGGGCGCCTCGGAGACGAGGGTGCTGCGCGGGGTGGAGGACGGCCCCGCCTTCCGCCGCGGGATGAACAACACCACCACGGCGTACGGGATGGCGCGGGTGATGGAGGCCATCGCCTCCGGGCGCGGCGCCTCCCCCGCGGCGGGGCGCGAGATGGCGGAGATCCTGGCCCGGCAGGAGTTCCGCGAGATGATCCCCGCGGGCCTGCCGCCCGGCACCCGCGTGGCGAACAAGACGGGGTGGATCACCGGCATCCACCACGACGCCGCCATCGTCTACCCGCCCGGCCGCCCGCCGTACGTGCTGGTCGTCCTCACCCGCGGCTTCACCGACCGCGCCGTCGCCGCGGACGCCGCCCGCGAGGTCTCCCGCCTGGTCTGGAGCCACGCGACCTCGCGCCGCTGACCGGGCGCCGCGACCTCCGAAAGCCGACGGCCGTCACCCCTCTCCCCGGGTTGGGAGAGGGGCCGGGGGTGGGCGGCGCGCCGAGACATCCGACGAGCCGCCCGGTTGCGGCGGCATGAAATCGCCGTCTGGAACCACATTGCAAAGTCCGCTTCGCGGACTGCGCTCCCGGCGCGTCCGCCGTTCCGTCCGACAGGACGGTCGCCGTTCTTTGCCCGGGGCTTCACGCCCCGGGTGGGCGGACGCAGCGAATGGCCGGCCGACGACATCCCTCTCCCCGGGTTGGGAAGAGGGGCCGGGGGTGGGCCGCGCCGCCCGCCGCGATTGCCGGAAGACGCTGCCGCGTTTATCCTTGTGGACCTTCCGCATCGCCCTCCCGCAGAACTCCCCGATGACCCTGCCCTCCGCGGCCACCGTGCCCATCCCCGCCGCCGACGCCCGCACGGCCCAAGACGCCGCGCCCGGGCGCGCGGACGCGTCCCCCGTCATCACGGCGGAGGAGGGGACGTGGACGTGCCCCACCTGCAACGCGGAGAGCGCGGGCCGCTTCTGCCCGGCCTGCGGCGAGCGGCGGCTGCTGCGCCACGACTGGTCCGTGCGCGCGTTCCTGGCGGAAGCGTTCCAGTCCGTCACGTCCATGGACACCCGGGCCACGCGCTCGTTCGCGGCGCTGGTGCTGCGGCCGGGGCTGCTCACGGCCGAGCACCTGGACGGGCGGCGGGCCCCCTACGTGGCGCCGCTCCAGCTCTTCCTGCTCTGCAACCTGGTCTTCTTCTTCGTGCAGCCGCTCACGGGGATGAACGTCTTCAGCACGCCGCTGAGCGTCCACCTGAACGCCATGCCGTACAGCGAGCTCACCCAGCGGCTGGTGTGGCCCGAGATCGCGCGGCGGGGCATGCGCAGCGCCGAGTACGCGCGCGCCTTCGACGCCGCGTCGCTCACGCACGCCCGGTCGCTGGTGGTGCTGATGGTGCCGCTGTGGGCGGTCGCGGCCTGGGCGGTGTTCCGGCGGGAGCGGGCGTGGTACGTCCAGCACCTCACCTTCTCGTTCCACGTCTGGAGCTGGATCCTGCTGCTGGTCTCGGCGTACGGCCTGCTGCTGCAGGGCACGGTGCGAACGGCCCTGGCGGCGGGCGGCGGGGTGGGCTGGCTCGACTCGGACGCGCTCCACACGACCCTGACCGGCTCGCTGATCCTAGCCTACGTGGCGTTCGCCGGCCGGCGGGCGTACGGCGGCGGCTGGCGGGCGGCGCTGGCGCGGGCAGCGGTGCTCACCGCGTGCGTGCTGCTGGTGCTGCAGACCTACCGCTTCCTCCTTTTCTTCACCGTCTTCCAGACGTTGTGAGGCGGCGAGGTGCCCTCACTCCCCGCCTTCCGCCGCCCGCACCTCCTCGATCGCCTCGCCCGGGCGCACGCGGGCGCGGCCGCTGTTCATCGACCGCCGCTCCTCCGTCCCGCCGTCCGCCCGGCGGACGCGGAGCAGGACGTGCGCGGCCCGGGTGAGCGCGGGGTTCCAGGTGGCGGTGCAGCCGTCGGGGGAGATGCGCGCGGGAAGGGCGGTCATGCGGGGCCGGTGCAGGGGTGGCGTTGGACGGGCGGGCCGGCCCAAGGTATATTCCGCCGCAGATCCGCACCACCGACCCCCCGCGGCGACGCCGCGTGACGAAAGGACCCGCGATGGCCCAGATCCAGTGCTCCCGCTGCGGCAAGGAGGGCGACACCCTGCCCTTCCAGCCCTTCAACAACGACCTGGGGAAGCGCATCCACGCGGAGATCTGCAGGACCTGCTGGGACGAGTGGCTCCGCCGCCAGACGGCGCTGATCAACCACTACGGCCTGAACGTCCGCGAGCCCGACGCCAAGAAGTTCCTGATGGAGAACACCGAGGCGTTCCTGTTCGGCGGCGGCGAGACCGAGAAGGTGGACACCACCAAGCAGGGCACCATCCAGTGGTGACCGGCTGACGCCGGGCCGCTTCGAACGCGAAGAGGGCGCCGCTCCCACCGGGGGCGGCGCCCTCTCGCATCTCCCGGCCTTACGGCTCGGGCACGTCGAGTGACCGTCGTCGCCTTCGCTTCCATCCGGTTTAGGTAGACGCTGTGTGAGCCCCCCTCCCGGAGCAGCGTGCACCCATTCTGCTCCAGGTGCCGGATGAGATCGCGCCGCTTCACGCCGCGGCGATCCTGAGCGACTCGCGAATCACCTCCTGTCCCCGCAGGGATTCCTCGGACAGTAGCCGGTTCGCTTCCAGGGTAAGGACGATGGCCTCGCGGAGGTTCTCGCGTGCCTCCTCGAGCGTGGCCCCCTGCGTGTTGGCACCGGGGAGCTCCTCTACGAAGGCAATGTAGCCCTCCTCCACCTGCTGAAAAACCGCGGTCAACTCTATCTGCATATGGCTATTCTTTTGCTCGCGAGGGCCGCCACCGCGCCGAACCTTCACTGCAGCAACACAGTGCTACACCCAACTCATCACGCGCAAAGATGGTGTCGGTGGGCGCACCAGAGATGCGGCGGAGGCCGCGGTGCCGGCGCTCCCGGCGCAGGCTCTCGTCTCGAGCTCCACCTCGATTCCCGGGACGCGGAGTACGTGGAGTTCACGGACCTCGCGGAAACGGACGGAACACTCCGCGTACTCCGCGAACCCTCCGTTTAACCCCGCGCTTCGTTTCCTCCTCGTCGGCTGCCGCGCGAGACGTCCCTTGGCCCCGCGCGGAGTGCTAATCGCTATCCGATCTCCGAACGCGCCGGATCTGCACCGAGCTGGCCGCGGCGCGGCTGTTCCGGGCGACCCGCTCGCCCCCGGGCATCACGGCGTAGATGAACCCCACGCCCTTCTCGGGGAGCACGAAGCGCTGGGTGGAGTGGGGCTGCACCGTCCCGATGTAGACCTGGCCCCCAGTGCGCCGGTAGCCCTTCACCTCCACGGGCACGGAGAGCCGGTTCTGTACCTCCACCTCCTCGGCGACCGCCGCGGTCGAGGCCGGCGCGGACGGGCCGGATGCCGGCTCCTCGTGCTGCGCGCAGCTCGCAATCGAGATGGCGATCAGGGCGGGGATGACGCTGCGCATGGTGGCTCCTGGTGCTGGAGGCGGCATGGTCCGGGGCCATGCTCCCGCGGGCGTACCCGATGGGCCGCGCTTTGTTCATCCGCACGGCGGCGGCAGGTGACTACGTCTCGTCATGGAGGTCAAGGGATTCGCCCGTCTGCCTTCCGCCGGCGCGCCCCCTCCACGGCGTCCACCAGCGGCGCGGGGTCGAAGCGCACCGGGTCGGTGGCGGGGAGGCCGGTCTCGTCCTCCGCGCGGGCCACGGTGTCGCGCGCCTCCGCGTCCGACAGGTCCCAGGTGTTGAGGGAGACGCCGATCACCGGCGACGCACGCAGCGGCGCGATGGCGCCCTCGCAGAGGCGGATCATCGCCGGGAGCGTGGGCAGCGGCATCCAGCGGTACGCGCCGCCGCCGCCGTAGGGGCAGGTGCGCGACGGCTGGTGGCAGATGACCTGGGCGTCGGGCATGGACCCGTGGAGCAGCCCCAGCGTCACGCCCGAGTACCCGGGGTGGGCCAGCGACCCCTGCCCCTCCACCAGCACCACGTCGGCCCCCTCCGCCGCCTCCAGCACCAGCCGCTCCGCCGCCCCGCCGATGAAGTCGGCGACCACCGCGTCCACCGCGATCCCCCACCCCTCGATCAGGATCCCCGTCTGCCCCGTGGCCGCGAAGCCCACGCGCGTCCCGCGGCGCGCCATCGCGTCGCGCATCTGCAGGGCCGCCGTCATCTTCCCGATGTTGCAGTCGGTTCCCACGGTGTGGACGACCAGCGCCTCCACGTCCCGCGCCCGTCCGGTGGAGACGGGCAGGTCCGCCGGGGGACGGCGCAGGTCCAGGATGCGCCGTCCGCCACTCTCCGCCAGCGCCGCCAGCTCCGGATCGTCGCCCAGGTGGAAGTGCAGGCCGCTGACGACGTCCAGGCCGGAGCGCAGCGCCTGCGCCAGCACCGGGCGCCACTCCGCGGGCAGGCGTCCGCCCTGCGGCGCGATCCCCACCAGCAGCGCGTCGGCCCCGTACGCCATCCCCTGCGCGAGGGTGGATACCACGGGGATGCCGCCGCCGAAGCCCAGCACGTCGGCCACCGTGCGCCCCGCCGTGGCGGAGTCGATCACGGCGGCGATGCGGTCGGGCAGGTAGCGGACGGCGCTGTTGGCGGTCTTGCTGGTGACGGGACCGAAGTGACCCTCGGCCAGGACGAGGTAGCGGTAGGAAGACAGGGGGGTGTCGGACCGGCGGTGCATGCGGCTCGGCGGAACGGGTTCGCGGGGACGGATCAGCGAGGCGCCGCCCCGCTCTCCTCCAGGATGGCGGGGATGCTCGCGGCCACGGGGGAGAGGCGCGCCGTGCCCTCGGGGAGCCGGACCTCCGCCGGGGCGTCGCGGACGAAGCGGCGGAAGCCCTTCCCCTCCAGCAGGCGGTGCACGTACACCCGCCGCACGATCACCAGCACGGTGGCCAGCGTGGGCACGGCCACGAGAAGGCCGATCACCCCCAGCAGCTCCGACATGATGAGCACGCTCAGGATGGAGAGCACCGGGGGCAGGTTCACCTGCCGCTCCATGATGAGCGGGTGGATGAAGTTCGCCTCGACCAGGTGGATCACCAGCCCCAGCAGCACCACCAGCAGCGCGGGGACCAGCCCCCCGGAGCCCAGCATGAAGAGCGCCGGGAGCAGGGTGGAGACCAGCGTGCCGAAGAAGGGCACCATCACGACGACGCCGGTGAACACCCCGAAGGCCAGCGAGTACGGCACGCCCAGCAGCTCCAACCCCACCCAGGTGAGCAGCCCCAGCACGATCATCGCCAGGATCTGCCCCCCGATCCACGCGCGCAGCGAGCGGCCCAGGTCCGTCAGGATGTCGCGAACCAGCTCGCGGTGCACCGGCGGCGCCAGCGAGATCAGCCCCTCGCGGTACATCTCCGGGCGCAGCGCCAGGTACACGCCCATCACCAGCACGCTGATGATGTTGATGACGGCGTGCAGCCCGTCGAAGAGGTAGGGGAAGAGGCCGGCGAAGTACCCGCCGACCCCGCCCAGCGCGCCGGAGACCTGCTTGGACAGCTCCTCGGGCGAGACCACCGCGGTCAGCATGGGGTAGCGGACGACCAGGGTGCGCAGCGAGTCCACCCAGACGGAGATCTGTCCCGGCAGGGTGGAGAGCAGCTCCTGCGTCTGCAGCATCACGGGGGGCACGACCAGCGCCACCACCCCCCAGAGCGCGGCGAAGGTCACCAGCAGGGCGATCAGCAGCCCCAGGCCGCGGGGCACGCGGAATCGCTCCTCCAGGAAGCTGGTGATGGCTCCCAGGAAGAGCGAGAAGAGGGCGGCCCCGAAGAAGAGGAGCAGCACCTCGGCCACGCTGTAGACGAAGAGCAGCAGGAGCACCGCGAACACCGCGGCGGTGAGCACGGCGTACGGGGAGCGGGGCTGCGAGCTCTCTCGGGCGAACATCGGCGCCTGGGACCGGGACACGCGCGGGGCCGGCGGGAATCGCCGGCCCCGTCGCCGGGTGCGGAGCGAGGGGCGGTCAGGCCCGGCGCTCCTCCTCCTCGAGCGACTCGAACTCCTCCAGCAGCTCCGCCTCGCGCACGTCGTCGGCGGCGCGGGCCTGCTGCTCCGCCGCGGGCGAGGACCCCGCGCCGGCCTCGCCGCCCGTGCCGAGCTGCCGCTGCTCCACCGGGGCCGGCGGGGGCAGGATCCCCATCTGCTGCTTCAGCGCCAGCAGGCGGTCGTCGGTGTCGCCGGCCACGTTGCCGGTCTCCAGCGCCTTGAACTCGCGGTCCAGCGGGTCGCCGGACAGCTCCTCGGACACCTCGGCGGCGGCCAGGGCGCGGCGCTCGTTGTGCTCGATCTTGTCGGCCATCCGGTTGAACACCTCGAAGGCCGAGTCGTCCGCCAGGCCGGACATGGTCTCGTGGATGCGGCGCTGCGCCTCGGCGCGGCGCTGCTTGGCGACCAGGAGGTTCTTCTTCCGCTGCGCCTCCTCGATCTTCACGTTCAGCTGGCGCAGGGCGTCCTTGAGCTTCTCGGTCTCGGCCGCCTGGCGCTGCCAGGTCTCGTGCATGGCCTGGGCGCGCTCGGCGTACTCCTGGTGGCGGACCAGCGCCTGCCGGGCCAGGTCGTCGCGCCCCTGGCGCACGGCCAGCATGGCGCGGCGCTCCCACTCCTGCGCCTGCTTCTGCTCCTCCTCCACCTGGGCCTTGAGCTTCCGCTCGTCGGCGATCGCGACCGCGACCTCCTGCTTGGCCCGGGTGAGCTGGTCGCGCATGTCCAGGATCACCTGGTTCAGCATCTTCTCCGGGTTCTCGGAGCGCGCGATCAGGTCGTTCAGGTTGGAGCGGAGGAGCAAGGAGAGCTTCTGGAAGATTCCCATTTCTCGGTACCGTTCTGGGGCACGTCGGGGCGCCGGGGCGCCGCCGCAGGTTGGCTGTGGTCGCGGCCGGAGGGGCCCGCTACGGGGCTCCGCCGGTCAGCAGGTCCGGAACGGCGCGAGCTCCTCGGCGTGCGCGGCGACGGCCATGTGGATGGTGTCCACCGTCGCCTGGAACTCGTTGAAGTCCAGGTTCTCCAGCTCCAGCGTGGCGGTCAGGATCACGTCCTGGCCGTCCACGGCATAGGCCGCGTGCAGCACGTCGGTCGCGTTCTTCTCCAGGAGCCGGCGGAACAGCTCGCCGCAGGTGTCCAGCTCGGGGGGAACCTCCATCACCTTCAGGCGGAAGACCATCACGGGCGGGGTGTGGTGGACCACGATCCCGGGGCCCCCGTCGGAGGTGCGCGCGATCCACATCCCCTCCTCCACCTCCTCGCCCTCCAGTCCCATCCGCATCAGCCAGCTCTCCACGTCCTCTCGCGTCACCATCGTGGGTCTCCAGGTCGGGTGTTCGGGCGGGGCCACACGGACGGCGCCGGCGCTCCCCGGACTACGCGGGGCCGCCGGCGCTTGTTTCAACGCGCCTAGCTCGAGAAGCCCGAAGGGCGGCTCGACGGGCGGAGCTGCACCAGCTTCCGCGCCGACGGCGTGGCGGCGAGACCGCCCATCGCCGTCTCGCGGTAGGCGGAGGGCATGCGGCGCCCCACCTCGCCCATCACGTCGATCACCTCGTCGGCGCTCACCGGGAAGTCCAGCCCCGCCAGCGCCATCTCGGCGGCGGCGATGGCCTGCATGGCGGCCGAGGCGTTGCGGTAGATGCAGGGGATCTCCACCAGCCCTCCGATGGGGTCGCAGATCAGCCCCAGCATCCCCTGCAGGCAGAGCGCGACGGCGGTGGCGACCTGCTCGTGCGTCCCCCCGCTCAGCCAGGTGACGGCCGCGGCGCCCATGGCGGCGGCCGTCCCCGTCTCGGCCTGGCACCCGCCCTCGGCCCCCGCCAGCGACGCGCGCTGGGCGATCACCCCGCCCACCCCGCCCGCCACCAGCATGGCGTCCACCAGCCGCTCCTCGCCCACCTCCTCGAACGCGTCCACGGAGACCAGGATGGCCGGGAGGACCCCCGCGGCCCCGGCGGTCGGCGCGGCGACGATGAGCCCCATCGCGGCGTTCACCTCCAGCGTGGCGATGGCGCGCGCCAGCGTCTCGGTGGTCCGCTCGCCCAGCAGCCGCGGCCCCTTCTCCCAGAGCCGCCGCGCACGCCCGCCGGTCATCCCCGAGGCGGAGCGGGTCTCGCCCTTCAACCCCTCGTCGATGGCGCGGCGCATGACGCCCAGCGTGGTGGCGATGCGGGCGCGGATGGCCTCGGGGTCCACGCCGGACTCGGCGGCCTCGGCCGCCAGCACCACCTGCGGAAGGTCGCGGCCGGTGTCGGCCGACTCGCGGATCAGGGACTCGATGGACTTGTGCACGGCGCTCGCCTCGTGGGGTCGGTGTCGCCGCGACTATGCAATTTTCGGTACGACACGCGCCCATCGCAGCCACGGGAACGAGCGGATCGCCACCAGGACCGGGTCGCCGATGGGCTCGTCGGCCTCGATGGTCATCAGCGCGTCCTGGTGCCGGCCGGTGCGGTCCACCCGCATGGTGGCCAGGTTGATGTGGTGCGCGGAGAGGATGGTGGCCACCGCCGCGATGGTCCCCGGCTCGTCGTGCGCCAGCAGCACCAGGGTGTGGTACGCGCCGCCCAGCGCCACGGGGAAGCCGTCGATCTCGGTGACCTCCACCCGGCCGCCGCCCAGCGAGGCGCCGCGCACGTGCGCGGTCTCGCCGCCGCGCTCCACCTCGAGCAGGGCGGTGTTGGGATGGGCGTCGTCGCCCAGGTCCACCTCCTCGAACGACCACGCCATCCCGGCGGCCTTCCCCTCCTCGTAGGCCTCGCGCAGGCGCAGGTCGTCGGGGGGGATGCCGGCCAGCCCGCCGATCAGGGCGCGCTGGGTGCCGTGCCCCTCGCCGGTGGCGGCGAAGGACCCGTGGAGGAGGATGCGCACGCGCTCGGGGGTGCCGCCCAGGATGGCCCGGGTGAGCAGACCCAGCCGGCAGGCGCCAGCGGTATGGGAGGAGGACGGGCCGACCATGGTGGGCCCCAGGATGTCGAAGAGGGAGACCATCCGTCAAAGGTACGCGGTCGCCCGGGCCGGGGCCACCCCGCCGGCGACGCGCCGTGCGCCGGGAAGCGCCGTGGGCCGTCGCGACCACGGTCCGGCACCGCGCACGACCGCCCCGCGGTGCGCTCCTTTCCCGGCACGGGGCAGGCTGCTGAATTCATCTTCGGCGGGCGACGACGGACGGGCGGGACCTGGGAGAGGCGGACGGAAGCAGGTCCGACGACCTTCCCCGCTCCTCGGGGTTCAGCGCGCGATGCGGACGGCGGCCAGGCGCCAGGTGAGGCCCTGCCGCTTCATCAGCAGCGCGGCGCGCTCGTCGCCGCCCTCACGGTCGTGGAAGCGCACGGCGAAGGTGGAGGCGTCCTCCCACCCGCGCTTCGTGACGATGCCCTCCACGCGCGGGGCGTCGTTCTGGCCGTCGGGGCCGTCGTCCCTGCGGCGGCCGTCCTTCCCGGCCTCGGCCGGGTCGCGGCCGTCGAGGAGGGCGGCGATGCCCCGCGGGGTCACGAGCAGGTCCACGGCGCGGCCGGAGACCATGCGCGTGGCGCCCTCGGCCAGCATCCCCAGTGCGCCGCCGCCCCTGCGCGCCACGCGGTCGCCCAGCGCGGAGGGGATCTCCTCGCGCAGGGAGGTGCGGAGCGCGGGGAAGTCGACCATCCGGGCGAGCGCGGCCTCGTCGCCGGCCTTCGCGGCGTCGTGCAGGCGCCAGACGGCGCGGTACGGGGAGATCCAGACCCACGCCGCGGCGGCGCAGAGGGTCAGGGCGACCAGGGGAGCCTTGAGGGAGCGGCGGCGCGCCATCGTCGTCGTCCGGTTCGTGGGGGGGTAGGAAGGAGGGATCGTCGTCCGTCGGGAGGGTGGTACCCTGCGGACGGCGTTTGGAGCCGTCAGCGAGGCGCCTCCAGCGACGCGGCGAAGTCGCGCAGCGCCCTGGCGTACCGCTCGCCCGCCACGTCCGCCAGGTCGTCGTGCCCCGCCCCGCGGATCCAGAGGGCGTGCTTCGGGCCCCGGGCGGCGCCGTACAGCGCCCGTCCGTGCCACTCGGGCACGACCGCGTCGTCGGAGCCGTGGACGACGAGCACGGGGATCCGCATCCCCCGGAGCGCGCGCTCCGTCTTCATGCGGTCGAATGGGAAGACGGCGGCCCACGGGACCACGCGGAAGGCGGAGACGAAGGTGCTCTCCAGCACCAGCCCCGCGACGGGGCGCCGCGAGGCGAGGCCGGCCATCACCCCGCCGCCGAGCGACCGCCCGTGCGCGATGATGCGCTCGGGTGGTACGCCGAGCACGCGCACCAGGTGGTCGTACGCCGCGTCCGCGTCCTCCGCCGAGGCGCGGGTGGAGGGCCGCCCCTGGCTGGCTCCGTAGCCGCGGTAGTCGAACGCGAGCACGGAGAACCCCGCGCTCCGCAGCTCCTCCAGGTGCCAGCGCAGGTCGCCCAGGTCCTCGGCGTTGCCGTGGGCGTACAGCAGGGTGTACCGGGCGCCCGGCGCGGGGAGCCAGCGCGCGGCGATCTCCTCCCCTCCCCTGGTCGGGATGAGGGTGACGTCGGCGCCGGCGCGGTAGGATGCCTCGTGGGGCTGGAAGAGCAGGCGATCCGCCTGGAACCACACGGCGAGCGACAGCAGCGCCCATCCCACCAGCAGCGAGCCGAGGACGACGGCCACCAGGCGCGCGGGGCGGATGGCGCTCACCGCGCCGGCTCCGGCGGGCGGGCGGTGCCGCCGTCGGTGACGTAGAGCCAGGAGCCGTCGGGCTGGCGCTTCCAGACGGAGAGATACTTCCCCCAGTACCAGCGGTTCGCGGCGCGCGAGCCGACCCTGGACTCCCCGACCGTCCAGGCCAGGTCGCCGGATCCCGCCGCGCCCGCCGCCACGGGCACCCACGACCACTCGTCCTTCGACTCGAACCCCGCGCCGATGGCTTCCGGCCCGTGCACCAGCTCGCCAATGCGCCCGAAGAGGGCGGCGTCGGGCGCGGCGAACTCCCGGAACGCCTTGCCGGCGCCGGAGACGTTCGCGATGGTCGAGAACTCCAGGTCCCGCTGGGCCACCCGCAGGGCCTCGCCCTCCGCGAAGCGGGTGCGCGGCGCGGCCGGGGCGGAGTCGGGCACCACCAGCCCCGCCTCGCGCGGCACGGCGTGCAGCCGCGCGTCCAGCTCCCACCGCCCGCCGCGCTTCGTCCAGTACGCGATGAACCGCCCCAGCCGGGGCCTCACCGCGGCCCCCGGGGCGTGCGACGCAGTGGTCGTCACCCCCCAGGTGTAGGCGGAGAGGCCGTCCGCCGACGCCTCGGCGTGCAGCGTCTCCCAGTGCATCGGCGGGAGCGCCGCCTCCGGCTGGCGCGCCAGGAAGGCGCGAACGGAGTCGCGCCCCTGCAGCAGCGGCGCGGCGGGGTGGAGGTAGACGCCGCGGGCCGCGAAGGCCGCGGGGAGCGCATGCGCCAGCCCCCGTGCCGCCACGGAGTCGGCCAGCGCCGCTTCGGCTCGGAGCACCTGCCGCCGCGCGGAGTCCGCGAGCGCGCGCGCGCCGGCCTGCGCGTCCGCCGGCGTGGAGGCGAGCACGACCGCGAGCACCGGGACCAGCGAGCGGGAGAGGTTCATCGTCGTTCTCGACGGCCGGGGAGAGGACGGAGGCGGAGGACGTCGGCGGCCTGGCGTCCGCCGCCCTCGGTACGCGTCGTGGGAGTCACGCCGTCCCAGGAGGCGCCGGGATCAGGCTTCCCCGGCGCGCTCCGCCAGGACGCGGGAGATCAGGACGGTGAGCAGCACGCCCGCGGCCGCGATCCCCGGCGCGGACGTCATCACCTCCAGCGCGTGCTCCCGCTTCATCGGGGTCGCGAGCGCCCACACCACCATCCCCAGGCCGAGGGCGATCCACACCAGGCACACCGCGAAGGTGATCAGCCAGCGCTTGCGGCGGGCGGCCCGCGCGGCGAGGTCGTCTTCCTCGCGCGCGCCGGTCTGCTCGCGGTGCGGGTCGTTCCGCACGGGCATCGGGCGCGCGGCTGTCAGCGCGCGGTGAAGGCCGCGGAGGCTCCGGCGAGCCCCGTCTCCCCCGCCCCGCCCACGACCAGGATGGTGCTGGAGAGCGCCACCGCCGGGGCGCCGGTGCGTCCCTGCGCGAGCGGGGCGATGGGGCGCCAGGCGTCCGTCGCCGGGTCGTACTCCTCCACCGAGCCCAGCACCCCCCCCTGCACCTCGCCGCCGAAGACGTAGAGCCTGCCGCCGAGCGCCGCCGCGCCGTGCCCGCTGCGCGCGACGGAGAGCGGCGCACGGGTGCTCCACGCGTCGGCCGCGGGATCGTACGCCTCCAGCGTGGTCCGGTTGCCCAGGCTGGTCCCGGTCGGCACCCGGCCCGCGGCGACGTACACGATCCCGCCGATGGCCGCGGCGGCCACGTGCTCTCGCGCGGTGGGCATCGCCCGCCGGGCGCTCCAGGCGTCCGCGGCCGGGTCGTAGGCCAGCGTCCCGTCGGTGGGCGTTCCCGCCGCGTCCATCCCCCCGAACAGGTAGATCCTGCCGCCCACCTCGGCCGTGGCCATGGCGGCGCGCCCGGAGGGGAGCGCCGGGACGGGACGCCACACGCCCTCCGCGGGATCCATCGACCAGACGTGGGCCTTCGGCGCGTCGAAGGGAATCGCCGAGTATCCCCCGATGGCGTACAGCTTTCCGCCGGAGGCGACCAGCGCCAGGTGGTGGCGCGGCTGCGGGAGCGCGGGGCCGTCGCTCCAGGCGTCCGTGGCGGGATCGTAGACCTCCACCCGGGAGGAGACGCGGTTGCCCGATTCGATCCCCCCCGCGTACCACACCCTGCCGCCCAGCACCGCCGCCGCGCCCTCGTGCCGGGGGGTACGCAGCCCCGTCCGCGACGCCCAGCTCCCCGGGAGCGGCCCCACGCAGCTCGCCAGCGGGCCGCACCCGCCGGTGCCCGGGCCTTCGAAGGCGTTCTCGCCGCAGGCGGGCAGCGCGAGCGCCGCCAGCAGGGCGGGAGCCAGGAGGGTGCGGCGGAGGGTGCGCGGCATGGGAAGACCGGTGCGGGTGCGCGGACGGGGCGGAGGGCCGGCACGGGCCCGTGGGAGAACGCGCGGCGCGGGCGGCGTATGACGGGACCGGATGGTTCGGCGGGGCGGGCATCGTCCGCGTCGCCTGCCCCCTCACGTTCGCGAGGCGGACTTCATGGCTTTCCGAGCCGCGAAATCCTCATTCGCACGCTGACGGCGGGCTGACGCTCGTCGACTCCGACAGCATCGGCTGACGCCCTATGCGGACGCCATCGTCCGACGCGCGGACCGACCCGCCTCGACGCCCCCCGAACCACCTCCTTCCGTCCCGCCGATCCGCCCTCGTACCGCCCTATCGTACCCCCGCCCCCACGCCGAGGATCGGCGCGAGGAATCGGCCGGTGTGGGACGCCTCCACGGTCGCCACGTCCTCGGGGGAGCCCTGGGCGACGACGTAGCCGCCGCCGGGGCCGCCCTCGGGGCCCAGGTCCAGGACCCAGTCGGCGGTCTTGATGACGTCCAGGTTGTGCTCGATGACCAGCACCGTGTTGCCGCGCTCCACCAGGCGGTGCAGCACCTCCAGCAGCATCCGCACGTCCTCGAAGTGCAGGCCGGTGGTGGGCTCGTCCAGGATGTAGAAGGTCTGGCCGGTGGCCACCTTCGCCAGCTCCGTCGCCAGCTTCACCCGCTGCGCCTCGCCGCCGGAGAGCGTGGTCGCGCTCTGGCCCAGGTGGATGTAGCCCAGGCCTACGTCCGAGAGCACCTGCAGGTGGCGCCGCAGGCGGGGGACGGCCTCGAACACCTCCAGCGCCTCGTCCACCGTCAGCTCCAGCACGTCCGCGATGCTGTGGCCCTTGTAGTAGACCTCCAGCGTCTCGCGGTTGTAGCGCCGGCCGCGGCAGACGTCGCAGGGGACGTAGACGTCGGGCAGGAAGTGCATCTCGATCTTCACCAGCCCGTCGCCCAGGCACGACTCGCAGCGCCCGCCCTTCACGTTGAAGGAGAAGCGCCCCGGCGTGTACCCGCGCATCTTGGACTCCGGCAGCTCCGCGAACAGGTCGCGGATCACGGTGAAGAGGCCCGTGTACGTGGCCGGGTTGGAGCGCGGCGTGCGGCCGATGGGGGACTGGTCGATGTCCACCACCTTGTCCAGCAGCTCCATCCCGGTGATGCCCGAGTGCTGCCCGGGGACCGTCTTGGCCCGGTAGAAGCGGCGGGAGAGCGCGTTCCAGAGGATGTCGTTGATCAGCGTCGACTTCCCCGATCCGGAGACGCCCGTCACCGCCACGAAGCACCCCAGCGGGATGGCCACGTCCAGCCCGCGCAGGTTGTGCTCGCGGGCGTTCTTGATGACCAGCGCGTGGCCCTCGCGGGGGGCGCGGCGGGTCTCGGGGATCTCGATGCGGCGCTCGCGGCGCAGGTACGCGCCCGTGAGCGACTCCTGCGACGCGATCACGTCGTCCACCGTGCCCTCGGCGATCACGCGGCCGCCGTGGCGGCCCGCGCGGGGGCCCAGGTCGATGACGTGGTCGGCGGCGCGGATGGTGTCCTCGTCGTGCTCGACGACGAGGACCGTGTTGCCCAGGTCGCGGAGCTGCTGCAGCGTCTCCAGCAGGCGCTGGTTGTCGCGCTGGTGCAGCCCGATGGAGGGCTCGTCCAGGATGTAGAGGACGCCCACGAGGCGCGAGCCGATCTGCGTGGCCAGGCGGATGCGCTGCGCCTCGCCGCCGGAGAGCGTCTCGGCGGAGCGCCCCAGGGTCAGGTACTCCAGCCCCACGTTCTCCAGGAACGAGAGGCGCTCCGTGACCTCCTTCAGGATGGGGATCACGATGTCGCGCGGAAGGTGCGACAGCGTGTCCACCTGGCGGAAGAACTCCAGCGCCTCGGCCACGGGGGCGGCCACCACCTGGCCGATGGAGCGCCCGGCGATGGTGACGGCCAGCGACTCCGGCCGCAGGCGCGACCCGCCGCAGGTGCCGCACGGCAGGGTGGACATGTACTCCTCGAGCTGCTCGCGCACCGCGTCGCTGGTGGTGTCGCGGTAGCGCGTGGCCACGTCCTGGATGATCCCCGCCCACTTCACCTTCTTCACCGCCGCCCGGCCGCCCTTCACGCCGTGCAGCAGGATGTCGCGCGCCTCTTCCGACAGGTCGCGCCACGGGGTGTTCAGGTGGAACTCCAGCGCCGTGGCCAGCCCCTCCAGGATGGTGCTGCGCAGGTGGCCGCGCGGCACGCCCCACGGCAGCACCACGCCCTCCAGGATGGAGAGCGAGTGGTCGGCCAGGATCAGGTCGGGGTTGGGCTCCTTGCGCGTCCCCAGGCCGCCGCAGTCCGTGCAGGCGCCGTACGGGGAGTTGAAGGAGAACTGCCGCGGCTCCAGCTCGGGGATGTTGATGCCGCAGACGGGGCAGGCGTACGCCTCGGAGAAGAGGTGGCGCTCGGCCTCGGCGCCGGGGGAGTGCGCGACCACCTCCACCACGCCCTCGGCGGCCTTGAGCGCCGTCTCCAGCGCGTCGGCGATGCGCGAGCGGTTCTCCTCGGACACGTCCACGCGCCGGTCGGCGAAGATGGAGATGTCGTGGTTGGCGCGCCGGGCCAGCGCGGGGGGCTCCTCCAGCCGGTGGGTCTCCCCGTCCGTCCGGGCGTGGGTGAAGCCCTTCTTCCGCATCTCGTCGTACAGGTCGCGGAACTCGCCCTTCCGGCCGCGGACCACCGGGGCCAGCACCTCCAGCCACGTCCCCGCGGGGAACGCCATGACCCGCTCCACGATCTGCGACGCGCTCTGCCGCTCCACCGGCAGGCCGCAGCTGGGGCAGTGCGGGGTCCCGACGCGCGCCCAGAGCAGGCGCAGGTAGTCGTAGACCTCGGTGACGGTCCCCACGGTCGACCGCGGGTTGCGCCCGGCGGTCTTCTGCTCGATGGAGATGGCCGGCGAGAGCCCCTCGATGGAGTCCACGTCGGGCTTCTCCATCATCCCAAGGAACTGGCGGGCGTACGCGGAGAGCGACTCCACGTAGCGCCGCTGCCCCTCGGCGTAGATGGTGTCGAACGCCAGGGACGACTTGCCGCTCCCGGACAGGCCGGTGATGACGGTGAGCCGGTCCCGGGGGATCTCGACGTCGACGTTCTGGAGGTTGTGCTCGCGGGCGCCGCGGATGACCAGGTTTTCGTGCATCCTGGCAAGTTACCGCGCGGAGCGGCAACGATCAACCGGGCCGGGCCGGGCGGGTCGCGAGGGAAGCGGGGCGGGCCTCCCCGTACTCGCCCGACCTCCCCCCGCTCAGCCGGTCCCGGCCCGGGCGGAGGCGGCACCGCGGAAGGGCGGCGAGCTACGCCGGGCCGGTGGAGCCCGCCCGCCGGCCCGCCGGGAGCGCCCCGAAGGCCTCTGCCACCGCGGGGTGGCACGCGTCCGCCGCGTGCGGAGAGCGGCGCGCGAACGGTCCGTTCGCGCGGAGACGCCCGCCGTCGGAACGCGAGCAGGGAGGCACGCCCACGCCATCGACGCGCCGCGGCAGCCTGCCGCCATGCACCCGGAGTGCGTCTTCGACCTGTCACCACATGAACTTACATTTTCGGACATGAACATCTTGACTGCTGCCATGTAAGCACTTAGCTTACATGGACTTCGCTGCTCCGGCGATCCTTCCCGTCCGACCGAACCCGTCTCCACCGCGTCGCGGCCCCACCTGGGGCCGGCGCCACCCGCGCCTTTCCCCCCCCGGGAAGGCCCTCGCTCTTTTTTTTGAACAGGCGAACATGAAGCGAACGTCCGTTCTCCTCGCGCTTCCCGGGCTGCTGGCCCTGGCCGCGTGCGCCGACCGCGCTCCCGACACCGCCGTGGCCGCCTCCGCCCCCCGCGCGTCGCTGGACGCCGGCGAGGTCGCCGAGCAGGCCCAGCCCTTCGCCGAGGGGCAGATCGTGGTGCGCTTCCACCCGGGCGCGAACCGCTCCGAGGTGGCGATGGAGCACTCCGCGCGCGTGAAGCGCGACCTGCTGCTGGACCGGACGGTCGTGATGGAGGTAGAGCCGGGCAAGGAGAAGGAGACGGCGGAGAAGCTTTCGCGGCACCCGAACGTGGAGTTCGCCGAGCCCGACTACGTGATCCAGCTCACCCCCTGCGAGGTGGGCGCCTGCCTGGAGAGCAACGACTCGTTCATGTACGCCAAGTGGGACCTGCACAACAAGGGCACCCACTTCATCACCCCCACGCAGTTCTTCAACACCGGGGCGGCGGACGCGGACATCGACTGGCAGGAGGCCTACGACTACATGGGCCCAAACCCCGCCGGCACGGCCGTGATCGCCATCATCGACACGGGCATCCGCAAGACGCACAACGACGTGCTGGGCAAGGTGATCGCGGAGCGCAACTTCATCACCACCGATCCGGCGCAGGTGAACAACGCCGCGGACGACAACGGCCACGGCTCGCACGTGGCGGGCATCGCCGCCGCCCGGGCCAACAACACCAGCGGCTCGGCGGGCGTGGCCTATCCCGTCGGCATCAAGCTGATGGCGCTGAAGGCCTGCGACGCGGCCGGCAACTGCCCGAACTCGGCCACGGCGAACGCGCTGATCTGGGCGGCCGACAACGGCGCCAACGTGGCGAACATGAGCTTCGGCGGCTTCGGCAGCGCCGTCGGCGGCTCCGCGCTGCACCTGAACGCGCTGGCGTACGCCGTCTCCAAGAACGTGCTTCCCGTCTGCTCCACGGGCAACGACGCCCGCAAGACCAACCCGGCCACGAACAACCCGGTGTACACGGGCGGCGTGGGCTACCCGGCGCGCTTCAACAACTGCTTCGCGGTGGGCGCCACCGACTGGTCCGACGGCTGGGCCGCGTACTCCAACTGGGGCCCCGGCATCGACGTGAGCGCCCCCGGCGGCGACTCCAACCCGCTGAACAGCGCCAACTCGTTCATCTTCTCGCTCTCCAACAGCACCGACGGCACCTACACCCGCCGCAGCGGCACCTCCATGGCCGCGCCGCAGGTGGCCGGGCTGGCCGCCCTGCTCTACGCGCAGGGGCTGAAGACGCCGGCCGAGGTGCGCGCGCGCATCATCGCCAGCGTGGACGACAAGGGCCCCCCGGGATGGGACGAGAAGTTCGGCTTCGGACGCATCAACCTGTACCGCGCCCTGACGGGGCTGGACCCCAGCGCGCCGCCGGTGGTGGTCGCGGGTGAGGGCTACGCCGGCGTGGAGGGCTCGCCGATCGCCTTCGACGGCAGCGCGTCGTACGACCCGAACGGCAAGGGCATCACCTGGGCGTGGGACTTCGGCGACGGAGCCACCGCGACCGGGGCCACCCCCTCGCACGTCTTCGCCGACGACGGCGCCTACGCGGTCACCCTGAGGGCAACCGACCCCGCCGGCCTGTTCCGTACGGCCGTGACCACGACGAAGGTGGCCAACGCGGCCCCGTCGGTCACCGCCTCGCTCTCCGACGCGACGGTCGCCAGCGGCGCCACGGTCGCGCTGAACGGCTCCTTCGTCGACCCCGGCGTGCGCGACGCGCCGTGGAGCTGGAACGTGTCGTGGGGCGGCAGCGCCTCCTCCACCGGCACCACCACGCTGCAGGGTGAGGTCGGCGCCTCGCACCGCGTCTGCGGCGCCGGGACGCGCACCGTGACCCTGTCGGTGACGGACAAGGACGGCGGCACGGGCACGGCCTCGGCCACGCTCACGGTCTCGGGCCTGAGGCTCTCGCTCTCCGCCCCCGCCTCGTTCAACACCGGCGCGAACGGCACCTACCCGGTGACGATCCTGACCGGCGGCGGAATCGACGCGGCGGACGTGAACCCCGCCACGGTCCGCTTCGGCGGCGCCGAGGTGGCCACCCGCCCGAACGGCACGCTGATGACGTCGATGTCCGACGTGGACGGCGACGGCGACCTGGACCGCGTGCTGCACTTCGACCGCGAGGCCATCACCGCGTCGACCACGCTGACGCTGGACGCCGGGCTGGGCGACGGCTGCCGCGTCGCCCGCGGCGCGGTGACGGTGAACCTGGTTCCGTAGGCCGCACCGCCGGGACGAAGAAGAGGGGGAGGGCCGCGATCGCGGCCCTCCCCCTCTCGCTTGCCCCTCTCCGCGCTCAGCTCGGGAGGAGGACGCGTACCCCGCCGGGGACGACGCTGGCCTCCAGCGGGGTGTGGCCCACCAGGTCGCCGTCGATCTCCGTGACCACCGCCGGGTCGGACTCGATCCGCACCTCGCGCGCCCGCAGGTAGATCATGCGGTCGTCGCCCTCGTAGCGGCCGCGGGCCACGCGCCAGAGCATGGCCGCCACGTCGGGCGCGTGCCGCGGCGCGAAGATGCAGACGTCCAGCAGCCCGTCGCGGAAGCTCACCCCGGGGCCGATCCGCAGCTCCAGCGAGAAGTGCGACGAGACGAACGTCCCCATGTTCACGGCCAGCACCATGGAGGCGCGCACCTCCAGCTCCTGCCCGTCCGCGGTGATGCGGAAGTCGGCGGCGGGGGGCGCGTTCACGGTGCGCAGGCCGGCGTAGAGGTACGCGCCGAAGCCCCAGCGGTCCTTGAGGGCGCGCGTGGCCACCGAGATCACCTCCGCGTCCCACCCCGCCCCGGCCGTCACGGCGAAGTACCGCCCGTCCCCCAGCCTTCCCACGTCGATCGGCTCCGGCCGCCCCGCCACCACCGTCTCCACCGCCGCGTCCACCGGGAGCGGGATGCCCAGGTTGCGCGCGACCTGGTTCCCCGTGCCCTGCGGCACGATCGCCAGCGGCACGCCGGTCCCGGCCAGCCCGGTGATGCACTCCGCCACCGTGCCGTCGCCGCCCACCGCCACGACCGAGCGGTACCCCAGCTCCGCCGCGCGGCGCGCGTGCGCCTCCGCGTCCCCCGCCCCCGCCGTCTCCACCAGGTCGAACGCCGCCCCGCGCGCGGCGAACGCCGCCCCCAGGCCACGCCGCACCCGGCCGGGATCGCCCTGCCCCGCCGCCGGGTTCAGGACGAGCAGGTTGCGGCCGGCGTAGGGGTTCGGGTCGGCTGACAATGAAAGAAGACGTCGGGCTGGGGGTGGATGCAGTGGAGCAGGGATCCGGCTGGATCCGGGTTTCGGGGGCGTAAAGCCCCCGGCTGGCTACTACGATCGTCCCTGCGGGACTCAGCCCCCTGGACGACGCTGCCGTCTTCGCTCGCCCTCAGCCCACCGTCCACTCGTCGCGCTTGGCCTCGCGGCTCTCCCACTCGCGCTGCGAGTCCTCGAACCCGGCGCGGCCCATGATGGCGTAGGTGAGCTGCTTCCCCAGCTCCACGCCGGGCTGGTCGAGCGGGTCCACGCCGTACAGGTGGCCGGCGTAGACGGTGGCGGCCTGCAGGAGGAAGAGGAGGCCGCCGACGGAGCGGGCGTCCACGCGCGGGACCTCGATCGTCATGCTCATCCGCCCGCGCTTCGCGAGCGCCGCCTCGGTCGCCAGCATCTCCGTGCGCAGGAGCTCGCCCATGCTGTGGCCGCCCAGGTACCCCAGCTCGCCCACGTCCGGGTAGATGGAGGGGATGGGCACGTCGCGCCCGGCGTCCGCGACGCTCAGGAAGGTGATCGTCTTGTCGAACGGGCCCTCCACGTAGAGCTGCACCTGCGAGTGCTGGTCGGTGGCGCCCAGCGCGTTCACGGGGGTGGGCCCGACGAACACCTCGTCGCCGGCGCGGGTCTTCTGCTTGCCCAGCGACTCGGCCCAGAGCTGCCGGAACCAGTCCGCCACGTCGCGCAGGCGGTCGCTGTACGGCATCATCACGTGGATCGGCGCGCCGGCGTCGGTGTGCGCCAGGTACTGGAGGACCGCGAAGAGGCCGGCGGGGTTGGCGCGCAGGTCGTCGGACGCGCAGCGCGCCTCCATCTCGCGCGCGCCCTCGAGCAGCGCCCGGACGTCGATCCCCACCACGGCGGCGGGGAGCAGCCCCACGGCGGAGAGCACGGAGAAGCGCCCGCCCACGCTGGAGGGGATGGGGAGCGTGGCGATCCCCTCCTGGTCCGCGATCTGGCGCAGCACGCCCTTCTCGGGATCGGTGGTGAAGAGGAGGTGGCGCCGGTAGCCGTCGCCCAGCTCCGCCTGCAGCCGCTCGCGGACCACGAGGTACTGGCTCATGGTCTCGGCCGTGCCGCCCGACTTGGAGACGACGTTGAACAGGGTGCGCCCCAGGTCCACGCGGTCCAGGAACGCCGCGAAGGTGGAGGGATCCACGTTGTCCAGCACGTGCAGCCGGGGGTAGAACTCGCGGCCCTCGTCGTCCAGCTCGTTCCAGAACGGGTGCAGGAGCGCGGTGCGCAGGGCGATGGTCCCCAGCGCCGACCCGCCGATGCCCAGGATCACCACGTCGCTGAACGCCTGCCCCGCCCCGTTGGCGAACGTCTCGATCCCGTCCACCGTCTCACCGCCGGCCAGCAGCCCGTAGAACCCCAGCTCGCCGGACTCCCGCCGCCGCACGGTGTCCGCGTGCGCCTGGCGGAAGCGCTCCGCCATGGCGTCGAGCCGCGCCGGGTCGATCCCCCGCCCGCCCAGGCGCGGCGAGAGCATGTTGTTGTAGTCCAGGACGATCGTCTCGCTCCCCGCCATGTCGCTCCCCCTCATCGTGTTTACGTCCCCCGCCCTGGCGGTTGAAACCGCTGCAACGACCACACTAAGCCCGCCTTCGCGGGCTGGCCTGCTGACCGCGCGATCCGCATCCACGTCCACGACACGGACGCCCGCCTCACCGCGCCGATACCGGTCCCTCTCCCACTGGTGGGAGCGGGTGGCGGGCTCTCACGGGCCCCGAGGGAGACCCACCTTCGCCGCCCGAGCCCGCCGGGTGAGGGCCTCCCCGCCGGGGGAGGGCTCCCCCCTCAGTCGATCTCCAGCTCCAGCCCGTCGTAGGCCGGGTACACGCCGTGGGGCAGGGCGGCGGCGAGCTCGGCGTGCTTCACGCGGTGGCTCAGGTGCGTCAGGTACGTCCGCTCCGCGCCCACGGAGCGCGCCGCCTCCACCGCCTCCTCGACCGTGAAGTGGGTGGGGTGCGGCTCGCCCCACCAGAGCGCGTTCAGCACCAGGGTGCGCACCCCGTCCAGCGCCTCGCGCGTGCGCGGCGGCAGGCGCTTGGCGTCGGTGATGTAGCCCAGCGAGCCGGCGCGGAAGCCGTACGCGTCCACGTGGCCGTGCGGAACGGGCAGGGGCAGCAGCTCGATCCCGGCCACCCGCACGGGCTGGTACGGGTGGAAGACCGCCAGCTCCGCCTCGGGCTTGGTGGTCCCCTCGATGGGGCGCACCGTGGGGTCGAAGACGTAGGCGAAGCGCTCGTGCAGCGTGGCCACGCAGTCGGCCGACCCGTACACCGGCAGCGCCCCCTCCCGCCGCACGGAGAAGGCGCGCAGGTCGTCCACCCCGTGCACGTGGTCGGCGTGGCAATGGGTGTACCATACCGCGTCCACGCTGCGCACCCCCGCCTCCACGAGCTGGAGCCGCAGCTCCGGCGGGGTGTCCACCAGCACGCGTGCGCCGCCGCACTCCAGCAGCGCCGCGTGGCGCGTGCGGCGGTCGCGCGGGTCGCTGGAGGTGCAGGTCGCGCAGGCGCAACCGATCACGGGGACCCCGAACGAGGTCCCCGTGCCCAGGAAGCGCAGCCGCATCCGCGGCCGGTCAGCGTTCCCGGACACCCCGGGCCGGCCCGCGCTCGCCGCCGCTCACACCGTCTCCACGCGCAGCAGGTTGGTGGTCCCCGCCACGTGGATCGGGAGCCCCGCCGTCACCACGATCCGCTGTCCCGGCTGCGCCAGGCCGCGCTCGATCGCCATCTCCCGCCCGCACTGCAGCATCTCGTCGAAGTTGGCCGAGGGGGAGCACCGCGCGGGGATCACCCCCCAGACCAGGGCGAGCTGGTTGTAGGTGCGCTCCGAGTCCGTCAGCGCCAGGATGGGCACCGGCGGCCGGAACGACGAGACCACGCGCGCCGTGGACCCGCTGCTGGTGAAGGTCAGGATCAGCGGCGCGTTCAGGCGGCGCACCGCCTCCACGGTGGCGCCGGCGATGGCGCGCTCGGTGGGGGTGTAGCCGTCCTCGGAGGGGTCGATGGGGATGTCGTAGTGCGGCCCCGTCTCCAGGATGTGCGACCCCTCGATCTCCAGGGCGATGCGAACCATGGACTGCACCGCCGCCACGGGGAATCGCCCCGTGGCCGTCTCGGCCGAGAGCATCACGGCGTCGGTGCCGTCGATGATGGCGTTGGCCACGTCCGACGCCTCGGCGCGCGTCGGGCGGGGGTTCTCGATCATCGACTCCAGCATCTGCGTGGCGGTGATGACCGGGCGGGCGGCCAGGTTCGCCATCTGGATCATCCGCTTCTGCGCCAGCGGCACCTTCTCGAACGGCAGCTCCACGCCCAGGTCGCCGCGGGCCACCATCGCCGCCGCCGCCGACTCCAGGATCTTGTCCAGGTTCTGCAGCGCCAGCCCCTTCTCCACCTTCACCACCACCAGCGGCCCGCCGGGGGGGATGCGGTTCACCAGGTCCAGCACGTCCTCGGCGGAGCGGACGAAGGAGAGGGCGACGTAGTCCACGTCGTGCTCCAGCGCGAACTGCAGGTCCTGCAGGTCCTTCGCCGTGAGGGAGGGGGCGCTGACGCGCACGCCGGGCAGGTTGATCCCCTTGTTGGAGGTCAGCGTGCCGCCGTGGATCACGCGCATGGTGACGCGCGGCACCTCCACGTCCTCGACGATCAGCTCCATGAGCCCGTCGGCGAGCAGCACCACGTCGCCCACGTCCAGGTCGCTCGCCAGGTCGCCGTAGGTGGTGGGGAGCTCGCCGGGGCGGTGGTCGCCCTCGGGGGCGAAGGTGACGGCGTCGCCGGGGTGCAGGTCCACCGGCTCGGGGAGCACGCCCACGCGGATCTTGGGGCCCTGCAGGTCGCCCAGGACGGCGATGGGGCGGCCGGCCGCCTGGGCGGCGGCGCGCACGTTGGCGATGGTGCGCGCGTGCTGCTCCAGCGTGCCGTGCGAGAAGTTGATGCGTGCCACGTCCATCCCCGCCGCGATCAGCGACGAGATCCGCTCGGGCTCCCACGACACGGGGCCCAGGGTACAGACGATCTTGGTGCGTCGGATCATGGTCTCCGGTTCCGGGGGTCCCGCGGACGCCCGCCGGTGCGGCGGGGCGGCGGGGGACGGTCGCGACAAACTGGCCCGCCCGCGGCGGCGCGGGCAAGGGCGGGGCGAGTCGCCCGCCGCCCGCGCGGGATCCGTGCCGGAGCGTCGGCCTCCCCCCGCGTCACCCCGCCGGGGTGGGGACGCGGAGCGCCTCCAGCGCCTCGCGCGGCGCGCGCCACCCGGGGTCGCGCGCGGCCGCCTCCTCCAGCAGCCGCCCCGCCAGGCGGCGGTCGCCCAGCGCGGCGGCCACGTTCGCCGCGCCGAACCAGCAGGCGGCGTCCGCCGGGTTCGCCGCCATCCCCTCGCGGAAGCGGGCCAGCGCGCCCTCCCCGTCCCCCGCCGCCAGCAGGCAGCTCCCCACGCGGTACGCCCGCGTCTCGGCCGGCAGGTACAGGTCGCCGGGGATCCACTCCGTGAGCACCACGGGATCCATCGACAGCCGCACGCGCCCGTACGCCTCGGCCGCCTCCGCGAAGCGGCCCAGGGCGTACAGCGCCTCTCCGCGCAGGTGGTGGGCGAGCGACTGGAAGGCGAAGGCCGCGAGCGAGCCCTGCACGTGCGCCAGCGCCTCCTCCGCGCGGCCCAGCGAGAGGGCGTGCGCCGCGCGCATGGCGTGGGCGGAGGCGCGCTGCGGCGCCGGGCACCCCTCGTCCTCCGCCAGCGCCCGGAGCTCGGCCTCCGCCTCGCGATGGAAGCCGAGGTACCAGTGCGTCTTCGCCCGGTAGTAGCGCGGCCAGGGGTCGCCGGGCCGCGCCGCCACCTCGGCGTCGAGCAGCACCAGGTAGCGGCGCTGCTTCGCCCTCAGCACCTCGTCGGTGCGGTCGGAGACCAGGTGGGTGAGGCGGACGCGGTGGGTACCGTGAATGGCGAAGCCGGCGGCGCGCACGGTGTCGCCCGGGCGCTCGTGCACGCGGCCCACGTAGCGGATGCGCGGGTCGCGGCGGAAGACGCGCACCATGCCGATGGGGTAGCGCTCCGTGCGCCCGCTCTCCGGCTGACGGACGACGTCCTGGCGCTCCACCAGGTACGCGCCCACGTCCTCCTCCGTCTCGGAGAGGAGGGAGCGCAGCCCGCCGCCCTCCAGGCGCTCGTCGGCGTCCAGCACGACGATCCAGTCGCCCTCCGCCGCGTCGATGCCGGCGTTGCGGGCGGCCGCGTAGTCGTCGGTCCAGCGGCGGTGCAGCACGCGGCAGCCGGCGGCGCGGGCGACGTCGACGGTCCCGTCGGTGGAGCCGGTGTCGACGACCACCACCTCGTCCACGGCGCCTTCCAGCGAGCGGAGGCAGCCGGGGAGGAATCGCTCCTCGTCGCGGGCGATCAGGCAGGCGGAGATGCGCACGGGGGGGGGCGCGGGAGGGATGCCGGGCGGGCGGAGCGCCCGCCCGGCCTGCGGATCAGGACCGCCCGGCCTGCGGATCAGGAGTGGAAGAACGCGGCGAAGCGGGACTGCTCCAGCACGGGCGCGTCGTCCAGCGGGGGCGCGTACCGCAGCGAGGTCTCCAGCGCGTCGAGCGCCGCGTTCAGGTCCGTGGCGGCGGCGACGGGATCGCCGGGGAGGATCGGCATGGGATCTCCTGTGCGTGAGGGGAGGCTGCGTCCGGTGGCGGGAAACGTCGGACCCGCGCAAGGTGGGGGTGCGCGGCGGACGGCGTCAAGGACGCTCTCCACCCCCGGCCGCGGGAAGCCCCTTCGCCGCGCGGAGGGCGGCGAGCAGCTTGGGCAGCACGTCGCCCGCCGGGCCCTGCAGGAAGACGTCCGCCAGTGGGGTGACGTCGCTGGGCTCCGGGTTGACCTCGATCACCCGCGCTCCCCCCCGCCGGGCGACGAGCGGGAGCTCCGCGGCGGGCCAGACGGTGCCCGAGGTGCCCACCACGAGCAGCACGTCGCACCCCTCCGCCGCCGCCCAGGCGCGCTCCACGGCCTTCGCCGGCAGCATCTCCCCGAACCAGACCACGTCCGGCCGCAACGGCGATCCGCAGCGCGGGCACGGCGGCGGGTCCTGCTCGCCCTCCGCCTCGGGCGGAGGGGGAAGCTCCCCGTCGAACGGGTGGCCGGCGTCCAGGCACTTCGCGCGCAGGATGTTGCCGTGCAGCTCCACCACGTCCGCCGACCCCGCCGCGCGGTGCAGCCCGTCCACGTTCTGCGTGACGACCAGGAGCGAGGGGACGACGCCCTCCATCTCCGCGAGCGCGACGTGCCCCGCGTGCGGCGACGCCTGCCCGATCCGCCGCCGGCGCGACGCGTACCAGCTCCACACGCGGCGCGGGCTGGCGCGGAACCCCTCCTCCGTCGCCAGCTCCTGGGGGTCGAAGCGCGCCCACAGCCCCTCCATGGCGTCGCGGAAGGTGGGGATCCCGCTCTCCCGCGACATCCCCGCGCCGGTGGAGGCGACCACGCGCTCCGCCCTCGCCAGCCACTCGACGGCGCGCGCCAGCCCCTCCGGCGTCACGCGCCCTCCCCGCGAAGCTCGGCGACCATCTCGCTCGGCCCGAGGAAGCAGGCGTCCATCACGTGGAGGACGACGCCCTCCCCACCGTCGTGGGCATCAGCCACGGTGCACCACCTCCCCCCCGACCATCGTCAGCACGCAGCGCATCCCCCGCACCTCCTCCGGAGTCGCCTCCAGCGGATCCACGTCCCACGCGGCCAGGTCGGCGTCGTAGCCGGGGAGCAGGCGTCCGCGGCGGCCGGACTCGCCGGACGCGGCGGCGGGGCCCTCGGTGTATGCGCGCAGCGCCTCCTCCGCGGAGAGGGCGTGCTCGGGCCACCATCCCTCCGCCGGGTCGCCGTCCCACGTCGTCCTCTTGCGGCCGGCGTAGAGGCCGGGGCGCGGGTCGGCCGTCTCCACCGGCACGTCGGAGCCGAAGGCCAGCGTCATCCCGCCGCGCAGGAGGGGCGCGAAGGCGTACGCCCCGCGCGACCTCTCCGTTCCCCAGTGCCGGTCCGCGGCGGGGATGTCGGAGAGCAGGTGCACCGGCTGCATGGACGCCACGATCCCCGACCGCGCCGCCCGCTCCCAACGGTCCGGCGCGCAGAGCTGCAAGTGCTCGATCCGGTGCGGCATCGCCGCGGGCGCGGGGACGGCGGAGAGGACGTCGAGGGCCAGGTCCACCGCCGCGTCGCCGATCGCGTGCACGGTGCAGGAGATGCCGGCGGCGCTCGCACGCTCCGCCGCGGCGCGGAACTCGTCGGGGGGGAGGGTGGAGATGCCGCGCTCGTCGGGCGTCCCCTCGTAGGGCTCGCGCAGCCAGGCGGTGCGGGAGCCCAGGGCGCCGTCCAGGAACATCTTCACCCCGCCGATGCGGATCCACTCGCCGCCGAAGCCGCTGCGGAGACCGCTGGCGATCGCGGCGTCGAGGCGAGGGAGGGAGATGGCCTGCAGCACGCGGAGGCGCAGGCCGCCCGCGGCGCGCATCCTCTCGAAGTCCTCCAGCCCGGTGGGCTCCACGGAGTGGACGCCCGTCACGCCCCACGCGTGGAGGGCCCGCTGCGCGTCCGCCAGCGCGTCCTGCACCTCCGCCTCGCCGGGCTCGGGAAGGTGCGCCTCCGCCAGCCGCATCGCCGTCTCCTTCAGGATCCCCGTGGGCTCGCCGTCCTCGCCGCGCACGATCTCCCCGCCGTCCGGGTCCGGCGTGTCGCGCCCGATGCCGCAGAGGCGCAGCGCCGCCGTGCTCAGCCACGCGGCGTGGATGTCGTGGCTCTGCAGGTAGACCGGGCGCCCGGGGGCTACGGCGTCGAGCGCGCCGCGGTCCGGCAGCCCGCCCCAGCGGTGCAGGTCCCACCCCAGGCCGCGGATCCACCCCTCGCCCGCGGACGCGGCGGCGCGGACGCGCTCCAGGCCCTCCCCCAGCGTCCGCGCGTCGTGAAGCTCCACGCGCCGGCGCGAGAGCGCCCAGGCGGTGGGGTGCGTGTGCGCGTCGGTGATCCCCGGCGTGACCACGGCGTGCGGGAGGCGCTCCAGGCGGGCGCCGGGAAGGGCGAGGCGGCGGACGTCGTCCTCCGCGCCCGCGGCGGCGATCCGCCCCGCGCGGACCAGGACGGCCTGCACGGGGGCGGCGTCGCCCAGCAGGTGGATGCGGCGGGCGACCAGGACCAGGTCGGGGGACAGGACGGGGTCGTGCATGGGGCGCCGGGCGGGTGCAGGGCGTGGGCCAGGGGGAGCGGCGCAAGATGGGGAGGGGGCGGAGGGGGGCACAATGGGCCCCGTCGCGACGGCCGGCGGCGGAGAGGCGGGGAGCGGGGCGGCGAACGCGACCCTTGCGGCCCCCCGCCGCGGCGGCGATTATCCCGCAACCTCTGGCCTGGGCCCAATGGACTACCGATACATCGACACCCCCGAGCAGCTTCGCCAGGTCGTGGACTCCCTCCGCGACCTGCCCCTGATCGCGGCCGACACCGAGGCGGCGGGCTACCACCGCTACTTCGACCGGCTGTCGCTGATCCAGCTCTCCTCGCGCGACGAGCACTTCCTGATCGACCCGCTGGCCATCGAGGACATGGCTCCCCTGGCGGAGCTCTTCGAGGACCCGGGGATCGAGAAGATCTTCCACGACGCCGACTACGACCTGCGCATCCTGGACCGCGACGCCGGCCTGGCGCTGGCGAACCTGTTCGACACGCAGATCGCGGCGGCCTTCCTGGGCGAGCGCTCGCTGGGGCTGGGCAACATCGTGGAGAAGTACCTGGGGATGAAGCTCCCCAAGGAGTTCCAGCGCGCCGACTGGGCCGAGCGCCCGCTCTCGGAGGGGATGAAGCAGTACGCCGCCACCGACACGGCGCACCTCCCCGCCCTGCGCGACCGGCTGCGCGAGGAGCTGGAGGCGAAGGGCCGCATGGAGTGGGCCGACGAGGAGTTCCGCCGCCGGGAGACCACGCGCTGGACCGACAGCGGCGAGGACGGGCGCGAGGCCTTCATGAAGATGAAGGGCGCCCGCGACCTGAACCCGCGCGGGCTCGCCATCCTGCGCGAGCTGCACGGGTGGCGCGAGAAGGTGGCCGAGGAGCGCGACCAGGCCACCTTCCGCGTGCTGGGGAACCAGACCATGCTGGAGCTCTCCGCCCGCCCGCCGCAGGGCGAGACGGAGCTGTCGTCGTACACGGGGATCTCCGAGGGGCTGGCGCAGCGGCGCGGGCGCGAGCTGCTGGGCGCCATCCGCCGGGGGCTGGCGGTGCCCGAGGAGGAGCTCCCCCGCTTCCCCCCCGCCAAGCGGTGGGACCGCGACCCGGAGCTGGAGGCGCGGGTGGAGGCGCTGAAGTCCGCCCGGAACTCGCGCGCCGACGCGCTGGACCTGGACGCCGGCTTCCTGATGTCGCGCGCGCTGCTGGAGGAGGTGGGCCGCGCGAAGCCCGGCACGCCGCAGGAGCTGGCGGCGGTGCCCGGCGTGCGGCGCTGGCAGGTGGAGGCGATCGGCGAAGCCCTCCTCGCGGTGCTGAAGCGGAAGTGATACCTTCCCGCCCCCACGAGCCGAACGACGCGAGCCCGACGGAAGAGAAGATGCGCGAGATCACCGACAAGCGCGGCCGCACCTGGACCGCGTTCGCCCAGCCCACCATGGTGGCGCACATGCGCAGCGGCGCCCTGCTGGCCTTCCGCGCCGCCGACGACCCGACGGTGCAGGTCCCGGCGTCGCCGCCGGTGGACTGGAACTCGCTGGTCGCCGCCGAAGCGGCCATCAACACCATGGGCGACCTGGAGCTGAAGCGCCGGATCGAGTGGGCCAAGACCGCCGCCGGCATCGCCTGACCGCCCCGTCGGTCCGAGAACGGAGAAGGGGTGGACGGCATGGGCCGTCCACCCCTTCGTCTTCCCGCACCGAGGCGCGTCGATGCGCCCTCCAGAACCGATTGCGGTGCAAAATCGGTCGTCCTAGGTTGCACTCGACTCTATCGCGCGATCAGGACGTCGCGGACGTGCCTCTCAGGAAAGGACGTGGGGATGGCCAAGCTCGTGTTCGGAATGAACCAGTCCCTGGACGGCTACGTCGATCACACGCGGTTCGCCCCCAGCCCCACGCTCTTCCGCCACTTCATCGAGGAGGCCCGGGGGCAGGCGGGGAGCGTGTACGGGCGGAAGATCTACGAGATCATGCGCTACTGGGACGACGAGCATCCCGAGTGGGGCGAGGACGAACGGGCCTTCGCGGCGGCGTGGCGGCGCCAGCCGAAGTGGGTCGTGTCGCGCTCGTCGATCTCGGTGGGCCCCAACGCCACGCTCGTCGAGGGCGACCTGGAGAGCGCGATGCGCGAGCTGAAGGCCAGGAGCGACGGGGAGATCGAGGTCGCCGGCCCGGACCTGGCGCGCAGCCTCACCGAGCTCGGGCTGATCGACGAGTACCGCATCTACCTGCACCCCGTGGTGCTCGGCCACGGCACGCCGTACTTCGCCGGACCCCGGCCGCCGCTCCGCCTCATGGCGCACGATCGGATCGACGAGAACGTGATCCGGCTGACCTACGTTCCCGCTGGGGAAGAGAACGACGAGGCGCGGAGAGCCACGAAGAACGCGTGAGACCCACCGCCCTCTCCGTCGCCGTTCTCCGCGTCTCCGCGTCCTCCGCGTCTCCGCGTGCAATCCGTCCCCCGTCCTTCTCACCGACGGTGGAGGAGACCGCGCGCAGCCCTCGCGCCCTCCCGCGCCTGCGCGTGAGCCCCCCGCCGGTACCCGCCCTCCGACCGAAGGCTAGCGCGCGACCGGAGCGGGACGCGGCTCCAGCGAGACCTCGCCCTGCACCGACTCCACGAGCTGATCGATCCGCAGGATGGACTCGCGGATGATCCGCCGGGCGGAGACCACGTTCTGGCAGCCCTCCACGTAGAGAGACATCTGGTCCTCCAGCTCCAGGTCGCCCGCGTCCAGGCGGCGGACGATCTGGTCCAGGCGTCCCAGGCAGGCGGCCAGGCGCGGCGCCCCGCCGTCCTCCCCCGTCGAAAGCTCCGTCTCAGCCGGCGTCGACATCGGGCTCCTCCATCGTCTCCTCGGGGTGTACCTCGTCCACCGTCGCCCCCACGCGCCCGTGCTGGAGCTGCACGCTCAGCCGGTCGCCGGGGGAGAGGGCGGACGCGTCTCGCACCAGCCGGCCGTCCCCGTCCGTCGCCACCGCGTAGCCGCGCCGCAGCGAGGCCAGGGGCGAGAGCGCCTCAAGGTGCCCGGCCAGGCCCAGCATCCGCTGCCGCTGGAGCCTCGCCCGCTCCCGCGCGGCCCGCGTCATCCGGTCGAACGCCGTCTCCACCTCGCGCTCGGCGCGGTCCAGGTGGCGCCGGATCGACGCCTCCATCACCCGCGGCGCCGCCTCCACCTCCGCCTCCCAGCGCTCCAGCCGGCCCCGCACGGACGCCGCCATGGCGTCCGGGAGCCCGTCCACCCAGCGCCGCAGCTCCTCCCCGTCCGGCACCGCCCGCTCCGCCGCGACCGAGGGCGTGGCGGCGCGGACGTCGGCCACGAGATCGGCGACCGTGAAGTCCGTCTCGTGCCCCACGGCGCTGATCACCGGCACGGGGCAGGAGGCGATGGCGCGCGCCACCGGCTCCTCGTTGAACGGCCACAGCTCCGCCATGGACCCGCCGCCGCGCCCCACGATCAGCACGTCCGCGCAGCTCCGCCGCGCGAAGAGGCCGATGGCGCGGGCGATGTCGTCCGCCGCGCCGTCGCCCTGCACGCGGCACGGGGACAGGACCAGGCGCGTCCACGGCGCGCGCCGCTCGATCACCCGCGCGATGTCGTGGAAGACGGCGCCCTCGCCCGAGGTGACCACGCCGACGCAGGCGGGGTGCGTGGGGAGGGGGCGCTTCCGCGAGGCGTCCAGCAGGCCCTCCGCCCCCAGCTTCCGCTTCAGCTCCTCGACCGCCAGGTGCCAGAGCCCGCCCGCGTCGGTGGACTCCAGCCGCTCCACCTGGAGCTGCAGCGTGCCGCGCGCGGGATACGCCGTCACCGCGCCGAAGACCTCCACCTCCATCCCGTTGCGCGGCAGCATGGGGAGCCGCGCCGCCTCGGCGCGGAACAGGACGCACGAGAGCTGCGCCTTCTCGTCCCGCAGCGAGAAGTAGCAGTGGCCCGACGCGGCGCGCGTCCACCCGCTCACCTCGCCCCGGATCCAGACGGGCTTGACGCTCTGGTCCAGGATGGCGCGGACGCGCTCCAGCACCTTGCTGACGCTGAACGACTTCCGCGCCGGCGCGGCGGTCGCGGCGACGGGAACGGCGGAGAGGGCGGGGAGACGCGGGACCGGGTGCGCGGACATGCGGCGCGTGCGCTCCTGGGCGCGGGGGAACGGCTGCGGAGAGTGGCTTCCCGACCTGCAAATGTATCCGAGGAAGGCGCTTCGGTCCATCCCGCAGAGGGACGCGGAGGCACGGAAGCGGACGGCGGACGGGGATCGGCCCGGCCGCGGACGGATCCGCAGCCGGGCCGGGCGTGCGGCCGGCACCGGGCGTCCACCTCTTACCCTTCTCCTCACCAACGCTGCCCGGCCCCGGGATGTACGTCTTTGCAGAGGCGGCCGAACGGCCCGCCGCTCCGACGAAGATTCCAACGAGGCTCACGATGAAGATCCGTGCTTTCACGATGGCGCTGGCGCTCGCCGCCGCCCCGGCCGCGATGGCCGCCCAGCAGACCCCCGCCCCCGGCCGCACCCCGCCCGCGGAGGGCGGCGCCCACGGCCG
>JASLAX010000150.1 GCA_030146875.1 Longimicrobiaceae bacterium
CGACCGGCCCCCGCGCGGCGGCGGGGGGCGGCGCGGCGGCGCGCGGCTCCGCTCCGCAGGCGGCGAGGGCCGCCGCGGCGAGGAGAGCGAAGGTCGTGCGCGCGGGCCGGGAACGCAGAAAGCCCGTCCTCTCCGATGGTCGCGGGGGGAGGGACGGGCTGCGGGATGGGACGCGCGTCACGGGGACGCGTCCACCTCGTACCGGTCCCCGCTCCCCTCCCGCGAGGGGGTTCACGTGCGGGAGCGAGGGGGCCGGTCTCCTGGCTCGAGGCGGCGCCGCTCGCCTTCCCGGGTGCGCGTGGGCTCCCAGTGGCGGTCCGGAGGGTGCTCTCTCCGGGAGCGGGCCGGTCCGGCGCTCGCGGGGAGCGCCGGGCCTCTCACAGTGGCGGGGCCGCGCCGGATTCACACCGGCTTCCGATAGACCCCCCTGCTATATGTGGGGTGGAAGTTACGCTCGTGCCCTCCGCCCGACAAGCCCGCGCGCCCGGGCCGCGTGGCACGGGACGGCGCGCGGATCTTGCATCCCCGTGCCAGAGGGCCCTTTCGGGTTCCCACACCGGCCCGTCGACGACCTTCCCGCGAAGAGATGACCCGCGCCGCACGCCCGGTCCGCACCGACCGCTGGTCCAACGCCTCGCGTCCCCCCGCGCCGCTGCGCTACGGGGTGGCCCTCCTGGCGGTGGCGGGAGCGGTGGCGGTCTGCCTGGGCCTGCGGGAGTGGATCGAGCCCGCCTACTTCGTCGTCTTCCTGGCCGCCGTGGTGGTGGCCGGGTGGTACGGCGGGGAGGGGCCGGCGCTGGCCGCGGTGCCGGTCTCGATCGTCGCGCTCAACTACTTCTTCATGGCCCCGTACGGCGCCTTCGGCCTGGCGGGTACGTCCGACGTGGTGCGCCTCCTCCTCTTCGTGGCGCTGGCGCTGCTCTCGGGGGCGATGAACGGCCGGCTGCACGCCGCCCGCCGCGAGGCCGAGGAGCGCATGGCCGAGGCGCGGGCGCTCGCCGAGCAGCTCCAGGAGCAGGCCGCGGAGCTGGAGGCGCAGAGCGACGAGGCGCAGGCGCTGAGCGGCGAGCTGGAGCAGCAGGTGCGGGAGTCCGCCGCCCTGCGCGGCGAGCTGGAGTCGGCCAACGAGCGCCTGCGCCTGGCCGCGTCGGCCGCCGAGGCGTCGCGGGTGCGCCTGGGCCGCATCCTGGAGACGCTGGCCGAGGGCGTGGCGCTCTTCGACGGCGACGGGCGCGTCACGTTCGCCAACCGCGCCGCCGAGCGGCTGCTGGCGGACGCGGACCGGCTCCTTCCCTCCGGCGCCCTTCCCGTGGGCCGCGTGCTGGACAGCGGCGAGGCCGTCTTCGGCGAGGAGGTGGCCGCGGAGGGGCCGGAGCGACGCCTGGTGCTGCGCGTCAACGCCTCCCCGCTCAAGGTGGTGGGCGAGGAGTCCCCCGGCGTGGTCGTCTCGTTCGACGACGTGACCGCGCGGACCGAGGCCGAGGAGCAGCTCCGCTTCCTGGTGGAGGCGGGGAGCCTGCTGGCCTCCACGCTGGACCACGAGGCCACCCTGCGCAGCGTGGCGCGCCTGGCCGTGCCGCTGCTGGCCGACTACTGCGTGATCGACCTGGTGGAGGACGGCGGCGTGCGCCGGGTGGAGGCGACGCACGCCGATCCCGCCATGGAGGAGACCGTCCGCCGCCTGCTGGACCACCCGCCCGTCGCGGGCTCGTCCGGGCTGGTGGCGGGCGTCCTCCGCTCCGGCACCCCCGTGGTGGACAACGAGGTCTCGGCCGCCGACCTGGAGGTGGCCGCGCGCGACGGGGAGCACCTGCAGATCCTGCGCGCGCTGGCGCCCACCGCGTGGATGGTGGTGCCGCTGACGGCCCGCGAGCGCATCCTGGGCTCCATGCTGTTCTGCGCCTCGCGCAGCGGCCGGCGCTACGACGCGGCCGACCTGGTCCGCGCCGAGGAGCTGGCGCGCCGCGCCGCCGTGGCCATCGACAACGCGCGCCTCTACCACGAGGCGGTGGAGGCGAACCGCGCGAAGGCCGACTTCATGGCGGTGATGAGCCACGAGCTGCGCACGCCGCTCAACGCGGTGATCGGCTACACGGACCTCTTCCTGATGGGCATCCCCGTTCCGCTGCCCCAGGACGCGGTGCCGCAGATGGACCGCGTGCGCGCCGCCGCGCAGCACCTGCGCGAGATGATCGACGAGATCCTGAGCTTCGCGCGGCTCGAGGCGGGGCAGGAGACGGCGAGCCCCGAGCCGGCGGAGGCCGGCGAGCTGGTCGGCGCCGCCGCCGCCGTGGTGGAGCCGCTGGCCATCGAGCGCCGCCTCGCCTTCCGCGTCGACCTGCCGGCCGAGCCCCTCCCGCTCGTCACCGACGTCCGCAAGGCGCGGCAGGTCCTGGTGAACCTCCTGGGCAACGCCATCAAGTTCACCGACACGGGGGAGGTGCGCCTCTCCGCCGCCCGGGAGGGGTCCGAGGTCGTCTTCCGCGTGGCAGACACGGGGATCGGGATCGAGGAGCGGCAGATGGAGCGGATCTTCGAGCCCTTCTGGCAGGTGGAGCAGACCACGGTGCGCGTGCACGGCGGCTCCGGCCTGGGGCTGAGCGTCGCGCGGCAGCTCGCCCGCCTGCTCGGCGGCGACGTGGAGGCCCGCAGCGAGCTGGGCCGCGGCAGCGTCTTCACCCTGCGTCTCCCCGCCGGGACGCCCTGAGTCCCCGCCGGGGGACGCCCGGCACCCTCCCTCGCCGTCCTCCACCCGTCCCCAAGTATCACCATCCCAGGCACTTGGGTACTCGTGTGCGCCCTCTGGCTCACGGTCTGCACCCCCGCCCGCGGCGGCTCCGCACGTGGTGGAGCCGTGTATCCGAGCCCCGCCCCCGGCGCGGGGCGATCCGACACCGGCACGAGGATGCAGACGATGCAGCGCACGATCGTTCGGGCCCTGGGGGCCGCCCTTCTCCTGCTGGCCGCCGCGGTGCCCGCGCGGGCGCAGGGGGGCTTCGCCCTGAAGGGCCACTACCTGTTCAACGAGTCCCGCGTCCGCGGCGCCGACTCCATCCCCGCCGCGGACGGCTTCTCGGTCGGGGCCGAGGTGGTGCTTCCGCTGGGCATCGGCGTGGGCGTCTCGGCCTACACCACCGGCAAGGCCACCGAGGCGAACCGCAGCTCCACCACGTACGGCCTGCTCGGCGAGGCCAACTACTTCCTGAACCTGCCCGTGATCCCCGTCACCCCGTACGCGGGGGTGCACGCCGGGCTGGGGCGCTCCACCTTCAACGACCTGCGCGACTCGGACCCGGAGGTGAAGGACACGGGGACGCAGCTCGGCTGGCAGGTGGGGGCGCGGCTGCAGCTCACGAACATGATCGGGGTGGACGCGCAGTACCGGCGCGTCAGCCAGTCGCTCGGGGACGTGCAGGACGACCGGCTGGAGCGGAACCAGGTGCTGGTGGGCGTCACGCTGTTCTGACGCGCCGACGGGAGAGGGCGGTACGGGAGGGCCGGCGGAGCGATCCGCCGGCCCTTCGCCGTTCTCGGCGGAGGCGGCGGTTCCACGAACGCCCCTTTCGTGGACGCAGCAGAGGACCGGCGAAAGCAGGACAGTCCCCGCAGGGTCGCGGACTGGCCTGTTTCCGGCTGCTCCGCGCCTGCGTCCAGGAGACGGGCGTCCGCGGGCGGCGCGGGATCTCCGGCGTCGTCGCAGCGGACGGCGACGCCACGAGCCTTGACGGCAGTGCCTGTTTCACGTAGTCTGTGCAAGAAGTTTAGATCCATCTAAATCATACTCGCACCGACTAGAATCATATGGTGTCGTTCCGACGTACGCTTTCCGCCGCGCTGCTGCTGGCGGTCGTAGCCGCGGTGCCCGCTGCGGCGCAGGGGCGCGGCGGCGTCCTGGCCGGGACCGTCCGCGACGCGTCCGGCGCCCCGCTCCCGCACGCGCAGGTCGCGCTGCCCGCCCTGGGGCGCACGGTGATGGCGGACGCGCAGGGGCGCTTCACGGTCCGCAACATTCCCCCCGGCCGCCACCGCCTGCACGCCTCGCTCATCGGCTACGCGCCCGTGAGCCGGGAGGTGCACGTGGGCGCCGACAGGCCGTCTCCCGACGCGGACGTGGTGCTGGCGTGGACGCCGCTGGCGCTGGAGGGGATCCAGGTGACGGGGACGACCGCCGGGAAGGACCCCATGGCGGTGACGCACTCCACCACGCAGCTCGGCGGGCGCGCGCTGGAGCGCTCGCTCTCCACCACGGTGGCGCAGACGCTCGCGTCGCAGCCGGGGATCCGCGTCCGCTACAACGGCCCCGCGGCGGCCATGCCGGTGATGCGCGGCCTGACGGGCGACCGCGTTCTGGTGCTGCAGGACGGGCAGCGCGCCTCGGACCTGGCCGGGTCGGCGACGGACCACGCGGTGACCATCGACCCGCTCGCGGCGCAGCGGATCGAGGTGGTGCGCGGGCCGGCGACGCTGCTCTACGGCAACAACGCGCTGGGGGGCGTGGTGAACGTCATCTCCGACGACATACCCATGCACCTGCCGGGGCGGGTGGAGCGGGTGGTGGTGGCGCAGACGGAGTCGGCGCTCCCCGGCGCCGGCGTCTCGGGGAAGATGACGGCCCCGCTGGGCGGCGCGTGGGCGATGACGGTGCGCGGGGGCGGGCGCAGCGGGGGGGACGTGCGCATCGGCGACGACCCGGTGCTGGGAGGTCGGCTGGTGAACACCGACGCCTGGCACGGCAACGGCTCCGTGGGCATCGCCCGGGTGGGCGAGCGCGTCTCCGGCGGGGTGGCGGTGAAGGGCTACCGCTTCGGCTACGGCCTGCCCATGCCGGTGGACGAGGCCGGGATCCCGCTGGACACGGTGCGCCTGGCCGGCCAGCGCTGGGAGGCGATCGGGCGCGCGGAGGTGCAGACGGCCTCCACCGCGTTCCCGTCCGTGCGCGTGGACGCCACCGCCCAGGACTACGCGCACGACGAGCTGGACGGGCGCGGCGGGCTGCGGATGGCGTTCGGGCTGCGCACGGCCACGGCCAGCGTGCTGGCCCGCCAGGGGCGCCTGGGGCCGCTGTCGGAGGGCGCCTGGGGCGTCTCGGGGCTGGTGAAGCGCTACGAGTCCACCGGCGCGTCGGCGCTCACGCCGGCGGCGGACTCGCGGGCGTGGGGGGTCTTCGGCTTCCAGGAGCTGGGGCTGGGGGAGGGGCGTCCCGCCCTGCAGGTGGGCGCGCGCTTCGACCAGTACGCCATCGAGTCGCGCGACTCGCAGAAGTTCGGGGCCGGCGTGTCGCGGACGTTCCGGGCGGTCTCGGGATCGGCGGGCGTGCGGGTGCCGGTGTCGTCCGCCGTCTCGGCCAGCGTAACCGCCTCCCGCTCGTTCCGCGCGCCGACGGTGGAGGAGCTGTTCTCCGGGGCGCTGCACGCGGGGACGGGATCGGTGGAGTACGGCACGCCCACGCTGCGGGCGGAGCGCGGGACGGGCGCCGAGGCGCTGCTGCGGGTGCGCTCGCCGCGGTGGAGCGGGCAGTTCGTGGCGTACGTGAACCGCATCTCCAACTACGTGCACCTGCAGGCGCAGCCCGACACCCTCCTGGACGGGCACCCGGTGAGCGTCTTCCGCTACGTGCAGCACGACGCCACCCTGCGCGGGGTGGAGGCGTCGCTGGAGTGGGCGGCGCGCAACGACCTGGCGCTGGGGATCAGCGGCGACGCGCTGGGCGCCTCGCAGGCCGACGGAACGCCGCTCTCGTACATGCCGCCGCCGCGCGTGGGCGGCTGGGCGCGGTGGGACGACGGCCGCTGGTCGCTGGGCGCCGAGGCGCACCACGAGGTGGCGCAGGACCGCGTGGGCTCCGCGGACGAGGCCCGCACCCCGCCGCACGGCACCGTGCGCCTGGACGCCGGGGTGCGCGTCACGCGCGGCGGCGCGGTGCACTCCATCTCGCTCCGCGCCGAGAACCTGTCGAACGAGCTGCACCGCGAGGCCACCAGCCGCATCAAGGAGTTCGCGCCCAACCCGGGGCGCAACCTGGCGCTGGTGTACCGGGTGATCTTCTGACGGGGGGCTCCGGGGCGAGGCGGGCCTCCCCCGAGCGGCGCCAGCGGCAACCGCCTGCTCGCCGGTGGGGTGGATGTCGCTCGCGCTCGTGGTCCGTCTCCGCGTCCGGTGGGCGATCGGGACGTACCTCCACCCCCGCAGACGGAGACGCCGGATAAGGACGCAGCCGGTCCTCCCCTGGCTCGCGCGGCGGCCGGCGCGTAGCTTGCCGCCGGTAGCCCACCCCCGACCGCAGCACGAAGGCCGCGATGCAGAATCCCACCCCCCGGCTCCACACACGGCTCGCCCCGTCGTTTCGCTCCGCCTGGAAGGCGGCCGGGGGGCGCGTGGGGGCGGAGGAACCGGGCCCGGGGATCCTCCCCAGGCGGAGCACGCGGCGCGAGACGTGCCGCACGGACCGCTGACGGGAGCCCGGATGCGCACGACGACGGAATCGGCGGACGGCGGACCGCTCCGCGGGCTGCTGCTGGCGGTGATCGTCGTCGGCATCCTGGGGCTGGCGGCCGAGCTGGTGCTGCTGGAGCACTACGAGGAGGTGTGGCAGGTGGTCCCGCTCGCGGCGCTCGGCCTCGCACTCCTCACCGCAGGGGCCGTAGCGGCCCGGCCGGGGCGGGCCACCCTCCAGGGCTTCCGCGGGGTGATGGCGGCCCTCTCCGTGGCGGGGCTGGTCGGGGTGTACCTGCACTTCCAGGGGAACGTGGAGTTCGAGCGCGAGTCCGACTCCGGGCTGAGCGGGCTGCCGCTGGTCTGGGAGGCCCTGCGCGGGGCCACGCCGGCGCTGGCGCCGGGCGCGCTGGCGCAGCTCGGGCTGCTGGGGCTGGTCTTCGCCCACCGCCATCCGGCGCTGGCGACGCGCGCGCCGTCCGTGCACTCATCCACCGCATCGGCGCCGGGCGACGCCGGCGACCGTACCTGAAGGAGACCCCATGAAGCCCATCCGCACCACCACCCTCGCCTGCGCCGCGGCGCTCCTGGCCCTCGCCGCCTGCGGGGGCGACTCCGACGCCGCGAAGGCGGGCGACGAGGCCGCGCCCGCCGCTCCGGCGGACGCCGGCACCGCCCCGGCGGCTCCGGCCGCGCCCGCTGCGCATGCCGGCGAGCACGGGGCGCAGTCGGGCGCGCTGCTCGATCCCAACTCCGCCACGCGTGAGGAGCTGATGGCCATCCCCGGCTTCGACGCCGCGCTGGCCGACGCGGTGGTGGCGGGGCGTCCGTACCAGGACATGACGGCGGTGGACCGGGTGCTCTCGCCGCGGCTGGCGGAGGCGCAGCGCGACACCGTCTACACGCACCTCTTCAAGCCGCTCGACCTGAACTCCGCCACGGGCGACGAGATCCTGCTGATCCCGCGGATCGGGAACAAGATGAAGCACGAGTTCGAGGAGTACCGCCCCTATCGCAACATCGAGCAGTTCCGCCGCGAGATCGGCAAGTACGTCGACAAGGAAGAGGTCGCGCGCTTGGAGCGGTACGTCACGATCAAGCAGTGATATGCCTCCGCCGATCGTCGTCGACGAGGACGCCGATCGGACGGACGATGAGGACGACGGGAAGGACGAACGGCCGCCGCACGAGGAGTGCGGCGGCCGTTCGGGTTGTCGGGACCTCTCTGAGTCGACGGCGGGTCCGCGGCGGACCCTCACCCCCGGCCCTCCCCACGAGGGGAGAGGGACGACGGTCGTCGTCGGGTCGCGTGGGTCGGACGGCCCTACCTCGCCGGGTACTCCAGCTCCTTCCGCGTCCAGATCTCTCCCGCGCGCGCGACCAGGAGCATGCGGCGGTAGGCGCGCACGTCGGCCAGGGGGTCGGCCTCCAGCACCACCAGGTCGGCGAGCTTGCCCGGCTCCAGGGTGCCGATGTCGGTGCGTCCCATGGCGCGGGCGGCGTTGCGGGTGGAGGCCACCAGCACCTCCATGGGGGTCATCCCCGCGGCGGCCATCGCCTCCATCTCGGCATGGATGGCGGGGCCGTGCAGGGTGAGCGGGTTTCCGGCGTCGGTCCCCATGGCGATGGGGATGCCGGCGTCGCGCACGCGGCGCAGGTTCTCGGCGCTGGTGCGGACGCGGGGCCCCAGGCGCGCGTCGATGGTGGCGCGGGGGATGGCGCGGCCGGGGAGCGAGTCGGTGAGCAGCGCCTTGCGGCGCGTCTCCGGGTCCACGCAGGCCATGGGCAGGGAGCGGTCGAAGGCGCGCGTGTACATCTGCACGTAGCCGTTCGTCACCGTCAGCGTGGGCGTGTACGTGGCGCCGGCCTCCTTCGCCAGGCGCAGGAACTCCTCGTCCACGGGCGCGTCGTCCACCGAGTGCACCAGCAGCTTGGCGCCGGCGCGCAGGGCGGCCTTGGCCTGGGCCAGGTCGGTGGCGTGCACGATCAGCGGGATCCCCGCGCGGCGCGCCTCCTCACCCGCGGCGCGGACGCGCGCCTGGGCGGCGGTGTCGGCGGCGTCGGTGACGTACCACACCTTCACCGCGTCGCTGCGGCGCGCGGCGATGGCGCGGACGGCGGCGCGGGTGGCGCTGTCGGTGGAGGTGTGGACGAACTGGCGCTGGGCGGGAAGGTTCACCCAGTGGTCCTGCGTGGCGAGCAGCGGCCCCGCCGCCGCCACGTGCGGGGCCGAGGTGGAGCGCTCCGCCCTCTCCCGCAGCGCCCACGTCCAGGCGTAGCCGCCCACGTCGAAGGTGGCCGTGACCCCCGAGCAGAGCCAGCTCCGGTAGAAGCGCTCCGGGTGCGCCTCCAGGTCCGCCACGGTCCGCTCGTAGGGGAAGCGGTCGCGCACGTCCAGCGCGTCGGGCCGCGCGTCCGCCCACCCCGTCTGCGAGTAGTGGACGTGGGCGTCCACCAGCCCGGGGACGATCCACCGGCCCCGCGCGTCCACCACGTGCACGTCGGGCCCGATCTCGCACCGTCCCACACACGCGACCTTGCCGTCGCGCATCACCACCGTGGCGTCGCGCAGCGGGGGGCCGCCCGTTCCATCGATCACCGTTGCGCCCGTCAGCGCGTACGCGGGGACCGGCGCGTCCCCCGGCGAGCCGAAGGCGGTGGAGACCGCCACCTTCCAGGTGCCGTCCGGCTGGCGCACCAGCACCCGCTCCGACACGCCGCGCGCGCTGCCGCCCTGCACCACGCGGTAGCGGTAGGCGCCGTAGACCACCCCCGGCGCCAGCGGCACCACCTGGAAGTGCGTCGCGACCAGCGTGTCGGGCCAGGCGTCCGGGTCCGCGGACGCGAGCCCCTCGTATCCGTAGCGCACGCCGCCGGGGCCGGTCATGGCCAGGCGCGGGCTCTGGACGTAGTGCGACAGGTACGCGGCGCGGTCGCGCGTGTGGATGGCGCCGATGTTGGAGCGGAAGGCCGCCAGCGCCGCGACCGAGTCCGCCGCGCGGTCCCAGCGTCCGTCGGCGGCGGACGCGGGTGCGGGGGACGGCGCCGGGGCGGGGGAGGCGCAGGCGGCCAGGGAGAGAAGCGCGGCGAGCGCGGGGACGGTGCGCGGGTGCATGGGCCTCAGCGGGCGTGGGGGGCGGCGGCGTGGGTCGGGGACAGAGTACGTCCGACCGCCTTTCCCGGCAAACACGCGCCGCTCGCCGCCCCCTCCGGCGGGGCGATCGGCGGGACGAACGGTGCGGCCTAGAAGGCTGTTGAAGAAAACCGTCCGGCGACGGGCGTGGATAAACTTCGAGACTCCGCAGGGGTCCGTGCTCTCCCCGACCACCGCTCGGTTCCCAGAGGGGAAGGGTGCCTCGGCCTACCTCCGACGGTGTGGACGGC
>JASLAX010000154.1 GCA_030146875.1 Longimicrobiaceae bacterium
CGGACGGGGAGGGAATGCGCCGGGCGGTGGACGCGAAGAAGGGCGCACCCCGCGTGGAGCGCGCCCCTCTCGTCCGTCCGGCTCCGGCGGGAGCCTTTAGTGCTTCCCGCCGCTCAGCACCGCGTCGGCGTAGCCGTTGTCGGGGTTGCCGCCGCGCTTCAGCACGCGGTCGACCGTGCCCGGACCGCGGTTGTAGGCGAGCAGCGCCAGCCGCGTGTTGCCGTCGTACTTCTCGATCAGGTCCTTCAGGTAGCGGAACCCGATCCGCAGGTTGGTGTCCGGGTCGCGCAGGTCGCTGCGGGTCACTCCCGGCTCCAGCCAGCGAGCCGTCGCCGGCATCAGCTGCGTCAGGCCCATGGCGCCCACGTGGCTCGTCGCCTTGTTCTGGAACGAGCTCTCCGTCCGCACCAGCCCGAAGGCCATCTCGGTGTCGATCCCCGCCTCGCGCGCCGCGCGGTCGATGGCGCGGGCCAGGGTCGGCGTCACCGGGTACCCGGCGTCGCGGTACTTCTTCTCCAGGGCACGGACCTTGTCCTCCCGGGGCGCGGCCTTCGCGGCCGTCGCGGGCACCTCCGGAAGCGCGCGCGCCACCACCACCGGCATCAGGGCCTTCGTGATGTGCGGAGCGGTGGTCTCGGTGCCGCGGCTCGCGGTCGAGGCCCGGCCGCTGGCCGCCTGCCGGTGGTTGTGCACCGACGTCACTCCCTGGGCCGCCACCGCCATCAGCAGGACCCCCTGAACCGCGGGGGACCTCAGAAGCTTGCGCGCGCCGCCGGTACGCATGGCGGTGCTGTCGCGAAGGCGGGGCTCGTTGCGCACGTAATCTCGATCCATGAAGGCACTGTCTCCTGTCTTGCGCATGAAAAGAGCGGCGATCGTGAAGCCGCCGCCGCTCCGTCATGCGGGCCATTCAACATTGCCCTCTAATATAACCCCGCTAACCCCCCATGTCAATTGCAGTTAAGTGCTTTGGACCCGTATCCGCGACTATCCTCGCTTTTCGCGTCCAACGCCTCCCCGCGCAGAGACCTGGATCGTGGAATACGGGCCGCATGCTCTGGAGACGGCTTGAACGGATGATCCCTTGACCCCCCTGTCGAAGGCATCGCGGATCGTCCGAGACGACCCAGGTGTGCCGATGGGCGCGGAAGGGGCGGCGTAGCAACGCAGTGACACCGGGCGTGTGCAAAAGACACGGGGCGCGCACGTCGCGCTTGCGACATGCACGCCCCGTCGGGCGGCTCTCCACGTACCCACCTTTCCGACGTTCGAGCTAGAAGCCCGCGGACCGGATCTGGTCCAGGTCGAGGGGGGACGCAGCCGGGGAGGCCGGGCCCGGCCTCGGTCCACTTTCCGGCCGGCGCTCTTCTTCCTGGCGCTGGCGGGCGATGGCGAGGCTTGCCACGATGGCTGCTGCGGCGACTAGGCTGACACCCAAGGTTCGGATAGGCCCTCCGGAGAAGGAAGGTGGCGGGGCGGGGGGGCGCCTCGGAGGCGGGGCGTCCAGGGACGAATCGGGCAGTTTCCGTGCCGAACGATCGTTCCAGAAGATGGGCCGTCTCCGGTGCTTTCGCGACCGGAAATCGTTCCGTCATGGTAACGAACGAGCGGCACGGTTCCTGACAACGTGCGGCGGCAAGGTCACCTGGAGCGCATTGCGGCGCGCGACAGGGCCGGGTCGGGTTGCCGGTCCGCCGCCGCGGGCGTATGCTGGGCGCCTTCACGCGCACCCCACGGAGGAGCATGGCGAGCACGCGGCGGCACCGGGACCCGGCAGGCTTCCAGGTCGACCTTCCCGCGGGGTGGGAGGCGGAGGCGAACGCGGACGCGGGCGGGGTGGAGGTCGCCACCGAGGGCGGACCGGGGGTGCTGCACCTGGTCGCCGTGCCCCAGGACGAGGACTCGTTCCCGGACCCCGCCGAGGAGCTGTACGCCTTCCTGGAGGAGCAGGGGGTGGAGCTGGAGGAGGACGAGGTGGAGGACGTGGAGCTGGGCGACGCCGAGATGTCGCTCTGCGAGTTCACCGCCGAGGACGAGGACGGCGAGGAGGGCGGCGCCACCTTCTGGATGGTGGGCGTGGCCACCGCCCCCGGCCGCCTGGTGTTCGCCACCTACGTCTGCGCCGAGGGGGAGGAGGAGGCCGAGCGCGAGACCGTGCGCGGTATCCTCTCCTCCCTGCGCTTCACCGACTGAGCCGCGCCGCCACCGCGATCGACGCCGATACGGCCCCGACCACCGGGACCCGGAAGGAACCCGCAGCATGCCGTTGAAGCCGGGCGACGCCGCCCCCGCCGTGACCCTACCCTCGCACGAGATGAAGCAGGTCTCCCTGGCCGAGGAATGGGGCAAGGGCCCCCTGGTCCTCCTCTTCTTTCCCCTGGCGTTCACCAGCACCTGCACCGAGGAGCTCTGCTCCGTGCGAGACGACTGGGCCGCGTACGAGAAGCTGGGCGCGCGCGTGGCGGCGGTGAGCGTGGACTCGCCGTTCGTGCTGCAGCGCTTCCGGGCGGAGATCGGGGCCGACTACCCGTTCCTCTCCGACTTCAACCGCCAGGCGGCCGAGGGCTTCGGGGTGGTGAGGACGGACCCGCTGGGCCCGGGCCTGCGCAACGCCAGCGACCGCGCCGCCTTCGTGATCGACCGCCAGGGCGTGGTTCGGTACGCCTGGCACGACCCCAACCCCAGCCTGATCCCCCCGTTCCACGAGATCAAGGCCGCCCGGCCGGGCTGGCGTAGGGGGCCCTCACCCGGCGTGCGGGAGAGGGGCCGGGGTGAGGGGCCGGCCGCCGACACAGCCCAAAAACCCGCCGACGACCGAGAAAGGGGCGGCCGCATCCGCGGCCGCCCCTTCGTCGTCCACCCTCACCGCCCAACCGCGTCGTCATCCCACCCGCGCCCGATTCATCGCCATCTCCCCCGCTCCACCTCCCCCCGTCCCCGTCGTCCGAGACGCTACCGCGCGTTGCGCAGGATCTCCTGCATCTCCCACGCGTCGAAGTAGTAGCGCTCGTTGCAGAAGTGGCAGACGATCTCGGTGGTCGGCTCCTCCTCCTCGGCGATGATGCGCGCGACCTCGGCCTCGCCCAGCGAGACGATGGCGGACTCGAATCGCTCGCGCGAGCAGGGGCAGTGGAAGTCGACCGGGTAGCGGTCGGTCTGCTCGTACCCCTCGGGAAAGATGCGCGACAGGATGGCCTCGGGGGTGCTCCCCTCGCGGATCAGCGTGGTGGGATGCGGAAGGGATGCGACCCGGCGCTCGATCTCCACGATCTCGTCGTCCGACAGCCCCGCCAGGAGCTGCACCAGGTAGCCCCCCGCGGCCGCCACGGTGCCGTCGGAGCCCACGAACACGCCGATGCCCACCGCGGCGGGCGTCTGCTCGCTCTTGAGCAGGTAGTAGGCGATGTCCTCGCCGATCTCGCCGGACTGCAGCTCCACGGTGCCCTGGTAGGTGTCCTTCATCCCCAGGTTCTTGGTGACGGACAGGTAGCCGTCCGTGCCCACCACGCCGCGCACGTTCAGCTTTCCGTTCACGCTCTCCACGTGGGCGTGCGGGTGCGTCACCATCCCGCGCACCTCGCCGGCGTGGTTGGCGGTCACCAGCAGGCGCCCGGCGGGGCCGCCGCCGCGCACCTCCACGCTCAGCGCCTGCCCCTCCTCCTTGAGCGAGGCGGACGCCAGCAGCAGCCCGCCCATCGCCGTGCGCCCCAGCGCCGCGGTCACCGCGGGAAAGGTGTCGTGCCGGCGCTGCAGCTCGTGCACCACGTTGGTGGCGTCCAGCGCGAAGGCGCGGACCCGCCCGCCCAGGGCGGTGGCGCGCACCAGGTAGTTCCGCTCGTTCATCGCGACCTCGTCGTTCCTCGATCCGGCGTCTCCCCCGGAAACGGACGCCGCGACCCCGGGCGGGTCGCGGCGCTCTGCTGCGGAGTGATACCCCGCGCGGCCGTACGGTTCCGGAGGAGCGGCGGAACTCGCGCCCTCCGCTGGACTTGCGGCCGCCTCACCCCAGCGGCAGCACCAGCCGGGCGACGCACCCGCGGGCGCCGGCGCGGTCCTCCAGCGTCAGCGTGCCCCCGTGCGCCTCCGCGATCTGCCGCGAGAGCGCCAGCCCGATCCCCGTTCCGTGCGGCTTGGTGGTGAAGAACGGGACGAAGAGGTTGGCCGTGGAGCCGATGCCGGGGCCGTCGTCCTCCACCCACACCGACAGGCGTCCGTCGTCCGCCTCCCACCCGGCGCGCACCCCGCCGCCCGTCTCCAGCGCCGCGTCCACCGCGTTGCGCACCAGGTTGATGAGGAGCTGGTCGAGCTGGTCGCCGTCCGCCCGCACGGTCGTCTCCGGGCCGGGGACGACGGAGACCGGCAGGCGCGGCTCCAGGCCGGCGCAGCGCCGCACCCAGTCGCCCACGTCCACCGGCGCCGGCTCCGGCGGGGGCAGGCGCGCCAGGCGGGCGTACGAGGAGAGGAAGCGCGAGAGGGAGAGCGACCGGGCCGAGACCACGCGCAGGCCGTCGCGCAGGTCGTCGTCCAGGTCGCCGGGCCGGGGCGTCTGCTCCAGCAGCCCCTGCAGGGTGGCGGCGATGGACTGGATGGGGGCCAGCGAGTTGTTGATCTCGTGCCCCAGCACGCGCACCAGGCGCTGCCACGCCTGCCGCTCCTCCTCGCGCAGGGCGCGGCTCAGGTCGGAGAGGACGAGCAGGTGGTGCGTGCGGCCGCCCTGGCGGAACTCCTCGCGCCGCAGCTCCCACCGCCCGCTGCCGCCCGGAAAGACGTGCTCGAAGGTGCGCGGCACCTCCCCGGAGAGGCAGGGGGCCAGCCCCACCTCCGCCGCGTCCTGCCCCACCAGGCGCTCCGTGGGCATCCCAACCAGCCGCTCGCCCGCGCGGTTGGCCAGGCGCACGCGGCCCTCGTGGTCGAAGGCGAAGACCGCCACGTCGATCTCCTCCATCACCTTCCGCAGCAGCGCGGTCGCCTCCATCGCCCCCAGCCGCTGCTCGCGCAGCGTCTCGCCCAGCGCGTTCGCCTCCAGCAGGGCCAGGGCCAGGGCGTCGTCCGTCCCCGCGCCGCGTGCGCGCATGGAGAAGTCGCCCTCGCGCAGCGCCGCCAGCAGGTTGGAGAGCGTCTGGAGGGGGCGCACCACCCGCTCGCGGAGGACCAGGGCGCAGCCGACCCAGAGGACGACGACCAGCGCGCCTAGCGTCCAGCGGGTGGACTCCGCGTAGGGGCCCGTCCAGAGCAGGACGAGGGCGAGGGTCACTCCGGGCAGCCCGGTGAGGAAGGCGAGGCGCCCGACCTGGCGCTCGTGGCCGGCGGAGCGCCGCCTGCGGCGCGCGGGCGTCAAAGGCCGAAGCGCTGCAGGCGGCGGTACAGGGCGCTTCGCGAGAGGCCCAGCGCCTCCGCGGCCTGCGACACGTTGCCGTCGTGGCGCTCCAGCGCCTTGCGGATGAGCACGCGCTCCGCGTCCTCGAGCGACATCTCCGCCAGCGCGGCCACCCCCGCCCCCGCGCCCGAGGCGGACGGCGTGCGGGCCCGCAGCGTCAGGTCCTCCGCCGCGATCCACTCCCCGCCGGCGAGCAGGACGGCGCGCTCCACGGTGTGCTCCAGCTCGCGGATGTTGCCGGGCCAGGCGTATCCCAGCAGGAGCTGCATGGCCTCGGGGTCGAAGCCGGCGATGGGCTTGCGGTACTGGGCGGCCTGGCGGCGCAGGAAGTGGTTGGCGAGCAGCGGCACGTCCTCCCGCCTCTCCCTCAGCGCGGGGAGGTGGATCTCCACCGTGTTCAGGCGGAAGAGCAGGTCCTCGCGGAAGCGCCCCTCCTCCACCGCCCGGGGGATGTCGGAGTTGGTGGCGGAGACCACGCGCACGTCCACGCGGCGGGTGCGCGACTGGCCCACGCGCGCCATCTCGCCCGTCTGCAGGACGCGCAGGAGCTTGGCCTGCTGGTCCATGGGCATGGTCCCGATCTCGTCCAGGAAGAGCGTCCCCCCGTCCGCCAGCTCGAAGGCGCCCACGCGGTCGCTGCGGGCGTCGGTGAAGGCGCCCTTCACGTGGCCGAAGAGCTCGCTCTCGAACACCCCGTCGGCGATCGCGCCGGCGTTCACCGTCACCAGCGGCTTGGGCGCGCGGGGTGACGAGGCGTGCAGCCAGCGGGCGACCACGTCCTTCCCCGTGCCGTGCTCGCCGGTGATCAGCACGGAGGCGTCGGAGGGCCCCACGCGCTCCATCATGCGCAGCACGGGCTGCATGGAGCGCGCGGCGGCGATCAGCTCGGGAAGCCCGTCCTTGCGCAGCAGCCGGTTCTCCTGCTCCAGCCGCTGCCCCGTGCGCAGCGCCCGGCCCAGCTCCACCTGCGCGCGAAGGATGGAGACGAGGCGCGCGTTGTCCCACGGCTTCTCCACGTAGTCGCGGGCGCCGCGGCGCATGGCCTCCACCGCGCCCTCCACGCTCCCCCACGCCGTCATCACGACCACGGGCAGGTGGGACTCCTGCGACACGATCTGCCGCAGCAGGTCCAGCCCCTCGGCGCCGGAGGTGGTGTCGCGGGCGTAGTTCAGGTCCATCAGCACCACGTCCAGCTCCAGCTCGCGCACCGCGGCCAGCACCCCGGCCGGGGACGACGCGCTCTCGATCTGGAACCCCTCGCCCTTCAGCAGCAGGCGCAGGGCGGAGAGGACGTCCGGCTGGTCGTCGGCGATCAGGACGCGCGGGGGCGAGATGTCGAGGCGGGCCATGCTTCCGGGGGTGGGCGGATTCGGGAGAGGGCGCGAGCCGCGACCTCCGTCATTCTACGGGGGCCGCGGCTCGCGGGGAACGGTGGAGGATGCGCCTACTCCGAGCGCAGCGCCTCCATGGGGTCCACCCGCGCCGCCCGCCGCGCGGGGAGGAAGGAGGCCAGGAGCGCCACGCCCCCCAGCACGGCGGTGATGGTGGCGTACGTCAGCGGGTCGGTCGCCTTCACGCCGTAGAGCTGCGAGGCCAGCAGGCGCATCAGCGCGAACGCCGCCAGCAGCCCGAGACCGACGCCCGTCACCGCGACCCGTGCCCCGGCGCCCACCACCATCCCCACCACGTCCGCGGCCTTCGCGCCCAGGGCCACGCGCACCCCGATCTCGTGCGTGCGCTGGGAGACGGAGTACGACATCACCCCGTAGACGCCGGTCACGGCCAGGAGCAGGGCGATGACCGCGAAGGAGACGAAGAGCCCGCCGAAGAGGCGCTGCTGCCAGAGCGAGGCGCGCACCACCTGGTCCAGGGTGCGCACCTCGTCCACCGGGACCTGCGGGTCCAGCCCGCGTACCGCCGCGCGCGCAGCCGCGGCGACGGACGCCGGGTCGCCGGCGGTGCGGACGACGAACGTCATGCTCCCGGGCTGGCGGACGGGATACGGAGCGTAGGTCTGCGGCTCGGCGGGCTCGTCGAGACGCCCCATCCGCACGTCCGGGGCGACGCCCACGACCGTCAGCCACTCGTCGCCGAAGCGGATGCGCCGGCCCAGCGGGTCCCGCCCCGGCCAGTGCCGCTCGGCGAGCGTGCGGTTCACCACCACCACCGGGGCGCCGGAGGACACCTCCGCCGCCGTGGGCGCGCGGCCGCGCACCATCGCCAGCCCCATGGCGGGGAACCAGCCCTCCGAGACGCCGCGGTACTGCGCCACCGGGCGGTCGGCCGCGGCCACCGGCTGGCCCTCGGCCTCGTAGGTCGAGGTGGTGCTGGTACCGGCGAGCGGCATGTGGGTCACGGCGCCCACCGCGCGCACCCCCGGCACGGCGCGCACCGCCTCCTCCGCCCGGCGGAAGAGCTCCGCCCGCGCCGCGGGGTCCTGGTACCGCTCGCCCGCGGCGACGGCGCGCAGCGTCAGGGCGCCGGCGGACGCGAAGCCGGGATCCACCCCCTGCAGCCGCAGCGTGGAGCGCACCATCAGCATCGCCCCCACCAGCAGCACCGTCGCCAGGCACAGCTCCGAGACCACCAGCGCGGAGCGCAGCCGGCCCTGCCGCGCGCCGCCGGTCGCGCCGCGCCCGCCGTCGCGCAGCGTCTCCCCCAGGTCCGGCCGGGCGGCGCGGAGCGCGGGGACAAGGCCGAAGAGCAGCCCCGTCCCCAGCGCCACGGCCAGGGTGAAGAGCAGGACGTTGCGGTCCACCCCCAGGTCCATCCAGAGCGGCGGCGTGAACGGGAACGAGGCCAGGATGGCGCGCAGCCCCAGGGTGGCCAGCGCGATGCCCAGTGCTCCGCCCACGAGCGCGACGACGGCGCTCTCCGTCAGGAGCTGCCGCACGATGCGGCCGCGGCCGGCGCCCAGCGCGGTGCGCACCGCGATCTCGCGCTGGCGGCCGGCGGCGCGCGCCAGGAAGAGGTTGGCCACGTTGGCACAGGCGATCAGCAGCACGAAGCCCACGGCGCCAAGCATGGTGAGCAGGATGGGCGCGAAGCCGTTGGACCACGCCACGTCGAAGTCGATGGGGCGCAGGGTGCGTCCGCCGTTCGTCTCCGGGTCCGCCGCCGCCAGCCGGCGCGAGAGCGCCACCGTCTGCGCCTCGGCCGCGGCGAGCGTGGTGCCGGGCCGCAGCCGCGCCACCGCGCGCAGGTAGCGCATTCCCGGCTGATCGGTGGGCGAGGGGGCGTACGGGATCCAGAGCGGCTGGTTGTCGGGGTAGCCGAAGCGCTCCGGCATCACGCCCACCACCGTGTGCGGCGCGCCGTCGACGAGGACGGTCCGACCGAGGACGCCGCGGTCCCCGGCGAAGCGCTCCGTCCACAGCACGTGGGAGAGGATGACCACGCGGTCGCGGCCCTCCACGCCCTCCTCCGGCAGGAAGAGGCGGCCGAGCATCGGGCGCGCGCCGATGGTGGAGAAGAGGCCGGGCGTCACCCGCTCCGCCTCCACCCGCTCCGGCTCGCCCCCCGGGGGCGAGAGCACCACGGCGTCGTCGTGGTACGCCTCCACCGCGGCGAAGCCCGGCACGCCCTCGCGCAGCGCCTGCACCTGCGCCCACGAGAGGGAGCTCTCCGACCCGTCCTTCTTGTACGGGCGCACCACCACCAGCCCCTCCGTCTCCAGGTGCGGCATGGGGCGGATGAGCAGCGCGTTGATCACGCTGAAGATGGTGGTGACCACGCCGATCCCCAGGCCCAGCGTGAGCACCGCGACCAGGGCGAACCCGGGAGAGCGGCGAAGGACGCGGGCGGCGTAGCGGAGGTCCTGGAGGATCTCGTCCATGGGCGTGGCTGGGAATGCGTTCGGCGCGGGTACCCGGTCTCCCCCAGGGGCGAGACGCGTGCCCTCCGCGGCATCGACAGAAGCCGTTGCTTCGCAAACGCTTGCGCCATCGGGGGAGGGCGCCGCACCCCTCCGCCTCGTCCGCTTCCGGGAATGTGCGTCCCATTATCGCACACCGCGGCCGGCTTGTGGGGAGCGCCCGCGCGTCCGACCTTGCCTCGTCCTCCCACCCGCGCCGACCTCCCGAGGCCCCGTGCTCGACCTGCTCGCCGTGCTCCTCCTCGCGCTCCTCCTCTCCGCTCCGCCGGCCGTGCTCTGGCGCCGCCGGAGGGGCCCGGCGCGCTCCGCCGCGCGGGCGGCCGGGCGCGTTGCCCTCTGCGTGGCCCTGTCCTTGCCCCTGGCGCTGGCGGTCGCGTGGAAGGTCAGCAAGGCGCGCCGCTTCCAGGCCTTCGGCCGCATCGTGCCGCGGGTGGAGACGGCGGACTCGCTGGTCGCGCTGACCTTCGACGACGGTCCCAACCCCGCGCCCACCGACACCGTGCTGGCGATGCTGGCCGCCCGCGGCGCGCGTGCCACGTTCTTCCTGACCGGCGAGGCCATGCGCCGCAACCCCGAGGCGGCGCGGCGGATCGTGGCCGCGGGGCACGAGGTGGGGAACCACTCCTTCCACCACCCGCGCATGGCCATGATCTCCACGCGCCGCGTGCGCGAGGAGATCGAGCGGACCGACGCGGAGATCCGCCGGGCGGGGTACGCGGGGCCCATCCACTTCCGCCCGCCGTACGGCACCAAGCTGCTCGCGCTGCCCTGGGTGCTGCGGCGCATGGACCGGACGGCGGTCACGTGGGACGTGGAGCCCGACAGCTACGACGAGCTGGTCCGCGATCCCGACGCCATCGCCCGGCACGTGACCGAGCGGGCGCGGCCCGGGTCCATCGTGATCCTGCACGTGATGACGCGGCACTACGCCGCCTCGCGCGCGGCGGTGCCGGCGTTGGTGCAGGGGCTCCAGGCGCGCGGCTACCGCCTGGTGACGGTCTCGGAGCTGGTGGCCGCGGGGGAGCGATGACGCGCGCGCCTCTTGTGCGTGCGCCGCGCGGCGCCGACCTTGGGAGCGCCTCGCGCGAGCCCCGCACCGGACGCCCCCGCACCCGCCGAATGACCCGACGAATCCTGCCGCTGCTGGCGCTGCTGGTGGCCGCCGCCCCGCTCCACGGCCAGACCGGCGCCACGCCGCGCGCCGCCGACCTGGACCCCTCCGTCGTGCAGGTGGTGACGGGCGGCTCGTGGAACGGCCCCCGCGGTGGCGGCACGGTGCGCGTGGTGGTGCTGAGCCGCGGGTGGGAGCACGTGCACGGCGAGGCGCACCTGCAGTGGCTGCGGCAGAACCCGCAGACGCGGCGGCTGGAGGTGGCGTCCAGCGTGCCGGTGCGCGAGCTGAACCGGGCGGGGGCGTGGAGCCCCGGCACGGTGCGGGTCGTCGTCCGCCGCACGGGCGCGACCGAGGTGGTCCTTCCCGCCGTGAACGCCTACACGGGTGAGCGCCGCACCCTTCGGCTGGTGGTGGGCGAGCCCGGACGCTACGAGATCGTGGGGGGCCTGCGGCGCGGCGCCCCCACCCTACCCTGAACGGAGCTCTGCCGATGCCCGCCCTTCCCGGAAGCGTGGCCTGGTACGCCACGGGGCGCTTCTACCGCTCCACCGACGGCACCGTGCAGGACCTGGGGTACTTCCTGTACCTGCAGGGGGTGGAGGACATGTTCGCCGACGCCAAGCGCACCGAGGGGTCGGCGCTCCTCACCTTCCGCTCGGCGCCGTTCCGCTCCAGCAGCATCAACAACGGCTCCCTGGCGCTGGACATCGACGAGCCGGGCGAGTTCTCCGTCTGGCTGCGCGACTCGCCGGGGGCACGGTGGCGCGACCCCGCCTCGTTCTCCACCGGCAAGCGGGTGGGGATGTTCCGCCGCAACGGCATCGTCGTGGGCGCCACCGTGGGGCACCCGTCGCCCCCCGGCGGCCCCGGGCTGCTCACCACCAATGTCTTCACGGCCAGCCTGGTGTGGAGCGCGCCGTTCCAGCTCGGCGGGAGCACCTACGACCTGAGCGACCTGCTCCCGCAGGGCGTCACCCAGTGGGGCACCTGCGCCACCACGGCCGGCGAGACGCTCCCGGGCTACGACCTGATCGTCCCCTTCCTGGGCTCCGCCGTGGTGGTCGGCGGCCCCGCGCCCACGGCCCCGCCGTCGGGCGCCCGGCGCTAGGTCCCGCCGGCCGCGTCCGCCCCGAGGGAGATCGAGGTGGAACGAGCACGGAGGGTGGCGGCCGGCGCCGCCACCCTCCGTGCTTTCCGCTCGCTCCGCGGCGGGAGCGCGGCGTCCGCCTGGCGGGCCGCACCCTTCGAGACTACCTTCGCCGCCACCGATCCGCGGTCGATTCAGCCTCCAGCCCCCCTCCTGCCCAGGTGTGCCCCATGCAGAAGCTCCGGATGGACATTGCCGAGCTCCACGTCGAGACCTTTTCCGTCATTCCGAGCCCCGACGACGGCCGGGGCACCGTCCTGGCTCACCAGGACACGTACAGCGTGTGCTTCGGCCCGGAGACGTTCCTGGCGACGTACGACTGCGGGCCGACTTCGCTGCAGACGCAGGAGTGGTGCTCCGCGTTCTGCGAGCCCGGCACCGGCCCCGGATGGAGCCAGTGGTGCCCCGAGGAGGAGGCGCCGTAAGCATCCGGCTCCGCACCAGGCGCGCGACGGCCGGAACGCGAAACGGGCGCGCCCCCGTCCCTGTGAGGGGACGGGGGCGCGCCCGCGTCTGGGACGGAGCGTGCGTCAGTACTGGACGCGCTTCTCCGTGTCGACGTTGTTGCCGATCACCGCGCCGGCGATGCCGCCGACCGCCGCGCCGATCAGGGCGCCCTTCACGCGGTGCCGCGAGCCGCCCGCGACCGCGCCGATCACCGCGCCACCGGCCGCGCCGATGGCGGCGTCACGACGGGTGTGCTTCACCGTGACCACGCGGGGCTGGCGCGCCGGGGCGCTGTAGGTGCCGCTGGACGACGAGGACGAGCGGCTCCGGGCCGACGAGCGGCGAGGGGCGGCCGCGCGGCTCCGCGTGCTGGTGGTGGCCGCGGTGACCTTCTTCTCCACCACCGGCTTGGCGGCCGCGGCCGCCTCGGCGGCGGTCGGCTCGGCCACGAACCCCAGCTCGGCGCCGCTCGCGGCCACGGGAGCCTCCGGCGTCAGCGACAGCGTGTCGAGCCAGCTCAGGTCCACGGACTCGGCGCGCGCCGCGACGGGGGCCGCGTCCCTCTGGCAGGCGGCGGTGCCCACCAGGGCGGACATCACAAGGGCGATTCGGAGGACACGCATCGTTTCTCTCCCGCTGGGTCTCGCTGCTCGCGCCTCCTCGGAGGCGCCGGATTCTCCGCGGATCTCCGCGGGTTTCCCGCATCCGGAGCCCTGGTGGAGCTCCGCGGGTCGCCCGGGAAAAAATGCACGGACCGGGCCATCGTGCCCGGGCATATCTCGGAACTCGTTTCGTACCAACAATATAACGGCAGAGCTGCCGCGTGTCGAGCCCCCAGGGGAAGCTAACCCCCTCCGCCCCAACCGTTTAGCGTAAACGGGCGTTGCCGGCGCTCGCCGTGGGGATGACGAACGGAGGGCGCCCCGCGTCACGGGGCGCCCTCCACGGACGTCGGGCGGCCGGGCCCATGGAGGCCCGGACGCGAGAAGGGCCGCCCCGATCGCTCGGGGCGGCCCTACCGTCACTCAGGCGTCAGCCCGAGTGCTCAGCCGGCGCGGACGACGTTCTCGGCCGCGGGGCCCTTCTGGCCCTGGACCATGTCGAACTCGACCTTTTCGCCCTCGGCCAGCGACTTGAAGCCGCTGCCCTGGATGGCGCTGTGGTGAACGAAGCAGTCCTTGGAGCCGTCCTCGGGGGTGATGAACCCGAAGCCCTTGCTGTCGTTGAACCACTTCACAGTTCCGGTGATACGCATACCGTACTCCTAGTTGTGTTACCGACCGTCAGAAGTGCGGTATCTCCGTACTCACCGACTGCCTGTACTCTGCGGGATGTCGCGCCCCCGCGTTCGGCGCTGCGAGAAAGACAAAAGGATCCGGAAGGCGTCGCCTGTCCAGATCCTTTGACTGAACTATTCTCGCTGGGAACAATGTAGCGGATCGGGGGTGGCGAGTCAAGCGTTACGTTCCGGGGTTCCGTAAAGGGCCTCACCACAGCATCGCAGCAGACTCGTGAGGCCGGGCCACCCTACGCCCGCGTCTTACGTGGTGATTGTAGAGCACGCCGTCTTCGCGTCCTCCTGAGGCACCCCGCGCGTCATCGTACAGATGTAAGCGTCGAGTGTTGCGGACGCAACGCCCGGCGCCGCGGTATGGGCAACCGAGGGAGCCGCATCAGGCGCCCCTCTCGCTTATTCGGCCGTGGACCGCTTCCGACCGACCTTCCAGTGCGTCGCCCCAAGTGACTGGCAAGGTGCCCACCGTGCTTACCGCTTGCGGAGATTGTTGGCACCGCGAACTGTGTCCGACTTGCTCGTCGACGTCTTATTCTTGAGCGACCCGACACTACTCGCACTGGTAGTAAGGCTTCGCTTCACCTTATTCGAGAGGCTGATACGCTCTACCTTCAGAGCGGCCCCGTCCTCTGAAACTATAACGGACTTGGACTCTCCACCCGCTGCATCGTGCCCGGTGCTGCTTCGAATTCTCATGTTAGTAAACCTCACTGATGTAAGATGCGATCCCGCCACACGCCCCAAGCACGGCCGATTTGATACGGTTATCGAAAAAATCGCGCTCAGCCGAATCCAGATAGACCACCGCCACCACGATCTGCTTCTTCCCAAAGATGGGAACGGCCATCCAAGACCGGCGATCCGGGCTTAACTTGCGCGCGTCTTCCTCCGTGTACGACCAATCTCGGATCAACTCAGCTAAGAACGTCTCGTGATCGTCATTCTGACGCGAAGCCGTAAACGCGGCTTTCTCCCGCACGGCTTTCCCTATAATGCCAGACCGCACGGAGAACCGCCGGCCGGGAGGACTTCCGGAACCACCTATGTAGGGAAGTATCTGCTCAAGTTCCTCTGCAGGTTTCCCCTTGCGTGAAGCACGATCAACACGATGTACCGTTGCCCGCAGCTTGCCGTTCCCTGACCCGTCTTCCGGAAGATAGGTGGTGATTGTTGCATACATAACGTGCAGTGCACCCCAGAGACCCTCATAGTCCTGACGGCGTTGTTCCTGTTCGTCTTGGCTGTGCGCGTGCAGAACTTTTAGAACGCTGGCTACCGTCAGCCAAATCGCCGCGGCGAGAAGTAGCCATCCTAGCGTCTTCTTGCCCGGATCTTGGAGGTTCACAATCGCCGCGACGGTCCCTGCGATTATCGGAGGAACTACGGACGTGCCCTCTACGAACGCTTTCTTCTCAAAAAACCGTTCACGTTTTGCCCCCGGGATGCTCGATGTCATTGGCTTTAGGACCGTACAAAGGACTAAACCATCATCATAATCGGGACAACCGATTCAACTATACGTTCAAAGCGACCGGGCCGCTACAGACACACAGCGCATCTGTTCCTGCCGCGCGTTACTGCCCCACCACCCACCCGTCCCGCATCTCGATCACGCGCGAGCCGTACGCCGCGTTCGTCTCGGAGTGCGTGACCTGCACCACCGTGGTCCCTGCCTCGTTGAGCTGCCGGAAGAGCTCCATGATCTCCTTGCCCTGCGACGAGTGCAGGTTGCCGGTGGGCTCGTCGGCCAGGATCACCTGCGGCGAGGCGATCACGGCGCGGGCCACGCCCACGAGCTGCTGCTGCCCGCCCGAGAGCTGCGCGGGGAACAGGTCCTTCTTCCCCACGATCCCGAAGCGGTCCAGCGCGTCGGCCACCAGCGCCTCGCGCTCGCGCTTGGGGACGTCGCGGTACTCCAGCGGCACCTCCAGGTTCTCGCGGACGGTCAGGTTGTCGAGCAGGTGGTACTGCTGGAAGACGAAGCCCACGTGGCGCTTGTTCAGCGCGTTGCGCTCCCTGGTCGAGAGCGAGTGCACCGGCTGGCCGAGCAGGTGGTACTCGCCCGACCAGTCGCCGTCGTACATCCCCAGGATGGCGAGCAGCGTGGACTTGCCGGCGCCCGAGGGTCCCATGATGGAGACGAACTCGCCCTGACGGATCTCCACGTCCACGTTGCGCAGCACGTAGGTGCGGCCGGCGCCGGCGGGGTACGACTTCTCCAGCCCCCGCGTGCGGATGAGCGGGGCCGAGGGATCCGCCGCGGGCGCGTCGGCGGGGGCGGAGCGGTCGAAGATGCGGGTCAGGACGCCCATGGGCGGCTCGTTGGGATTCGGGTTCTCGGAAGTCGGGCGGGACGCGGCGTCCCGAGGGTACGTCGGTAGAACGGTGGACGTCGATACGTTGGACGTCGGTACGTCAGGCGTGGGTCAGTCGCCCCGCAGGGCGGCCATCGGGTCCACCCGCGCCGCCCTCCTCGCCGGCAGCCAGGCGGCGAGCAGGGCGGAGCCCAGCAGCACGGCGGGCGCCAGCACGAAGGCCGTCGCGTCCGCCGCGGTGACGCCGTAGAGGAAGCCCGCGAGGAGCCGCGTCACCGCGACGGCCGCGACCAGGCCGATCGCCATCCCGATGACCGCGGGGCGGGCGCCGTCCGTCACCATGGAGCGGACTACGTCGCCCGCGCGGGCGCCCAGCGCCATGCGGATGCCGATCTCGCGCACCCGCTGGGAGACGGAGTACGACATCACCCCGTAGATCCCCAGCGCGGCCAGCCCCAGCGCGATGGCGGCGAAGACGCCGAACGTCGTCCCCCACAGGCGGGACGGCCAGGTGGTGTAGCGCCGCACCTCGTCCATCGTGCGCACGTCGAAGGCGGGGAGCGTGGCGTCCAGCCCCCGCAGCGTCCGCCGCGCCGGCTGGGCGAGCGCCGCCGGCGAGCCCTCCGTCCGCAGCATGTACGCCGCGCTCCGCCACCCCAGGCGCGCCCAGGGCAGGTGGAGCTGCAGGCGCGAGACGCGCGTCTCCTCGCCGAACTCCTCGTACTGCAGGTCGCCCGCGACGCCCACCACCGTCACCCACGCCGGGCCGCCGTCCAGGTCCACCCGCACCCGCTTCCCCAGCGCGCTCCCGCCCGGCCAGAGCGTCGCCGCCAGCGTCCGGCCGATCACGGCAACGCGGGCGGCCGTGTCCGCCGCCTCCGCCGCGGAGAAGTCGCGGCCCTCCTGCATCGGGACCCCGAGCGTACGGAACAGGCCGGGGGTGGACGCCGTCACGTTCGCCACGATCTCCTCACCCCTGGGCCGCGCGTCGCCCTCCGCGGCGATGGGGTACGGCTCGCCGCCGTCGTCGGTCGGGATGGTGGTCGTGGCCACCGCCTCGGCCACGCCAGGGAGGTCCGTCAGGCGCCGCACCGCCTCGGCGTGGAACGCCGCGCGGGCGGGGATGGAGTCGTAGCGCGGACCGGAGAGCTGCGTCCGCATCGTCAGCAGGCGGTCGGTCTCGAAGCCCGCATCCGCCGCCGTGATCGCCAGGAACGAGCGCACCATCAGCGCGGCGCCGGCCAGGAGGACCACGGCGAGCGCCATCTCCGCCCCCACCAGCGTGGAACGCAGCCGCGAGCCCCGCACCCCGCCCTCCACCCCGCGTCCGCCGGCGGAGAGCGCGCCGCGCAGGTCGCCGGAGCGCGCCCGCAGCGCCGGGAGCAGGCCGAACAGGATCCCCGTCGCCACGGAGAGGCCCAGCGTGAAGAGCAGCACGCGCCCGTCGATCTTGAAGCGGATCCAGTAGGGCAGCTCCTCGGGGATCCACGCCACCGTCCACCGCAGCCACGCCGAGGCCAGCGCGATGCCCACCACCCCGCCAGCGAGGGCTACGAGCACCGCCTCTACCAGGAGCTGCCGCACGATGCGCCAGGCACCGGCGCCCAGCGCCGCGCGGATCGCCACCTCCCGCTGCCGTCCGGCGGCGCGCGCCAGGAGCAGGTTCGCCACGTTGGCGCAGGCGATCAGCAGCACGAAGCCCACGGCGCCCAGCATCAGCCAGAGCATGGTGCGCAGCTCGCCGTCCACCATGTCGTCGCGGAACGAGAGCACCTTGGCACCCCAGCCGCGGTTGGTCTCCGGGTGAGAGGCGGCCAGGCGCGCCGCCACCGCCCGCACCTGCGCGTCCGCCTGCTGGGGCGTGGCCCCGGCCCGCAGCCGGCCGATGCCCTGCAGCCCCCGCGCGTCCCGCGCCGTTCCCGGCCGCAGCTCGGTGGGCACCCAGAGCTCCGACGTCTCGGGGAAGCGGAAGCGCGGCGGCATCACGCCGATCACCGTGTGGGGCCGGCCGTTCACCAGGACGGTGCTCCCCACCACGTCCGTCCGCCCCCCGAACCGCCGCGTCCACAGCCCGTTGCCCAGCACGACCACCCGGTCGTTCCCCTCCGCTCCCTCCGCCGGCCCGAAGACGCGCCCCAGCGCCGGGCGCGCGCCGATGATGCCGAACAGGTTGGGCGTCACCCGGAAGCCGGTCACCTGCTCCGCCTCCTGCCCGCCCGCCACCACGAACGACCCCCGGGAGATGGCCGCCAGCTCGCCGATGGCCGGGGCGCCCTGCTTCCACTCCAGCAGGTCGGGGGCGCTGGCCGACGCCTCCCGCCACCCCAGCGCGTCGTTGCTGGCGTAGACGGAGACCACCGCGTCCGGGTCGGGGAAGGGGAAAGGCCGCAGCACCAGCGCGTTGACCATGCTGAACACCGCGGTGTTCACGCCGATCCCCAGCGCCAGGCACGCCACCGCCACGGCGGTGAAGCCGGGGGAGCGCGCCAGCGTGCGGAAGGAGTAGCGAAGGTCCTGCAGCAGGGCGTCCACGGGGCTACTCCGTGCGCAGGGCCTGGATGGGGTCCACCCGCGCCGCGCGCACGGCGGGGACCCAGCAGGCCAGCAGGGTGACGGCGGAGAGGAGGATCGCCACGCCCGCGAACGTCAGCGGGTCCAGCGGCGCCACGCCGGGAAGGAAGGAGGCCAGCGGCTGCATGGCCAGCGCGGCCAGGAGCGAGCCCACCGCCACCCCGGCGGCGGCCAGCCCCACCCCCTGCCGCAGCACCAGCCCCACCACGTCGCGGCGCACGGCCCCCAGCGCCACCCGGATCCCGATCTCGTGGGTGCGGCGGGCCACCAGGTACGCCACCACGCCGTACAGGCCCACCGCCGCCAGCACCAGCCCCACCGCCCCGAAGGCGGAGAGGAAGGTGGCGATGAGCCGCTGCGGGGTCTGCACGGCGATCATCGTCCGCAGCTCCGTGGCGCCCATCAGCGGCAGGTCGGGGTCCAGCGCGCGCAGCTCGCGGCGCACCGCGCCCAGCGCCGCGCCGGGGTCGCCCGAGGTGCGCACCAGCAGGTTGGCCCCGGCGGAGAAGCTCTGCGCGTGGGGGAAGTAGACGAACGGCGACGGCGCCTCGCCCAGGCGGCCGGCCTGCAGGTCGTCGACCACGCCCACGACCTCGGCCCACGGCCCGGCGGGCCCGCCGGTGGAGATGCGGCGGCCCAGCGGGTCCTGCCCCGGCCAGAGCCGGCGCGCGGCCTCGCGGCTCACCACCGCCACGGCGGGGGTGCCGGCGCGGTCCGCCTCGGCGAAGGTCCGCCCGCGCAGCACCGGGACGCGCAGGGTGCCGAAGAAGCCCGGCGTGACCGCCGAGAAGCCGACCTCGGTCCCCTCCTCGCGCGCGGCGCGGCCGTCGGGGCGCACCCGCATGGTCTCCTCCATCCCGCTCAGGGGGAGCAGGGTGGTCATCGCCACGTCCGTCACCCCGGGCGTCGCCCGCAGCGAGGCCTCCAGCCGGCGGTACAGCTCGGCGGCGCGGGCGTCCGTGTACCCGTGCAGCCCGGGGTCGAGCTGCGCGCCCACCACGCCGTCGGGGTCGAAGCCGGGGTCCGCCGTCCAGGAGTGCCGCACGGTGCGCAGGAAGAGCCCGGCGCCCACCAAGAGCAGGACCGAGGCGGCGATCTGGCCCACCACGAAGGCGTCGCGCAGCCGCGACCCCCGCCTGCCGGGGCCCGACGTCTCCCGCAGCGCGCCCACCAGGTCGGGGCGCGTGGCCTGCAGCGCGGGCGCCAGGCCGAAGAGCATGCCCGTGGCCAGCGAGAGGAGGAGCGCGAAGGCGACCACCCGCGCGTCGGGGCGCACGTCCAGCGCCAGCCGCACCGAGTGCGGCATCGGCGGGACCAGCGCGGGAAGGGCGCCCGCCAGCCAGGTGGTGAGCACGACGCCCGCGGCGCCGCCCAGCAGCCAGAGCACGGCGCTCTCCGTCAGGAGCTGCCGCACCAGGCGTCCGCGCCCGGCGCCCATCGCCAGGCGGATGGCCACCTCCCGGCGCCGCGCCGTGGCGCGGGCCAGCAGCATCCCCGCCACGTTCACGCTGGCGATCAGCAGCACCAGCAGCGCGGTCGCGAGCAGCAGACCGCCGACCACCGCCAAGCCCTGGCGCATCCCGCGCGGCAGGCCGTGCAGGCGCTCGGTCGCCACCCCCAGCAGGAGCTGCGGACGCGGGTTGGCCCGGCCGATGGCGCGCGCGCGCGCGTCCAGCGCCGCGGCGGCCGTCTGCATCGACACCCCGGGGTCCAGGCGGCCGAACACGCGCAGCCAGCGGTGGCCGCGGTTCTCCAGCCTGCCCCGGGCGGCGCCGGGCACGAGCTGCGCGTACGCCGTCACGGGAACGAACAGCTCCAGCCCGGCGATGGACAGGGTGCCGTGGAAGCCCCGCGGGGCCACGCCCACCACCGGCACCGCCTGTCCGTTCAGCCGGATCGTCCGCCCCACCACGCCCGCGTCCCCGCCGAAGCGGCGCTGCCACAGGTCCCAGGAGAGCACGGCCACCGGCCCCGCCCCGATCCGGCCCTCCTCCCCCGTGAAGAAGCGGCCGGCCGCGGGGGCCACGCCCAGCACCTCGAAGTAGTTCTCCGTCACCAGCGCGCCGGTCATGGGCTCCGGGTCGGCACCGGCGTTGAGCGTGAACTGCTGCATGGAGTACGCGGCCAGCGACGCGTGCGGCGCCGACGCCGCGCGCAGGTCGGAGACCTCGGCGAACGACAGCGACGACACGGTGCCGCCCTTGTCCCGGGCGCGCAGCTCCACCAGGCGCGCCGGCTCCCGCACCGGAAGGGGGCGCAGGAGCAGCGCGTTCAGCACGCTAAAGATGGTGGAGGTGCCGCCGATCCCCAGCGCCAGCGTGACCACGGCGGCCAGGGTGAAGCCCGGCGCCCGCCGCAGCGCGCGCAGGGCGTAGCGCAGGTCCTGCAGCAGGCCGTCCATCACGCCACCTCGAAGCCGTGGCGCTCCAGCTCCGCGGCCACCTGGCTGCGCTCGTCGCGCACCACCTGGCCGTCGAACAGGTGCAGCGTGCGCTCCGCGTGGCGGGCGTACCGCGGGTCGTGCGTCACCATCACCACGGTGGCGCCGTCGCGGTGCAGCTCCTGGAGCAGATCCATCACGGACTCGCCATTGGTGGAGTCCAGGTTCCCCGTGGGCTCGTCGGCCAGCAGCACGGCGGGCTTTCCGGCGATGGCGCGGGCCACGGCCACGCGCTGCTGCTGGCCGCCGGAGAGCTGCGCCGGGTAGTGCGAGGTGCGGTGGCTCATCCCCACCCGCTCCAGCGCCTCCTGCACCCGCTGCTTGCGCTCCGCCGCCGGCATGCCGCGATAGGTGAGCGGCAGCTCCACGTTCTCGGCCACGTTCAGGTCGCCGATCAGGTTGAACGCCTGGAAGATGAAGCCGATCTCGCGGTTGCGGATGCGGGCCCGCTCGGCCGCGGAGAGGCCCGCCACGGCGTGCCCGTTCAGCTCGTAGGTGCCGTCGGTGGGCGAGTCCAGCAGCCCCAGGATGGAGAGCAGGGTCGTCTTCCCGCACCCCGAGGGGCCGGCGATGGAGACGTACTCCCCCGCCCCGATGGTCAAGTGCACGCCCGCCAGGGCGTGCGTCTCCACCTCTTCCGTGTAGAAGACCTTGCTCACCCCCTCCAGCTGGATCAGCGGTCGCGGCGCGTCGTTCATGGGTCGGTTCTCGGGTGTGGGATGGGGAGGAGGTCAGCGGAGCCGGACGCGGGAGGCCGTCTCCCACGCCGACATGTCGGAGAGGATCACCACGTCGCCGGGGCGCAGGCCGCCCAGCACCTCCACCGTGCTGGCGGAGCCGCGGCCCAGGCGCACGGTGGCGCGGGTCGCCTCCTTGCCGTCGGGCGAGAGGCGGAAGAGCTGCGCGACGCTCTCGGCCTGGCCGCTCGCCGGGCGGCCCACGTACACGGCGTCGGCGATGCGCTCGATGTCGATGGTGCCGTCCACGCTCAGGTCGGGGCGCGCGCCCGCGGGGAGAGCACCCTCCAGCGCCACGTCCACCGTCACCGTGCCGTTCTGCACGGCCGGGTCGATGCGCACCACCCGGCCGCGGACCACGCCGTTGCGGGTGTCGATGGTCGAGAGCTGGCCCACCGCCACGTCCTTGGCCTGCGTCTCGGGAATGCGCAGGGCGGCCTTCAGGCGGCCGGGCTGCACCACCTTGGCGAGCGTCTGGCCGCTGACCACCCACTGGCCGGTCTCCACCGGCAGCTCCTGCAGCACGCCGTCGCTGGCGGCGCGCACCTTCATGGCGTCGATCTGGCGCTGCTGGAAGGCGGCCAGGGTGCGCAGCATCGCCACCTCCTGCTCCTGCGCGGCGAGCTGCCCGCGCAGGGCGCCGGAGATGAAGCGCAGGCGCTGCTGCTCCACGCGCAGGCGGGTGCCCAGCTCCGAGGCCCGGTCGCGCGCCCTCTCCACCTCCATGGGCGCGGCCAGCTCGCGCGACGCCAGCGCCTCGTTGCTGCGAGCCTGGCGCGCGGCCTCGCGCTGGTCGGCGCTCACCGTGGCGACCGTGGCCTCCTGCGTGAGCCGCTGGTTCTCCAGGTTCACCCGCAGCGCCGCCAGGGCGGCCTGCGCGGCGGTGAGCTGCCGCTGCGCCTCCAGCGCCTGCCGCTCCACGTCGGGGTTGCTCAGCTCCACCAGCACCGTCCCCGCGGTCACCCGCGTCCCCGGCTCCACCAGCTTGCGGTCCACTCGGCCGGGGGTGACCGACGAGACCCAGCGGATCTCCTGCGCCACCAGCGTTCCGGGGCCCTTCACCTGGCGCACCATCTCGCCGCGGCGAACGGTGTCGGTCCAGATGGTCGAGCGCTCCACCGTGGGGGCGGCCGGCTCCATCCGGCCCAGCGCCAGCGTGCCCAGGCCGACCGCCGTCAGGGCGGCTCCGCCCAGGACCCAGCGGCGGCGCTTGGGGGCGGGCTTGCGGGGGACGTCCACGGTGCTCTCCTCGTCTATCGGGTCACCCGGCGGGGCCGGGAGGTGCGCGTTCGCTCCGGGGCCAGCAGGGGCGAGACGCGTGCCCGGCGGCGGGACGCGCGCAACTCCTTGTACGGTGCGAGGTTGACGGCTCCGGACGTCGTAGGGGAGCGAGGGAGGATGCGCGGAGGTGGGATTCCGCGTCCCGGAAACGGGACGCGCGCACGGACACCGTCCCGGGTCGCGAACGGCAGGCGCCGGGCGGCTCCGCGGCGCCTGCGGGGTTGCACGCGGGGCCGATTTCGCGTACCATGGGGCTTGCAGCGCCGGGCGCGCGGTTCCGTGCCGCGGCCCACGAGGTCAGAACCAGGCCAGGAGAACGCGGGAATGTCAGATTCCAAGGCGAGCGCGAGATACGACACGCTGGTGGAGCGGGTGCACGACTGGGTGGAGTCCGCGGTCGCCCTGGACGAGGGGCACTTCCCCTCCGAGCTGGTGAGCGACCTGAAGGATCTGATCGACGAGCTGAAGGAGTTCCTGGAGGAGGAGAAGGAGTTCGGCCGCGACGACCTGGAGGAGCTGTTCGTCACCCCCGAGATGGCCGAGGTGATCGAGCGCTTCCCCAAGGTGCGCCGGCTGATGGAGCAGGCCTGGGGCACCGAGCTGGTGGGGCTGATCCGCGAGGAGGCCGCCGGCTTCGGCGGCACCGACGAGGACGAGGACGACGAGTAGCGCCGTCCGCCGCCGACGGTAGTTCCCCGCGCGGGGCCCGCGAAGGATCGCGGGCCCCGCGCTGCGTTTCTCCCCGGCTCGCCTCTTGCCCACCCCGCCCGCGGACGCACTCTCCACCCGCAACCGTCCGGAGCCGACCCGTGCACCACGACCCGTCGCAGCCCGCCGCCGCGCCCACGGTTCCCGCCGACGCCGTCGCGCGCCGCGGCGGCCCGGGCGAGGGGCTGCGCCCGGGGCACCTGTACCGCGCCGCGCTGCTGCTCCTGGGGCTGGCGCTGGTCTGGCGCTTCTTCGACGTGCTGACCCGCACGCTCCTCCTCGCCTACGCCGCCGCCCTGCTGGCGGTGGCGATCGACACGGTGGGACGGAGGCTCCCGCTGCCGCTCAAGCGGAAGGGGATGGCGATCGGGGCGGGGCTGCTGGGGCTGGGGCTGGTGGTGGGCCTGGCCTGGTGGGGGATCCCGGCGCTGGTGGAGCAGGCCCGCTCCCTGGCCGGGATGGGACCCAAGGTGGAGGCGCTGTTCTCGCGGTGGGAGGCGTGGCTGCGCGAGGCCACCGGGCTCTCGCTGCGCCTGCCGAGGGCGGGCGGGGGGGGCGGGGGGGGCGGGGTGAACGGCAAGGAGGCGCTGGGGAGCGCGATGGGGGTGGTGGAGATCCTGTTCGTGCCCGTCATCGTCTTCTTCGGCGCCCTGTTCGCCCTGGCGAACCCCAACGACCGCCTGCTGACGCCCCTGCTCCGCTCCGTCCCGGCGGAGAGCCGCCCCGCCGCGTACCGCATCCTGCAGCTCCTGGGAACGCGCATCCGCGGGTGGCTGAAGGGCACGCTCACGGCGATGGTGGCCGTGGGGCTGCTGACGATCGCCGCCTACAGCGCCATCGGCGTTCCCAACGCCGTCCTGCTGGGGCTGATGGCGGGGCTGCTGGAGTTCATCCCCCTCTTCGGCCCCTGGGGCGCCGGCGCGGCGGCCACCCTGGTGGCGTTCGTCGAGGAGCCGCGGCTGGCCATCTGGACGGCGCTGGCCGCCGCCGCCATCCAGCAGATCGAGGCGAACGTCATCACCCCGTGGGCCATGTCGCGCCAGGCGGAGATCCACCCATTCGTCACGCTGTTCGCGCTGGTCCTGTTCGGCGGGATCTTCGGCTTCCTGGGGCTGCTGCTCGCCCTGCCCCTGGTGATCCTGGTCTGGACGGTGGTGCAGGTGCTGTGGGTGGAGCGGGCGCTGGACACCGACCGCGACCGCATCGCCCCCGTGGTACGGGAGTGAGGGCGACGGGCCCGGCCCTTGCGGAGAGGGGGCGCGCGCCTCCCGCGGAAGGCGCGGGCGCGCGGGGTCGCCGCCCGCACGCTCCGCCGCGCGGCCGTCCGCACACCACGTCTTTCGCCTACACGGGTAGCTCTCCGATGAACGTTCAGCCGTTCCCGAACCACCGCACCGCGCCGCCGCTCCGCGCGCTCGCCCTGTGCGCCGCCGTGGCCGTGGCCGCCGCGGCCTGCGACGCCGGCTCGGCGGAGCAGGGGAAGGACGCCAAGGCCGGCAAGGACACCAGCGCCGCGGCCGCCGACAGCGGCAAGCAGGCGGCCGGCCAGGCGGCGCCCGCCGCGCGCTCGTTCGCCCTGGGCAACAGCGCCGCCGAGGCGCAGCAGTGCATGGACCGGCGCCAGGCGCGGCTCGACTCCGCCGCCAACGCGCTGAAGGCCGACTCCACCGCCAAGCGCCCGGGAGCGGGGAAGAACCCGCTCTTCGCCAAGGAGGAGGGCTGGTACCCCAAGATGCCCGAGTTCCGCGACGGCTCGCTGCTGCCGTGCAACCGGATCGTGGTGTACTACGGCAACCCCAACTCCAAGAGGATGGGCGCGCTGGGCGAGTTCCCCCGCGACGAGATGCTCTCGCGCCTGCAGCGCCAGGTGGACGCCTGGAAGCAGGCGGACCCCGGCACCCCGGTCATCCCCGGGCTGCACCTGATCGCCGTGGTCGCCCAGGGCGACCCGGGCCCGTCGGGGAAGTACCGCGCCCAGATCCGCGACACGCAGGTGGACTCCATCCACCAGATGGCGAAGTCGATCAACGGCATCATGTTCATCGACGTGCAGGTGGGCACCGACGACATCCGCACCATCATGCCGCGCTTCGACGAGTTCCTGAAGCGCCCGGACATCCACTTCGCGGTGGACCCGGAGTTCTACATGCGCGGCGGAACGGTGCCGGGGCGCCGCATCGGGACGATGTACGCGCGCGACATCAACTACGTCATGGACGAGCTCACGCGCATCGTGAAGGAGAACAACCTC
>JASLAX010000206.1 GCA_030146875.1 Longimicrobiaceae bacterium
CCGCGAGGTGCCGCTGCGCGCGCTCTTCGAGGCGCCCACGCTCGGCGGCTTCGCGGCGCGCGTGGACGCCGCCCCCGCCGGGGCTCCCACGGGGATGCCGCCGATCGAGAAGGCGCAGTACGGCGACACCGCGCCGCTCTCGTTCTCGCAGGAGCGGCTCTGGCTGCTGGAGCGCCTGCACCCGGGGACGAACGCCTTCAACATGCCGCAGCCCATGGGGATCCGCGGCAGGGTGGACGTCACCGCCATGGAGCGCGCCGTGGCGGAGCTGGTGCGGCGGCACGAGTCGCTGCGCACCGCGCTGGTGGAGGGGCCGGACGGCCCCGTGCAGCGCATCCTTCCCGCCGGGCAGGCGGGGCTGCTGGTGATGGACCTGACGCACCTGCCCCAGCAGGAGGCGCACGACGAGGCGCGCCGCATGGCCGACGAGGACGCGATGCGGCCGTTCGACCTCTCCGGCCCGCTCTTCCGCGCGCGGCTGCTGCGGCTGAGCGAGGAGGAGCACGTGCTTCTCCTGAACCTGCACCACGCGGTGAACGACGGGTGGAGCTTCGGCGTGCTCATGCGCGAGCTGAGCCTGCTGTACTCCGCCTTCACCACCGGGCGCCCGTCGCCGCTCCCCGAGCCGCGGCTGCAGTACGCCGACTACGCCATTGCGCAGCGCGCCTGGCTGCGCGGCGAGGTGCTGGAGCGCCAGCTCGCCTACTGGAAGGACCGCCTGCGGGCGCTCCCCCCGGTGCTGGAGCTCCCGATGGACCGGCCGCGCCCGGCGGTGCAGTCGCACCGCGGGGGCCTGGTGAGCGCCACCATCCCGCCGCACGTGCTGGAGCGGCTGCACGAGCGCGCCCGCGCCGAGGGCTCGTCGCTCTTCATGACGGTGCTCACGGCGTTCAAGATGGTGCTGGCGCGGTACTCCGGCACCCTGGACCTGGTCGTGGGCACCCCGGTCGCGGGGCGCCAGCGGCCCGAGGTGGAGCAGATCATCGGCTTCTTCCTGAACTCGCTGGCGCTGCGCACCGACCTGTCCGGCGACCCCACCTACCGCGAGGCGCTCTCCCGCGTCCGCGACACCACGCTGGGGGCCTTCGCCCACCAGGACGCGCCCTTCGAGCGCGTGGTGGACGAGGTGCAGCCGGAGCGCTCCATGGCGCACACGCCGCTCTTCCAGGTCCAGTTCAACCTGCTGAACATGGACACCACCACCGAGGCGGCGGAGGGGCTGCAGATGGGCTCGCTGGGCACCGTCGGCGACCCCCCGGCCAAGTACGACCTGAACCTGTACGCCCAGGAGCGGCCGGACGGCTTCGGGCTGGAGCTGCTGTACGCGGCCGAGCTGTTCGACCGCGAGCGCATGCGGGAGCTGCTCGACCACGTCGCCATCGCCCTGCGGGTGGCGGCGGACGCGCCGGACACGCGCCTCTCCGAGCTGCCGCTGCTCTCCGCCGGCGAGCGGGCGGAGCGGGCCTCGCGCCGCAACCGCGTCTCGGTGCCGCTGCCGTACGTGCAGTGGGCGGAGTCGGAGCGCGAGCAGAGCATCCCCGCGCGCTTCGCCATGGTGGCGGCGCGGCACGCCGACCGGGTGGCGGTGCGCACCCGGACGCACGAGTGGACGTACGCGGAGCTGGACGCGCGCGCGGACGCCGCGGCGCGCGTGGCCGCCACCGTCGAGGGTGAGCGGGTGGCGCTGCTCTTCGAGCACGACGCGCCCATGCTGGCGGGCGTCCTGGGCGCGCTCAAGGCGGGGCGCACGTACGTGCCGCTGGACCCGGCGTACCCGCGCGAGCGGGTGGCGTACATCCTCTCCGACTCCGGGGCCACGGCCATCCTGACCAACGAGCGCAACCGCGCGCTCGCCCAGGAGCTGGCGGAGGGCGGCGTGCGCGTGCTGGTCCTCGACGCGGAGGGCGCGGCGTCGTCCGACGCGGTGGACGGCGCGCCGTCCGCGGGCCGCGTCGGCGTCTCTCCGGACGCGCCGGCGTACGTCCTCTACACCTCGGGATCGACGGGGCGGCCCAAGGGCGTGGTGCAGTCGCATCGCAACGTGCTGCACCACATCCGCGCCTACACCCACGCGCTCCACGTCTCCCCCGCCGACCGGCTGACGCTGTTCAGCAGCTACACCTTCGACGCCGCGGTGATGGGCATGTGGGGCGCGCTGCTGAACGGCGCCACGCTCTGCCCCTTCTCGTGGCGCGACGAGGCGGCGACGGCGCTGCCGGGGTGGGTGCGCGAGCAGGGGATCACGCTCTTCCACTCCACGCCCACCGTCTTCCGGCACCTGATCGGCTCGCTGGCCGGGAACGAGGTGCTGGACGGGGTGACGCGAGTCGTCCTGGGCGGCGAGGAGGCGCAGCGGCGCGACGTGGAGCTGTGGCGGTCGCACTTCCGGGCCGACTGCGTGCTGGTGAACGGCCTGGGGCCCACGGAGAGCACGCTGGCGCTGCAGCAGATGATCGACCGGGAGACGGAGATCGAGCGCAACAGCGTTCCCGTCGGCTTCCCGGTGGAGGGCACCTCGGTGCGCCTGATGACGCCCGCCGGCGAGCAGGTGGCCACCTTCGGGGTGGGCGAGATCGAGGTGGAGAGCGAGGCGGTGGCGCTGGGCTACTGGAACCGCCCGGAGGAGACGGCGGCGGCGTTCGGGGCCGGAGACGGGGGGACGCGGCGCTACCGGACGGGGGACCTGGGGCGCTGGCTCCCGGACGGGGCGGTGGAGTACCTGGGGCGGAAGGACTTCCAGGTGAAGATCCGAGGCCACCGCATCGAGACGGGCGAGGTGGAGGTGGCGCTGCAGGCGCACGCCGCGGTGAGGGAGGCCGTGGTGGTGGCCCGCGAAGGGGCGGACGGCGGGCGGCGGCTGATCGCCTACGTGGTTCCGGTGGAGGGCGCGACCGCGGAGGCGCTGGCCGACCTGCGCGAGCACGCCGCGGCAAGGATCCCGGAGTACATGGTCCCGGCCGCGTTCGTGGCCATCGCCGAGCTGCCGCTCACGCCCAACGGCAAGGTGGACCGGCGCGCGTTGCCGGAGCCGCCGGCGCCCCGCGGGCCGGTGGAGTACGAGGCGCCGCGCGACCAGGCGGAGACCGCGATCGCGGCCATCTGGGCCGAGGTGCTGGGGGCGGAGCGCGTGGGCATCCACGACGACTTCTTCGCCCTGGGCGGGCACTCGCTGCTCGCCACCCAGGTGATGACGCGGGTGGAGAAGGAGCTGGGGCACAAGCTGCCGCTGCGCGCCTTCTTCGAGAGCCCCACCGTGGCGGGGCTGGCGGACGCCCTGCGGAAGGTGGAGTCGGAGCTGATGGAGAAGCTGATGGACGAGATGGGCGATCTGTCCGAGGACGAGATCGCGGCCCTCCTCGAGGCGGAGGGTGGAACCGGCGATCACGGAACGGGCGGGCAGACATGAGCGATATCCGGAACCGGCTGGCGGACCTTTCCCCCGCGCGGCGCAAGCTGCTGGAGCTGCGGCTGCGGCTCGCGAAGCAGCAGGCGGCAGAGGCAGGAATCCCACGGCTCCCCCGCGAGGGGGAGCCGTTCCCGCTCTCGTTCGCGCAGCAGCGCCTGTGGCTGCTCGACCGGATCCAGCCCGGAAGCGCCGCGTACAACATGCCCTCCCCGGTGTACCTGGAGGGGCCGCTGGACGTGCCCTCGCTGGAGCGGGCGCTGAACGACGTGGTGCGCCGGCACGAGACGCTGCGCACCTCGCTGGCGATGAAGGACGGCGAGCCGGTGCAGGTCGTCCGCCCCCATGAGCCCTTCGCGCTCTCCGTGGAGCAGGTGAGGGTGGAGGGCGACGGGGAGCGCGTCGACGCCGAGCTGCAGCGCCTGGCCGACGCCGAGGCGGCGCGCCCGTTCGACCTGGAGCGCGACCCGCTGTTCCGCGTGAGACTGCTGCGCGTGCGCGACGAGCTGCACCTGCTGCTGATGACCATCCACCACGTGGTCAGCGACGGGTGGAGCTCGGGGGTGCTGATGGGCGAGCTGAAGGAGCTGTACTCCGCCTACTCCGAGGGGCGCGAGGCCGCCTTCCCCGAGCTGGAGGTGCAGTACGCCGACTTCGCCTCGTGGCAGCGCGGGTGGCTCACCGGCGACGAGCTGGACCGGCAGACGGGCTACTGGGGCCGGCAGCTCGCGGGGGCGCCCGCCCTGCTCGACCTGCCCACCGACCGCCCGCGCACGGGGGGAGACGCCCCCGGCGCCAACCTGACGTTCCGGCTGACGGAGGAGGCGCGCACCGGGCTGCTGAAGCTGGCGCACCAGGAGGACGCCACGCTGTTCATGGTGCTCCTGGCCGTCTACGGCCTGGTCCTGGGCCGCAACGCCGGGCAGGAGGACGTGGTGGTCGGCACCCCCATCGCCAACCGGCGCCGGGAGGAGCTGGAGCGGGTGGTGGGCTTCTTCGCCAACACCCTGGCGCTCCGCGTGCGGTTCGAGGGCGATCCCTCGTTCCGAGACCTGCTGCGCCAGGTGCGCGACGCCACGCTGGGCGCCTTCGACCACCAGGACCTGCCGTTCGAGAAGCTGGTGGAGGAGCTCCGGGTGGAGCGCTCGCTGGCGCACGCCCCCGTCTTCCAGGTGATGTTCGTCCTGCAGAACGCCCCCCCGGCCGCGGCTGCGGGGGCCATGGAGACGGGCGCGCTGAAGTTCTCCGGGATCGCCCGCGCCGACTCCACCGCCAAGTTCGACCTGTCGCTGGTGATGAACGAGATCCCCGACGGGATGTTCGGGATGGTGGAGTACAACGCGGCGCTCTTCGACCGCGAGCGCGTGGACTCCCTGGTCCGCCAGTTCGCCCACGTGCTGGAGCAGGTCCTGGAGCGCGCCGACGCGCCGGTCTCCACGCTGGACCTGCTGGAACCGGACGAGGCCGCCCGCATCCTGGCCGAGTGGAGCGGGCCGGACGCCCCGCCGCACCCCCAGGCCGTGCTGCACCGCCTGTTCGAGGCGCGCGCCGACGCCGATCCCGCCGCCCCGGCCGTGGTGCACGAGGGGCGCTCGCTGACCTACGGAGAGGTGGAGTCGCTCGCCAACCGCGTCGCCAACCGCCTGCGCGCCCTGGGCGCCGGGCCGGAGGTCCGCGTGGCCCTGGCGGTGGAGCGCTCGCCGGAGATGGTCGCGGCGCTGCTCGCCGTCCTGAAGTCCGGGGGCGCCTACGTCCCCGTGGACCCCGCCTACCCCGCCGAGCGCATCGCGCTGCTGCTCCAGGACTCGGGTGCGCCCCTCCTGCTCACCACCCGCGCGGTGGCCGCCACGCTGCCGGCGCACGGCGCGCGCGTGGTGCTGCTGGACGACGAGGAGACGGCGGCGGCGGACGACTGCCGGCCCCGGAGCGGCGTCGGCGGGGGGAACACGGCGTACGTCATCTACACCTCCGGCTCCACCGGACGGCCCAAGGGCGTGGTGGTGACCCACGCCTCGCTGGCCGACCACGTGGTGGACGCGGCCGAGCGCTACGGCCTGACGGCGGAAGACCGCGTGCTGCAGTTCCTCTCCGTCTCGTTCGACGGCAGCGCCGAGGAGATCTTCTCCGCGCTCGCCGCCGGCGCCGTGCTGGTGCTCCGGACCGAGGCCATGCTCGCCTCTCCCGCAGACCTGATGCGCGAGTGCGCCGCGGCGGGGGTGACGGTGGCGTCGCTGGCGACGGCGTACTGGCACGAGGTGGCGGCGGAGGCGGAGCGGCTGACGCTGCCCCAGGGGCTGCGGCTGGTGTGGATCGGCGGCGAGCGCTGCCGGCCGGAGCGGCTGGTGCAGTGGCGCCGCGCCTTCGGCGACGGGGTGGCGTTCGTCAACGCCTACGGCCCCACGGAGGCCACCATCGTGGCCACCGCGTGGCGGCTCCCGGCGGACGCCGAGCCGGAGTACCGCGAGGTGCCCATCGGCGCCCCCGTGCACGGCGCGCGCGCCTACGTGCTGGACCCTGCGCTGAAGCCGGTTCCGGCCGGCGTGGCCGCCGAGCTGCACCTGGGCGGCCGCGCCCTGGCCCGCGGCTACCTGGACCGGCCGGGCATCACCGCGGAGCGCTTCGTCCCCTCGCCCTTCGGCGACGGCGACCGGCTGTACCGCACCGGCGACCGCGTGCGCTGGCGCCGCGACGGCACGCTGGAGTTCGTGGGGCGGATGGACGACCAGGTGAAGGTGCGGGGCTTCCGCATCGAGCTGGGCGAGGTGGAGGCCGCGCTGCGCGCGGTCGACGGCGTGGCCGACGCGGCCGCGGTGGCGCTCGACGACGCCAGCGGGCAGAAGCGCCTGGTCGCCTACGTCGTGCCGGGCGGGGGCGCGGAGGTCACGGCCGACGCGGTGCGCGCCGCGCTGCGCGAGCGGCTGCCGGACTACATGGTGCCCGCGGCGGTCGTGGTGCTGGACGCCATGCCGCTCACCGCGGGCGGGAAGACCGACCGGCGGGCGCTCCCCGCGCCCGACCTGGCCGCCGCCCGCGAGGCGTACGTCCCCCCGCGCACGCCGGAGGAGGAGGCGCTGGCGGAGGTGTGGGCGGAGCTGCTGGGCGTGACCCGCGTCGGCGCGCACGACTCCTTCTTCGACCTGGGCGGGCACTCCCTGCTGGCCACGCGCGTGGTCTCCCGCGTCCGCGAGATGTTCGGGGTGGAGCTGCCGCTGCGCGCGGTGTTCGAGGCGCCCTCCCTGGCGCAGCTCGCCGCGCGGGTGGTGGAGGCGCAGGCGGCGGGGGAGGGAAGCGCCGCGGCCCCGCCGCTGGTCCCCGCGCCGCGCGACCGGCCCATCCCGCTCTCGTTCGCGCAGGAGCGGCTCTGGTTCATCGACCGCATGGACCCGGGGAACGCGACCTACAACCTGGGCTCGCCGCTGCGCCTGGGCGGCGCGGTGGACGCGGACGCGCTGGAGCGCGCCCTGGGCGAGGTGCTGCGCCGCCACGAGGCGCTGCGCACGCGCCTGGTGACCACGGACGCGGGCCCGGTGCAGGTGGTGGACCCGTTCGCGGGCTTCACGCTCCCCCGCGTCGACCTCTCCGCCCTGGACGCCGACGCCCGGGACGCGGAGCTGGGGCGGCTGGTGGCGGCCGACGGGTCGACGGGGTTCGACCTGGAGAAGGGGCCGCTCTTCCGCGCGTCGCTGGTGCGGCTGGCCCCGGACGACCACGTGCTGCTGATGACCATGCACCACGTGGTGAGCGACGGGTGGAGCATGGGCATCCTGCTCCGCGAGGTGAACGCGGCGTACGAGGCGTTCCGCCGCGGCGAGACGCCCCGCCTGCCGCACCTGCCGGTGCAGTACCCCGACTTCGCGGCGTGGCAGCGCGGGTGGCTGGCGGGCGACGAGCTGGCGCGCCAGATCGCCTTCTGGCGCGCGGCGCTGGACGGCGCCCCCGCCGTGCTGGAGCTGCCGGGCGACCGCCCGCGCCCCCCCGTGCAGAGCCACCGGGGCGCGCAGCACCCCTTCGCCATGCCCGCCGAGCTGGGCGAGGCCCTGCGCGAGCTGGCCCGCGGGGCCGACGCCACGCTCTTCATGACGCTGCTGGCCGCGTGGCAGCTCCTGCTGGGCAAGCTGGCCGGGCAGGACGACGTGGTCGTGGGCACCCCCATCGCGGGGCGGCGGCGGCGCGAGGTGGAGGGGCTGATCGGCTTCTTCGTGAACACGCTCGCGCTGCGCGGCGACCTCTCCGGCGACCCCACCTTCGGCGAGCTGCTGGGCCGGGTGCGCGAGGCCACGCTGGGCGCCTACGCCCACCAGGACCTCCCCTTCGAGAAGCTGGTGGAGGAGCTGCACCCGGAGCGCTCGCTGGCGCACTCGCCCGTCTTCCAGGCGATGTTCTCCATGCAGCACGCCCCCGACGCGGGCGGCGCGGCCTCCGCCGAAGGCGGAGAGGGCGGCGGGCTGAGCATGGGCGGCGTGGCGCGCGAGGGCACCGTCGCCAAGTACGATCTGACGCTGAACGTGACGGAGATGGCGGACGGCGTGCTGGCCGGGTCGCTGGAGTACGCCAGCGACCTGTTCGACGCCGCCACGGCGGCGCGGCTGCTGGAGCGCTTCGGCGCGCTGCTGGTGCAGGTGGCGTCGGACCCCACCATCCGCCTCTCGCAGGTCACGCTGGTGACGGACGAGGAGCGGGCGACGCTGGTGGAGGAGTGGAGCGGCGCGTCCGTCCCCGCGCACCCGGAGGAGGTGATCCACGACTACTTCGAGGGCTGCGCCGACGAGCACCCGCATCGGGTGGCGCTCTTCCACGACGGCGTCTCTCTCACCTTCGCGGAGCTGGACGCGCGCGCCAACCGGCTGGCGCACCACCTCCGCCGCGTGGGCGTGGAGCGCGAGGCGGTGGTGGGGCTCTGCATGGGGCGCTCGCCCGACCTGATCGTCGCGGTCCTCGCCGTGCTGAAGGCGGGCGCGGCGTACCTTCCCATCGATCCCGCCTACCCCGGCGAGCGGATCGCGTACCTGCTGGGGGACGCGGGCGTGCCCGTGCTGGTGACCACGGAGGCCATCGCCCCCACGCTGCCCGCGCACGGGGCGCGCGTCGTACGGATGGACGCGGACGCCGAGGCCATCGCGGCGGAGAGCGCGGAGCGCCCCTCCGCGGGCGTGGTGCCGGCGAACCTGGCGTACGTCATCTACACCTCCGGCTCCACCGGAAAGCCCAAGGGGGTGATGGTCACCCACCGCGGCCTCTCCAACCACGCCCGCCTCTTCGCCAAGCGCTTCCGTCTGGGCCCCGGGGACCGCCTCCTCCAGTTCCACTCCGTGTCGTTCGACGCCAGCGCCGAGGAGATCTTCCCGCCGCTGGTCACCGGGAGCACGGTGGTGCTGCGGACCGAGGCGACGGCGGACTCGCCGGCGGCGTTCGCGCGCGACGCGGCCGCCTGGGGGATCACCATCGCGGCGCTCCCCACCGCCTTCTGGCACGAGGTGGCGGCGGAGGCGGACCGCGTCGAGATCCCCGCGTCGCTGCGGCTGATGGTGGTGGGCGGCGAGCGCCTCTCCCCCACGGCGGCGGCGGCGTGGCACCGCGCGGTGGGCGGCCGGGTGCCGCTGGTGAACGCCTACGGCCCCACGGAGACGACCATCTCCGTGACCGCCCACGAGGTGCCGGCGCCCGCGGAGGGCTCCGCCCGCGAGGTGCCCATCGGTCGGCCGATGCTGGGGAGCCGCGGGTACGTGGTGGACCGGGCGGGGCAGCTCGTGCCGCCCGGGGTGCCGGGCGAGCTCTGGGTGGGCGGGGCGGGCGTCTCCCGCGGCTACCTGGGGCGGCCGGGGCTCACGGCGGAGCGCTTCGTCCCCTCGCCCTTCGGCGACGGCGACCGCCTCTACCGCACCGGCGACACCGTGCGCTGGCTCCCCGGCGGCGTGCTGGAGTACCTGGGCCGCGCCGACGACCAGGTGAAGGTGCGGGGCTTCCGCATCGAGCTGGGGGAGGTGGAGGCCGCCATCTGCGCCTTCCCCGCCGTGCGCGAGGCGATCGTGGTCGCCCGCGACGACGCGGGGGGGATGAAGCGCCTGGTCGCCTACGTGGTGGGCCGCGGCGGCGCGGCCCCGGTGGGCGACGAGGTGCGCGGGTGGCTGCGCGAGCGGCTCCCGGAGCACATGGTCCCCTCCGCCGTCGTGGCGCTGGAGGCGTTCCCGCTCTCCCCCGCCGGCAAGGTGGACCGGCGCGCGCTGCCGGCGCCCGACTTCGCCTCGTCGGCGGAGCACGTGGCGCCGCGTACGGCCACCGAGGAGGCGCTGGCGGAGATCTGGTCCGAGCTGCTGAACGTGCCCCGCGTGGGGGCGCACGACGGCTTCTTCGAGCTGGGCGGGCACTCCCTGCTGGCCACGCGCGTCGTCTCCCGCGTCCGCGAGCGCTTCGGCGTGGAGCTGCCGCTGCGGGCGCTGTTCGAGGCGCCGCGGCTGGCGGAGCTGGCGCGGCGGGTGGACGACCTCGCCGCCGGCGTCGCCGAGGCCTCGCTGCCGCCGCTGGTGCCGGCGGAGCGCGACGGGCCGCTCCCGCTCTCGTTCGCGCAGGAGCGCCTCTGGTTCATCGACCGGCTGCGCCCCGGGACGGCCGTCTACAACATGCCGTTCGCCAACCGCCTGGCCGGCCCGCTGGACGTGGCGGCGCTGGAGAAGGCCATCGGCGCGCTGGTCCGCCGGCACGAGCCGCTGCGCACGGTCCTGGTCGAGGGCGCGGAGGGGATGCCGGTGCAGGTCGTCCGCCCCTACGAGCCGTTCGTGCTGCGGGTGGACGACGCGTCGGGGCTCGACGACGACGCGCGGGAGGCGGAGGTCGCCCGGCGCGCGAACCTGGAGTCGACGACGCCGTTCGACCTGGCCACCGGGCCGCTCTTCCGCGCGTCGCTGCTGCGGACGGGGCCGGAGGAGCACGTCCTGTTCATGGCCATGCACCACGTGGTCAGCGACGGGTGGAGCATGGGCGTGGTCTTCGCCGAGCTGGACGCCGCCTACGCCGCCTTCGCGCGCGGCGAGGAGCCGGCGTTCGCGCCGCTTCCCGTGCAGTACGCGGACTTCGCCGTCTGGCAGCGCGGGTGGCTGCGGGGCGAGGAGCTGGAGCGGCAGATCGGGTGGTGGCGCCGCAGCCTGGGCGGCGCGCCCGCGCTGCTGGAGCTGCCCATCGACCGCCCCCGCCCGCCGGTGCAGAGCCAGCGCGGCGCGCGCCACGGCTTCGCCCTGCCCGGGGAGCTGGCGGGGGCCGTGCGCGAGCTGGCCCGGGCCACGGAGTCCACGCTCTTCATGACCGTCCTGGCCGCCCTGCAGGTGACGCTGGGCAAGCTGGCGGGGCAGGACGACGTGGTGGTGGGCACTCCCATCGCCGGGCGGCGGTGGCGGGAGGTGGAGGGGCTGGTGGGCTTCTTCGTCAACACCCTCGCGCTCCGCGGCGACCTCTCCGGCGATCCCACCTTCCGGCAGCTCGTGGCGGGGGTGCGGGAGAACACGCTGGGGGCGTACGCCCACCAGGACCTGCCCTTCGAGAAGCTGGTGGAGGAGCTGCACCCGGAGCGCTCGCTGGCCCACTCCCCCCTCTTCCAGGTGCTGTTCGCGCTGCAGAACACGCCGGACGGGGGCGACGGAACGGAGGGCGCGCTGAAGATGGAGCCCGTGGGGCGCGACATCGCCACCACGGCGTTCGACCTGACGCTCAACCTGTACGAGCACGGCGACGGCTCGTTCGTGGGGTCGCTGGAGTACGCGACCGACATCTTCGACGCCGACACGGCGACCGCGATCCTGGAGCGCTTCGGGCGGGTGCTCTCGCAGGTCGTGGCGGACCCGGACCGGCCGCTCTCCCGCGTCACGCTGCTGGCGGACGAGGAGATGGGCGCGCTGGTGGAGCGGGGCGGGAGCGCGACGGAGTACCCGCGCGACCGCCACGTCGTCTCGCTCTTCGACGAGACGGCGGGCGCGGCGCCGGACGCGCTCGCGGTCCGCTTCGGCGGGGAGGCGCTGACCTACGCGGAGCTGCGCGCGCGGGCCAACCGCCTGGCCCACCGCCTCCGCGCCCTGGGCGTGGGGCCGGAGGCGCGGGTGGGGATCTCGATGGAGCGCTCCGCGGGCCTGGTGGTCGCCATGCTGGCGGCGCTCAAGGCGGGCGGGGCGTACGTGCCGCTGGACCCGGCGTACCCGGCGGAGCGGCTGGCCTTCATGCTGGAGGACGCGGGCGTCTCGGCGCTGGTGGTGGAGGACGAGGTGCCCGAGGCGCTCTCCGCCTTCGCGGGGCCCGTCGTCTCCCTGCGGCGCGACGCCGCGGCGCTGGCGGGCGAGCCCGACGCCGACCCGGACGCCGCGCTCTTCCCCGAGAGCCTGGCGTACGTCGTCTACACCTCCGGCTCCACCGGGCGGCCCAAGGGAATCGCCGTCCCGCACCGCGGCATCGTGCGGCTGGTGCGGGACAGCGACTACGCGCGGCTGACGGCGGAGGACCGCGTGGCGCAGGTCTCCAACGCCTCGTTCGACGCGGCCACCTTCGAGGTCTGGGGGGCGCTGCTGAACGGCGCCGCGCTGGTCGGCGTCTCGCGCGACGACACGCTGTCGCCGCGCGCGCTGGTGGAGGCGTTCCGGCGCGAGGGGGTGACGGCGTCGTTCCTCACCACGGCGCTCTTCGACCAGGTGGCGCGCGAGGTGCCCGGCGGCTTCGCGGGCGTGCGGCACCTGCTCTTCGGCGGCGAGGCGGCGGACCCCGGCAGCGCGCGGCGCGTGCTGGCGGCCGGCGGGCCGGAGCGGCTGATCAACGTCTACGGACCCACGGAGAGCACCACCTTCGCCACCTGGCACCCGGTGGGCGCTCTCTCCGCGGACGCGGCCACGGTGCCCATCGGCGGTCCCGTCGCCAACACCACGGCGTACGTGCTGGACGAGGCCATGCGGCCGGTGCCGCAGGGCGTGGTGGGCGAGCTGTACCTGGGCGGCGACGGGCTGGCCCGCGGCTACCCGGGCCGCGCGGGGCTCACGGCGGAGCGCTTCGTCCCCTCGCCCTGGGGCGACGGGGAGCGGCTCTACCGCACGGGCGACGGGGTGAGGTGGAACCGCGGCGGCGCCATGGAGTTCGTGCGCCGGCTGGACGAGCAGGTGAAGGTGCGCGGCTTCCGCATCGAGCCGGGAGAGGTGCGCGCCGTCCTGCTGGCCCACCCCTCCGTGCGCGACGCGGCGGTGCTGGCGCGCCAGGACGCGCCGGGCGACCGGCGGCTGGTGGCGTACGTGGTCCCGGCGGAGGGGGAGGTGGACGTCGCCGCCCTGCGCGCCGACCTGCGGGCGGGGCTGCCGGAGTACATGGTGCCCTCCGCCTTCGTGTCGGTGGAGAGCATCCCGCTGACGGCGAACGGAAAGGTGGACCGCCGCGCGCTGCCGGCGCCGGAGGTGGGCTCGGCGGTGGAGTACGTGGCGCCGCGCACGCAGACCGAGGCGACGCTGGCGGCGCTCTGGTCGGAGCTGCTGAACGCCGCCCGCGTGGGGGCGCAGGACTCGTTCTTCGACCTGGGCGGGCACTCGCTGCTGGCCACCCGCGTCGTCTCCCGCGTGCGGGAGACCCTCGGGGTGGAGGTGCCGCTGCGGGCGCTCTTCGAGCGGCCCACGCTGGAGGGCTTCGCCGCGCGGGTGGACGACGCGGTGCGGGCGGACGCCGGCGGCGGCGCCCCGCCGCTGGTGCGCGCGGAGCACGACGGCGACGTGCCGCTCTCGTTCGCGCAGGAGCGGCTCTGGATCCTGGACCAGATGGAGCCGGGCTCCACCCTCTTCAACATGCCGTCGCCGCTCAAGCTGACGGGTACGCTGGACGCCGCCGCCCTGGAGCGGGCGGTGGACGCGCTGGTGGAGCGCCACGAGTCGCTGCGGACCGTCTTCCGGCAGGGGCCGGACGGCCCGGTGCAGCACGTGACGCCGCACGAGCCGTTCCGGCTGGAGGTCGTGGACCTCTCCCACCTGGGCGAGGAGGAGCGGACCGCGGAGGTGATGCGTATCGTAGCCCAGGATGCTGGGCGTCCGTTCGACCTCGCGACCGGGCCGCTCTTCCGCGCCAGGCTGCTGAAGGCGTCGGACCGGGAGCACGTGCTGGCGATGGGCGTTCACCACGTGGTGAGCGACGGGTGGAGCAGCGGGATCGTGCGGGCGGAGATCTCCGCGCTCTACGAGGCGTTCGCGGCCGGGCGGCCCAGCCCGCTGCCGCCGCTGCCGGTGCGCTACTCCGACTACGCCGTCTGGCAGCGGGGCTGGCTGCAGGGCGAGGCGCTGGAGCGGCAGCTCGACTACTGGAAGGGCCGCTTCACGCCGCTCCCGGAGCCCATCGAGCTCCCGATGGACCGGCCGCGCCCCGCGGTGCAGACGCACCACGGCGGCCTGGTGGGCGGCGCGCTGCCGAAGGAGGCCGTGGCGGCGCTGCAGGACCTCTCCCGCCGCGAGGGCGCCACGCTCTTCATGACGCTGCTGGCGGCGTTCCAGGCGCTGCTGGCGCGCTGGTCGGGCCAGACGGACGTGGTGGTGGGCACCCCCATCGCCGGGCGGAACCGGGCGGAGACGGAGGGGCTGGTGGGCCTCTTCCTGAACACGCTGGCGCTGCGGTCCGACCTCTCGGCCGATCCCACCTTCCGCGAGATCGTGGCGCAGGTGCGGGAGACCACCCTGGGCGCGTACGCCCACCAGGACGTGCCCTTCGAGAAGCTGCTCGAGGAGATCCAGCCGGAGCGCAGCCTGTCGCACACGCCGCTCTTCCAGGTCATGTTCAACATGCTGAACCTGGGCGGCGAAGCGGCGCCCGAGCGCGGCGGCCTGCGGGTGGAGAACTTCGGCGGCGGCGGGGGCGAGCCCGAGGCCAAGTTCGACCTGAACCTGTACGCGCAGGAGACGCCGGACGGCCTGGGCCTGGGCCTGGTGTACAACACCGACCTGTTCGACCGCGCGCGCATGGAGGAGATGATGGCCCACCTGGGCACGCTCCTGGCCGCGGTGCTGGAGAACCCGGACCTGCGCCTCTCCCAGGTGCCGCTGCGCACCCCGGAGCAGGCCCGGGCGCACGCGTCCGGCGCCAACCGTGTGGCCGTCGCCCTGCCGTTCCGGGAGTGGACCGAGGACGCGGACGCGACCCTGCACGGGCGCTTCGAGTCCGTCGCCGCGGCGAACGCCGAGCGGGTGGCGGTGCGGACCACGGCGCACGAGTGGACGTACGCGGAGCTGGACGCGCGCGCGGACGCCGCGGCGCGCGTGGCCGCCTCCGTCGAGGGCGAGAGGGTGGCGCTGCTCTTCGAGCACGACGCGCCCATGCTGGCCGGCATCCTGGGCGCGCTGAAGGCGGGGCGCACGTACGTGCCGCTGGACCCGGCGTACCCGCGCGAGCGGGTGGCGTACATCCTCTCCGACTCGGGCGCCGCGGCCATCCTGACCAACGAGCGCAACCGCGCGCTCGCCGAGGAGCTGGCGGAGGGCGCCGTGCGCGTGCTGGTCCTCGACGCGGAGGGCGCGGCGTCGTCCGGCGCGGCGGACGGGGGGACGCTCGCGGGGTCCAGGACAGTGTCGCCGGACCAGCCGGCGTACGTCCTCTACACCTCGGGATCGACGGGGCGGCCCAAGGGCGTGGTGCAGTCGCATCGCAACGTGCTGCACCACATCCGCGCGTACACCCACGCGCTCCACATCTCCTCCGCCGACCGGCTGACGCTGTTCAGCAGCTACACCTTCGACGCCGCGGTGATGGGCATCTGGGGCGCGCTGCTGAACGGCGCCACGCTCTGCCCCTTCTCGTGGAAGGACGAGGCGGCGGCCGAGCTCCCGGAGTGGGTGCGGGAGCAGGGGATCACGCTCTACCACTCCACGCCCACCGTCTTCCGGCACCTGATCGGCTCGCTGGAGCCGGGCGAGGTGCTGGACGGGGTGACGCGAGTCGTCCTGGGCGGCGAGGAGGCGCAGCGGCGCGACGTGGAGCTGTGGCGCTCGCACTTCCGTCCGGACTGCGTGCTGGTCAACGGCCTGGGGCCCACGGAGAGCACGCTGGCGCTGCAGCAGATGATCGACCGGGAGACGGAGATCGAGCGCAACAGCGTTCCCGTCGGCTTCCCGGTGGAGGGCACCTCGGTTCGGTTGATGACGCCCGCCGGCGAGCAGGTCGCCACCTTCGGGGTGGGCGAGATCGAGGTGGAGAGCGAGGCGGTGGCGCTGGGCTACTGGAACCGCCCGGAGGAGACGGCGGCGGCGTTCGGGGCCGAAGACGGCGGGACGCGGCGCTACCGCACGGGGGACCTGGGGCGCTGGCTCCCCGACGGGGCGGTGGAGTACCTGGGGCGGAAGGACTTCCAGGTGAAGATCCGCGGCCACCGTGTGGAGGTGGGCGAGATCGAGGTGGCGCTGCGGAGCCACGCGGCGGTGAAGGACGCGGTGGTGGTGGCGTGGGACGACCCGCGCGGCGACAAGTTCCTCTTCGCGTACGTGGTGCCGGTGGAGGGAGCGGGGCCGGAAGCCCTGGCCGACCTGCGCGACCACGTGAAGGCGGGGGTGCCCGACTACATGGTGCCCGCGGCGTTCGCGGGGATCCCGGAGCTGCCGCTCACGCCCAACGGCAAGGTGGACCGGCGCGCCCTGCCGGAGCCCAAGCTGGGCGGCGGCGGCGACCGCCCGTACGAGCCGCCGCGCGACGAGACGGAGCAGGCGGTGGTGGACATCTGGCGGCAGGTGCTGGGCGTGGAGCGCGTGGGCATTCGCGACGACTTCTTCGCCCTGGGCGGGCACTCGCTGCTCGCCACGCAGGTGGTCTCGCGGGTGAAGCAGGCCTTCGACGTCAAGCTGCCGCTGCGGACCTTCTTCGAGAACCCCACCGTGGCCGGCCTGGCGCAGGCGATCGAGGCCGAGCAGGCCGCCACCATGGAGCGCCTGCTGGACGAGATGGGCGACCTGACCGACGAGGAGGTGCAGGCCCTGCTCGAGGCCGAGGCCGCCGAGGCGGGGGAGGATCCCGCGGAGGACGACTCGGCCGGAGGGTAGGAGGTCGGGAGAGGTGGAAGACCGCCTCTCCTCGCGTGGCCGAAGCCGGCCCGCTCCGGACGTTCGGAGCGGGCCGGCGTCGTTGGTGGTCCGGCCACAATGCCGCTGCGCCGGCATCGGCGGCAGCTCTCCGGGCCGTACCACCGGTCCCGCTTGTACATCTGCCCGCTGGCGTCGCGGCCACCTTCGATCAGGCTGCCCATCCAGGCGCTGGAGCCACGCGGCCGGCTGCGGTCGTTCTGCCACAGGTACGGCGCGGGCCAGCCGACGTGCACGCGATCTCGCCCAAAGTCGGCGGACTCGCGCGCCCCCCGCCCGCCGCGGTTGACCGGCAGGGTGCATGTGTTGAGCTGTGAGGACGGGGGCCTCCTGCACAAGCCGCCCAGAACCAGTAATCCGACCGCCGCGATGCGTCGACGCATGGTGACTCCTTTCAGGTCTCACATTTCCAATGCAGCGGTGCGCATTCGGCCTTCGCTATCATACAAGGATGCGTACCGCTCTACCTCACTCACGAGCATTTCGTCAAACGAGGGCCATGTTTCGAGCACTGCAGGGTCACCTCGCCCGCACCGAAATACCTCGCCTGATGAATTGAGGATACCCAAGCGATCACCGGTGTCCGCGTAGTAGCCAACGAAGAATGCATCGGCAGAGGCTCCTGGCACCCGAGCCCCAAGGTTTGGACGAAATACGTCAAACGGTTGGACCGGTGCGGTAGGCGATCGGTCGAGGATCGTTCGTATTCCATAGATGGAGAGGTCGCGAGAGAACAGTATCAGTCCGTTGGCCAATCTAAGAGTGTGTTTAAGAATTGTCGATCCTGCGGACCATGAGCTGGATCATAGCGAGGTGGATCATGGCTTCGCTGGCTGTGGTCCGCTCCTCGTAGTCCTTGCTGAGCCGACGATATTGCCCGAACCAGGCGAAGGTG
>JASLAX010000222.1 GCA_030146875.1 Longimicrobiaceae bacterium
CCGCTGCTCCCGAGCCCACGCCCGAGGCCCCGGCCGAGGGCGAGGAGGGCCGTGGTCGCGGAGGTCGGGGTGGACGCGGCCGCGGGCGCCGCGGCGCGGGCTCGCCCGCGGCGGAGTGACGCAGGAACCGCGGAAGAGCGCCGCGCCCCGCTCCGGCCGGGCGCGGCGCTCCCCGCGTCCCGGCCCCGTCCCGGCGGAATGGTGCGCCCGTCCTGCGGCGCAGGTGGCGCGGGACCTGCTCGGAGCGCGTCTGGTGTCGGACGTCGGAGGCGCCCGGGTGGTTGCGGAGATCGTGGAGACGGAGGCCTACGTGGGGCCGGAGGACGACGCCTCGCACGCCGCGGCGCGCTTCGGGCGCACGGCGCGCAACGACCCCATGTTCGGCCCGCCGGGAACGGCCTACGTCTACCTGATCTACGGGATGCACTGGTGCATCAACGTGGTCACGGACGCGGAGGGCCACCCCGCCGCCGTCCTGCTCCGCGCGGGGCGGCCGGTGGAGGGGATCGACGCGGCCCGCGAGCGGCGGGGGGGGCGGCCGGACGTGGAGCTGATGCGCGGGCCGGGGAACCTGGCGCGCGCGCTGGGGGTGGACGGGGCGCTGAACCGCCACGCGCTGGACCTGCCCCCGCTCCGGCTGGAGGCGGGGACGCGCGTGGGGGACGCGGAAGTGGCGGTGGGGCCCAGGGTGGGGATCACGCGGGCGGTCGACTGGCCGCTCCGCTTCGCGGTGCGCGGCTCGCCGTACGTGTCGCGCGGGCCGCGCGCGGAGGGGAAGGCGAGGGGATGAACGACCGGGACGACCTGATGCGCTTCGCGTCGGACGCGGCGCGCGCGGCGGGCAGGATCACGCTGGAGCACTTCGGCCGCGCGGCGGTCGACTACAAGGGCGACGGGAGCGAGGTCACCGCCGCGGACCTGGCCGCCGAGGCGCACCTGCGCGAACTGCTGGCTGAGAGCTTCCCCGGCGACGGGATCCTGGGCGAGGAGGGGGAGGAGACCTTCGGGCGCAGCGGGCGCCGCTGGATCCTGGACCCCATCGACGGCACGCGCTCCTTCTCCACCGGGGTCCCCCTGTACGCCGTGCTGCTGGCGCTGGAGGAGGACGGCGTGCCCGTGCTGGGGTGCTGCCACCTGCCGGTGACCGGGCAGACGCTGGTGGCGGCGCGTGGGGCGGGGGCGTGGGTGGACGGGGAGCGGGCGCGGGTCTCGGAGTGCGACGACCTGGCCTCCGCGCGCCTGGTCACCTCGGGATTCGAGTACTGGCGCGACCGGTCGAACCCGGAGGACCGCGCGGGGTTCGGCCGCCTGGTGGCCGGCACGAGGTTCGCGCGCACCTGGGGCGACGGGTACGGCTACTTCCTGGTGGCCACCGGGCGCGTGGACCTGCTGGCGGACCCCATCTCCGGCTCGTACTGGGACTACGCGCCCATGCAGGTGCTGCTGGAGGAGGCGGGGGGGCGCTTCACCCGGTTCGACGGCGGCGCGGTCTCCGCGTGGAGCACCGCGCTCGCCAGCAACGGCCGGCTGCACGAGCCCGCGGCGCGGGTGCTGGGCACCGGCCGACCCTGAGGAACTTTCGACCACGGGAGGGGACGATGGGCGGCGTGTACAAGTCGATCGAGATGGTGGGAACCTCGCGGGAGAGCTTCGCCGACGCCGTGCGGCACGCGGTGAAGCGCGCCGGCGAGACGCTGCGGCTGCTGGAGTGGTTCGAGGTGGTGGAGCAGCGCGGCTACGTGCGCGAGAACGACGTGGTGGAGTTCCAGGTCACCATCAAGCTCTGGTTCAAGCTCGAGGGCCAGGACGACTGACCCGGAAGGCGCGCACGACGGCGAGAGAGGGTGGAGGCCCGCCGGGCCTCCACCCTCTCTCGTCCACCCCCTCCGGCGGCGGGCTCGCCGCCGTCAGTCCAGGCGGCAGGCCAGGCGCGTGATGGTGCCCGGCTGGTCCTTCTTCCCCGCCTCGCTGGTGAGGAGCACGTTGCCGCCCTCCCCCAGCCCGATCCCCTCGCCCTGCGCCTCGTCCAGCGGGCCCACGTCGTAGGCCCGCCCCGCCTCCACCCGCCCCGCCAGCAGCTCCGCCGTGGGTACCAGCGTCACGTTGCGCAGCGTCCGCAGCGCCACCCAGCGTCCGTCGGGCGAGGCGGAGGCGCCGGTGATGCGGTCCAGGCGCTCCACCTCCTCGGCGCCGAGCGTGGCGACGCGCTCCAGGGTGGTCGCCGCCCCCGGGGCCGCGTTCGCGGGAAAGCGGTAGATGGCGATGGGGCCGCTCTCGCCCTTGGTGACGATGTGCACGCGGCCGTCGGGGAGCACGAACATCGCCTCCGCGTCCTGCGCGGCGTCGGGGTACCGCCCGCGCAGCGCCTCCACCCGGCCCGACTCGGACGCGCCCGCCGCCGGCTCGCGGACGCGGTAGACGACGATCTCGGGGCGCGCGGCCTCGTTGTCGCCGATGTCGCCCACGTACAGGCAGCGGCCGCCCCCGCAGGGGCCGGCCGCGATGTCCTCCCAGTCCTGCACGCGGGCGCCCGCCAGCAGCACCCGCGAGCGCAGGCGCCCGTCGGTCCCCACCGCGAAGAGCGCGGGGTCGCCGGAGTCGTTCATCGTCCACGCCACGCCACCGGCCCCGTGCGCCACCCCGCTGGACTCCCGCACCTCGGCCGGCAGCGGCGACGGGCCTCCGACCACGCGGCAGAGCCCGCTGTCCGCCCCCACCACGGCCACGGCGGGGTCGACCTTATCCTTCTTCTTCTTCTTTCCCTTGCCCTCGTCGTTCCTGTCCTTCGACGCCTCCGCCCTCGCGTCGTCGTTCCCACGCGCGCCAGGGCGGCTCCCGGTGGCCAGGGAGACGCCGATGCCGATCAGGGCGGCCAGCGCCACCAGGATCAGGCCGGCGCGAAACAGCGGGAAGTCACGGTTCTCCACGGGTCTCCTCCGAACGAGTCGGGCGATGACGATGCACCCCCTGTGCCCGTTACCGCGCGGTTACGCGGCGGAGGGGTGGGATCGGCTTGAACGGGCCTCGCGCGGAGGCGCGGAGACGGAAGGGGCGGGCGCCTGCCGATCGTCCCCCCTCCCCCGGTGGCGACCATCTCTCCGGCGGGCTCTCCGCGGGCGTCCTACCAGCCGGGCTCGTCCTCCAGCGGCGCGCCGCCCAGGACGATGGCGCGCAGCCGGTCGCCCGTTCGCGCCCCCGCGCGGTCCTGGGGGATCACGGCGAGCGCGTCCGCCATCGCCATGGAGGTGGCCACGCCGCTGCTCTGCGACCCCGTGAGGCGGGCGCGCGGGGCGCCCTCCCCGTCGCGCTCCAGGCGCACCCGGGGGAAGAGGGTGAGGCCGGGGCGCGCGGGGTGGTCGTCGCCCAGCACGACCTCCACCGTGGGCAGGTGTACGCGCGCGTGGCCGGCCATCCGCAGCAGCGCGGGGCGCACGAAGACCTCGAAGCAGACGGTGGTGGAGACGGGGTTCCCCGGCAGGCCGAACCACGGGATGCCGCCCAGCGCGCCGATGCGCCCGAAGGCCAGGGCGGAGCCCGGCCGCACCCTCACCCGCCAGAAGGCGACCTCCGTCCGCAGGCCCTGCAGCACCGCCAGCAGGTGGTCGTGCTCGCCCACGCTCACGCCCGCGCTGGTCACCAGCGCGTCGCAGCCGGCGGCTGCCAGCACCCGCTCGCGCACGGCGTCCGGCGCGTCCGCCGCGATCCCCAGCGGCACCGGCTCCATCCCCAGCGCGGCGACCTGGGCGGCCAGTGCGTACGAGTTGGACGAGACGATGCGCCGCCCCGCCAGCACCTCGGCGAACCCCTCCACCTCCACCAGCTCGTCGCCGGACGTCAGGATGCCCACGCGCGGGCGGCGCACCACGGAGAGCTCGCCGCGCCCCACGGAGGCGGCGACGGCCAGCGCCGGCGGGCCGAGCACGGTGCCCGCGAGGAGGACGTGGGCGCCGCGGCGCACGTCCTCCCCCCGGGGGCGCACGTTGCGGCCGGCGTCGGCGTCGGCGCGGATCTCCACCCGCCCCGCCGCCGTTCCGATCCCCGCTCCCCCGTCGGTGTGCTCCACCCGCACCACGCCGTCGGCGCCGTCGGGCACCGGCGCGCCCGTCATCACCCGGATCGCCTCGCCGGGCCCCACGGGGCGCGAGGGGAACCGGCCCGCCGGCACGTCGTCCACCACGCGCAGCACGCGCGGCTCCGCCTCCGTCGCCCCCAGCACGTCCGCGGAGCGCGCGGCAAAGCCGTCCATGGCGCTGTTGTCCCACGGCGGCAGGTCCACGGGCGAGACGACGTCCTCCGCCAGCACCGAGCCCAGCGCGGCCAGGAGCGCCCGCCGCTCGGTCCCCAGCCGGTCCACGCCCGCCAGGATGCGGTCGCGCGCCTCCTCCGCCCCCAGCCAGTCCGCCGTCACGGGATCACGCCGCATCCCCGCCTCCGCGGGCGAAGCGCGCGAGCAGGTCCGCGACGGCGGCGACGTGCGTGCCGCCGTCCGCGTCCAGGAGGATCACGGGGCAGGGGACGTCGAGCGCCGCGTCGTCCGTCACCACGGCCAGGAAGCGCGCGGCGGCGTCCGCGTCCGTGGGATCCAGGATCGGCCGGTCGTGCAGCGCGCGGCGGAAGACCTCCACCTTCGCGAACGGGCCGTGCTTGTAGCCCTCCACCAGCACGACGTCGTACCCTCGGCCGGCGTAGAAGCGGCGGACGACCTCCTGCGGGTCCGGCTCGCCGGGGAAGCGCATCACCAGCGCCACGCGGTCGCCGCCCACCATCGCCACCGCCTCCGCCTCGCCCTCGTGGAAGTGGCGGTACGAGTCGGTTCCGGGCGTGTCGAAGCGGAAGTCGTGGTGCCCGTGCTTCACCGTCGCCACGCGCAGCCCGCGCCGCTTCAGCTCCGCGGCCACGGCCACCACCAGCGTCGTCTTCCCGCTGTTCTTGCGGCCCACGACGGAGACGACGGGGGGGATCTCCGGATCTCCGCTCATCCGACCCCCTCCGTCGAGCGGGCGGCGACCTCCTCCGCGCGCAGGTGATCCTCCGGCGTGTTGACGTTCAGGAAGAGGACGGCGGGATCGCCGCTCTCAAGGACATCCGCCAGGGGGAGGCGGACGGCGTGCAGCACGTCGAGGAGCGCCACCAGCGGCCCCCCGCCGGCGTCGAGAAGGACCTCGGCCTCGGGGAGGGCGGACGCGGCGTACCAGGCGCAGAGCGGCTCGTATCCCCGCCGCCCGGGGCTCTCCGGCACCACCGCCCGCGCGCCGCTCTCCAGGCCCATGGCAACCAGGCGGCGCAGCAGGGCGGGGGAGAGGAAGGGCAGGTCGCACGCGACGCAGAGGGCGCCCGGGCGCCCCTCCTCCACCGCGCGGCGCAGGGCGGCCTCCACCCCGGCGACCGGGCCGGCGCCCGGGATGCGGTCGGGGACGACCGGAAGGCCCAGCGAGGCCCAGGGCGCCGCTTCGCCCGCCACGAGGACGACCGCCGCGCCCGCCCGGCGGAGCGCGGCGGCCGCGCGGGCGGCGATGGGGCGGCCGCCCACCGCCGCCAGCGCCTTGGGCGACCCGAAGCGCCGGCTCCCGCCGCCCGTCAGGACGGCGCCGAGCGGGGCGGGGGCGGGCGGGGTGGGGGGCACGGCGGCTCCGGTCGCGGGGGATGACGCAACCTACCCCGCGCCGGGGGCGGGATCAAGGCGGGCGGAACGCGTCTTGCGCGCCCGCGCACCGTGTCGGGACCGGCGCGGCGGCGGGCCGCGCGCCACCCAGGAACGGAGGGCGGGGATGAGCTACGACCGGGGATTCGCAGGGCCGCGCGGCGGCTGGCCGCCGTACGGCGGGTGGGGGCAGGGGTCGCCGCCGGGGCGCGGCCGGCCGTTCGGCGGCGGGTGGGGCTTCCACGCCCCCGAGCCGCCCCGCGGCGGGCAGGGCGGGTGGCAGGGAGGAGCACGGTACGACCGCGGGTACGGCGGCGCGGCGCGCGGTCCGGCCGGAGGGTACGGGCGCGGCATCTACGGCGAGGCGTACCCGGGCTTCGGCGGGCCGCCGGGTGGTGGCGGCCACGGCGGGTCGGACGCGGCGTGGGGCCGTCCCTCGCGCTCGCGCGGCTACGACGCCTGGAGCGGCGGGACCGCCCGCGAGCCCTTCGTGCCCGAGGAGGCGTACCGCCGCCACCCGGAGATGCAGCGCGGGCCGGTGCACGACCCCGACGCCTACGGGCGCTCCGGCGGGCGCGAGGACTACGGAGAGCGGGACGAGGACGGCGAGGTGCTGCGCGGCGTCTGCGAACGGATGCAGCGCGACTCGTGGCTCGACGCCGAGCGCATCCAGGTGCAGGTGGACGACGGCGTGGTCACCCTTCGCGGCGAGGTGGACGACTTCCTGGAGGCGCGCTACGCCTGGGACGACGCCTGGGAGACCCCCGGCGTGCGCGGCGTGGTGAGCCAGCTCACCGTGCGCGTGGACGTGCCCGGCGACCCGACCAAGCCCGACGCCTTCGCGCAGGACGCGGGGTAGGGGACGTTCGGCGTCGGCAGGAGCCGGCCGACGTCTCGTCCTTCCGGCGACCAACTGCAGGAAGGGAGTTTCGCGGAGTACACGAGCTCGCGGAGGGGCTCCGGTCCGTTTCCTCGTTTCTCCTCCGCGAACTCTCTTTTCCAACTCCGCGTCCCTGCTGTCGTCGCCCGCCGCGCGCGAAGTCCTCCGCGGACGCGAGCGGTGGACGCCTCCAGAGCTGAAACGCGACGAGGCCCCGCGCCGCGTGGCGGGGGGCCTCGTCTCTTCGCGCGGCGCTCAGTGGTTCTCGCGCGACGTGTAGCCGTCGGGGATGGCGCGGTCGGGCGGGTTGTACGACGCGCCGTCCTGGATCGCGGCGCCCATGTCGTGCGTCCCGAACGCCTGCGCGTCCAGGTCCTCGACCAGGTGCGCCGCCGTGTCCGACTGCTGGTCGTTGGGGTCGCCGAGCTGCGAGTCGGACTCGCGGTCCAGCATGGCCGCGTCGTCCGCCGCCTCGGGCGCGCCGCCGCGGTGCAGCTCGTCCACCACCAGCTCGTTGGTCAGCCGCTCCAGGCCCAGCACCTCCACCAGCGTCTTCTCGGCCACCTGGGCCTCTCCGTCGGACCCCACCCGGCCGCTCAGCACCACGTGCCCGTCGTTCACCGCCACCTCGATCCACCCCATGTCCAGCTCGGGGTACTCGCCCAGGTGCTGCATCACGACGTCGTAGATCTCGTCGTCCGACATGGTGCCGAAGTCGTACAGGTCGCTGAAGTCCCGGGCCATCGCACCCTCCAGGCGGTCAGAAGTGCAGCGCCCCTCCGATGGAGACCCCGAAGTTGTGGGTCCACTCGGCGTCGCTGGCGTTGGGCGTGAGCAGGAACCCCTGCGGGATCTTGAGCCTCCAGAGCCGGTCGGTCAGGTCGATCCGGACCGAGAGGCGATCGGAGGGGAACCACTCCGTGCCGATGCCCACGCCCAATGCAATCGACGGGCCGAACTCGAACTTCTCGTTGTCCGGCAGCACGTCCTCGGCGGGCGAGCTCCCGGCCAGGTCGGCCACGATCCCGAAGTTCGCCGTGGCGAAGGGCGCCAGGCGGTGCCAGGTGCGCGGCCCGGTCACGTTGAAGCGGAACCCCGCGTCGGCCATCAGCAGCCGCACGTTCGACTCGGTGCCCGTGAAGGTGGGCGTGACCTGGGTGGAGTCGGCGCTCACGTCGGCCAGGTACACCCGCCGCTTGGTGGGCATGAAGGCGATGGAGCCCGTGGCCGATGCGGGGCCGGCGATGCGCCCCTCGTAGCGCACGCCGACCATCGGGCCGGGGCGCGCGCCGAACTCCACCGGCCTGTCCTTCCTCAGCAGGATCTCGGGGTCGGAGAACACCCACCCGCCGAAGACGCCCGCCGACTGCGTGTGCTCGATGTACCGGAAGGGCGAGGGGACCTGCTGCGCGCGAAGGGTCCCCGCGGCGAGGAGGAGGGCCGGGAGGAACAGCCCCGCGATCCGGATGCGTCGCATCGTTGGCTCGGTGCTCGGAAGAAACGTGTGTGCTCGGGCGGCGCGGCGGGGCGCCGGAAGCGAGACGGTCCCGGACGCGCTCCGTCCGGGACCGGTGCCGTGGTCGTCTTATAGCGGCCCGAAGCTAGCCTTTGTTCCACGCGCGGCGCAAGTCGGCGCGGGAGCGCCGCTTCACCCGCGCGGGCGGCGGAGGTCGCGGCCGGTCATCTCCGGCGGCTGCGGCACGCCCAGCAGCCCCAGCACCGTGGGCGCCACGTCGCAGAGCGCCCCGTCGGCCATCCCCTCCGCCGTGCGCCGCCCCTCCGGCTCCACCAGCACGATCCCCACCGGGTTGGTCGTGTGCGCCGTGTGGGGGCCGTTCGTCGTGGGGTCCCACATCTGCTCGCAGTTGCCGTGGTCCGCCGTCACCAGCAGAGTGGTCCCGGTCTCGCGGCAGGCCTGCAGCACCTCGCCCACCCCGGCGTCCACCGTCTCCACCGCGCGGATCGCCGCCTCCAGGATCCCGGTGTGCCCCACCATGTCCGGGTTGGCGTAGTTGCACACCATCAGGTCGTGCTCCCGCGAGCGCACGGCCTCCACCAGGCCGCGGGTGACCTCGGGCGCGCTCATCTCCGGCTGCAGGTCGTACGTGGCGACCCTCGGCGAGGCCACCAGGCGGCGGGTCTCCCCCGCGGGCGCGTCCTCCCCCCCGCCGTTGAAGAAGTAGGTGACGTGCGGGTACTTCTCCGTCTCCGCGGTGCGGAAGCCGGTCATCCCCCGCTCCGCCAGCACGTCGGCCAGCAGGTGGGTGAGCGGCTGCGGCGGGAAGATCACCGGGAGGGGCAGGTCCTCGTCGTACCGCGTCATCGTGGCCACCTCCACGCGCGGCGGGCCCTGGCCGCGCACGAAGGTGTCGAACGCCGGGTCCGCCAGCGCGCGGGTGATCTGCCGCATGCGGTCCGCGCGGAAGTTGAAGAAGACGATGGCGTCGCCGTCGCGCACCCGCCCCAGCGGCTCGCCGTCCGTCCCCACGACCACTCGCGGCTCCACGAACTCGTCGCCCTCCCCCGCCGCGTAGGCGTCCGCGATCGACGCCACGGGGTCCGCGACGGCGATGCCGGCGCCCTCCACCAGCGCGCGGTACGCCTTCTCGGTGCGGTCCCAGCGGCGGTCGCGGTCCATGGCCCAGTAGCGGCCGGTCACCGTCGCGACCCGGCAGCCCTCCGCCCGCTCCGTGCGTCCGATCACGTGGGCCAGGTACTCGCGCCCCGACCGCGGCGGGGTGTCGCGGCCGTCCAGGAAGGCGTGGATGCGCACGCGCGGGACCCCCTCCGCCGCGGCCAGGTCGCAGAGCGCGAAGAGGTGCTCGTCCACCGCGTGCACCCCGCCAGGGCCGACGAGGCCCATCAGGTGCAGCGTGGCGCCGCGCTCGCGCACGCCGCGGAGAAGGGCGCCCAGCGTCTCGTTGCGCGCCATCTCGCCCCCGGCGATGGCGGTGTGGATGCGCTGGAGCGACTGCATCACGACACGTCCCGCACCGAGGTTCATGTGGCCCACCTCGGAGTTCCCCATCTGCCCCTCGGGCAGGCCCACGGCCGGACCGTGCGTGGTGAGGCGTGCCCGGGGGTAGGCCCCCTCCTCCCACAGGTGCCGCCAGGTCGGGGCGTGGGCAGAGGTTACGGCGTTGTCGGGGGTGGGCTCGCGCAGGCCCCAGCCGTCCAGGATCACCAGGGCGACGCGGGGACGGTCGGGGTCGCGGCGGGGGTCGGGCATCTCTCCGTGCGGGCGCTTCGATTGACAGGGCGGCGGGAGCGCGGGTATCTTCCCGTCGAACCCCTCGTCAGAGACGCCGAATCTACGGTGCGCCCCCGTGGCGTGCCACCCCGCGAACGGGCGCCCGCGCCCGTGGGGAAGGCTTCCGGACGGGCGGGCTCCGCGGCGATCGCGCTCTCCGCTCCCCGGCGGAGGTGCCGTCCCCGCGTTGTACCGGGTGGAGGGCTTCCCTCGCGCCCGGCCGGCCCCTACGGCCCCCCGTCGCGGGTCCAGGCCTTTGCGGCCCCCGGACCCACCCCGCGCCCCGTTCCGGCGCAAACCGCATCCCGATCCCATCCCCCCGCAGCGCCGCAGCTCAGGAGCCGTCATGCCCCATCCCCGGACCAGCGCCCTCGCCGCCGCCTTGGCCGTCGCCGTGTGCACCGGCGCGTCCCTCGGCCTCGCCACGCCGGACACCGCCGCCCCCGCCGCCCGCACCCTGCTGCGCGCGGACGGCCACCGGACGGGGGGCGAGGCCCTCGCCAGGCTGGCGGACCGGGCGTTCGGCCGGAGCGGCGCCCTGCGGGTGGTGTTCACCGACGCGGGCCAGCCGCTGCAGCTCCCCATCGAGTGGAACGGCAGCGAGCCGGCCGACGTGGCGTACCGCTGGCTCCCGCTGGCCGGCTCGGCGGGCCCGGGGCTGCTGGGCGAGACCCCGCTCCGGTCCGGCCTGCAGGCGCCCGCGCGCAACGGCATCTTCCGCCTGCAGCTCCGCGCGCCCGGATGGACGCAGGAGGTCACCGAGCTGAGCGTGATCACCCGCGTGCCCTTCGCGGCCAAGCAGGGCGGGATCCTGAACGGCTACCGGATCGGCAGCTACTGGACCGAGGGCCAGGACCGCACCGACGCCTACGCGCCGCCCGCCGGGTTCATCGAGGTCACCCCCGAGAACCAGGACATGGCGATCTCGCGCCACTTCCGCCTGCGGAACTTCCTCACCAAGAACCAGCACTCCGTCTGGCCCAAGTACCTGGCCCTGGACCTGCGCCTGATCGACAAGCTGGAGCTGGTGATGCAGGAGCTGAACGCCATGGGCGTGCGCGCCGAGCACATGGCGGTGATGAGCGGCTTCCGCACCCCCGCGTACAACGGCCCGGGCGAGGGCGGCCGCGCGCGGCTCTCGCGCCACACCTACGGCGACGCGTCGGACGTGTGGGTGGACAACGACCGGGACGGCCAGATGGACGACCTGAACGGCGACGGGCGCAGCGACGTGCGCGACGCGGTGGTGGTCCTCCGCGCGGTGGAGCGGGTGGAGGAGCAGCACCCCGAGCTGGCCGGCGGCGCCGGCGTGTACCACGCCAACTCCGCCCACGGCCCGTTCATCCACATCGACGCGCGCGGCAGCCGCGCGCGCTGGTAGAGCGGCCCTCCGCGCACGGTCGCAGTGGCCCCGGACGGCAGCGCCGTCCGGGGCCTTCGCGCGTCCGGCGCTCTCCGCCTCTTTCGGGTCAGGGTGGTCACGGGCCGTCGGGTCACGGCGCGTTCAGCTTGCCGCCCTCGTCGGGCGAGGGTTAGTATCCGCCGGTCCGCGCCGAAGGGGGGCGGGCCGGACGGGGGGCGGCAAGTCGTTGCGCCGCAAGTCCCTGGGCCGACTTACGGGAGATGGGACCAGTCCGTGTCGCGCCATCGCCCGGCACGGAGCCCATCAGAAACGAGGGTGGACGAAGATGCAGAAGATCAAGCTGGAGCTGGAGAGCCTGTCGGTCGAGACCTTCGAGACCGCGAAGACCGACGAGATCCGGGGCACCGTGCAGGGGCACGACCCCAGCCGCGGCGGCCACGGCCAGCCGTGCGGCTCGGCGTTCGACGCCTGCCACACCGGCCTTTGCACGTACGACTGCGACCCCACGTACTCGCCGGACGCCTGCCCCACGGTGTACCCCGAGTACTGCTAGTCACCCGCGGCCGGCGCCGGCCGGCCGCGTGGCCGGTGAAGCACGATGCCGGGCCGTCCCCACGCGGGGCGGCCCGGCATCTTCTTTCCGCCATCCGCCGCCCATCCTCCGCCATCCGCCTCGACGTCGACCTCCGCCCCATCGGCAGACATCCGCCGTGCCGCGGGCGTTGGTCTGGATCGGCCGGAGCGGCTTGCCCCCCACCCCCTGCCCCTCCCCCACGAGGGGGGAGGGGTGCTCGGACGGCGGGCCTTCGTCGCGGCTCCGGCGGATGCGAGTCCGCGCAGCGGACTTTCTCCGTGGTTCCTGACGGCGAACTCATTCGCCGGCTGGGTGTGCGACGCGGGGTGCCGGGATGCGGTTCGACGCCGTCCCTCCGATCGACCCTCGGCCCGAGCCCGAACCCGCGCCTCTACCGGGCCGCGGCGGAGAAGGCCTCGGCGACCGGGCGGCCGGCCCAGCCCTCGGGGACGGGGAGGCCCAGCAGCCAGACGGCGGTGGCGGCGGTGTCGTAGGTGCAAACCGGGCCGGCGATGCGGCCGGGCGTGACCCCGCGCCCCCAGGCGATCCAGGGGATGAGCACGTCCGCGTCCTGCTCCGTGCCGTGGTCGCGCCCGTGCCCGCCGTGGTCGGCGGTGACGATCACCACCACGTCCCCCTCGTACGCGCGCATGGCCGCGTCGCGGATGCGGCCCACGGCGGCGTCGGCGCGGCGGACGCCCCAGCGGTACGGGGCGGACATCCACCCGAAGGCGTGGCCGCTGATGTCCGGGTCCGAGAGGTGGACGAAGACCAGCTCGGGCCTGCGGTAGCGCAGGTGGCGCTCCACCTCCTCCACCATGGTGGCGGAGAGCCACACCTCGTTGCCGCGCGGCGCGATCACGCGCTCCGGGGCCCCGGGGTGGATCAGGTGGCGGAGCTTGGCCTTCGCCATGAAGGCGGCCGTGCCGCGCCCCCCGTCGCGCGCGACGTCGAACACGGTGGGAACGCGAACCGTGCCCCGCTCCTCCGTGCGGTCGGTGTTCCAGGTCAGGCCGTGCACCGCGGGCTCCACCCCGGTGAGCATGGAGGCGTGGGACGGCAGCGTGCGGGACGGTACGATGGTCCGGGCCTGGTGCGTCCAGGCTCCCTGGCGCATCATGGCGCGCAGGTTCGTGGCCCCCGCGGCCTCGATGGCGTCCGGGCGCAGCCCGTCGACGGAGATGATCACGACGTTCCGGGCGCGGGGCGCGGAGGCGTCCGGCGCGGGCGGGGCGGGACGCGCGGAGCACCCCGCGGCGACCAGCGCGGCGAGGACGAGGCGGGCGACGCCACGAAAGCGCGCGTGCGGTGTACAGGTCACTGGATCGGTCCTGCGTGCGTCGTGGTGTGCGGGCGGCGCCCGCGGAGCGGCAATTGCGGGGGCCGGGACGGGCGTCCCGTCGCCCACCGGCGGACGCCCCCGGGCCGTGGTGAAAGGTAGGCAAGGAGGGCCGCGCCCGCACCTGGGGGCCTCTCCCCGGACCCCGGGACGTCCCCCCGGGACGGGTGAATCTTTTCCGATTCGCCGCCCGTAGGACGCCGGGAGGGGGATCGACCACGAACGGACGTGAACGTCGCCGCCGCGAGCGGCATGGAGCCTAGCGCAATGTACTGCTCAACCTGCGGGTCGAAGGTCGCCGACGGACGAAGCGAGTGCGGCACGTGCGGAGCCCGGGTCTCCCCGGCGCCCACGCAGCTCGCCCGCATGCCCACCGCGCTGGACGTGCTGGGGCTGTGCCCACGCTGCGCGTACCGCGGCCCGGGCGCGATGTACTTCTCGCGCACCGGCCACGTGGTGGCGGGCGTGGCGCTGGCCGCCATGACCGCCGGCGCGCTGGGGCTGGGGGGTATCGCCTACTACATGATGCGCAAGGACCACGTCGTGTGCCCGCGCTGCGGCAACGGCTGGGGGAAGCACGGCATGCGCGGCATGGCGCTGGCCTCGGCGCTCGGCGGCGGCCGCACCGACCTGGCGCCCATGCCGGTGATGCGCCCCGGCACCAGCGGCAAGACGGTCGCTTCGTGGATCCTCTGGGTGTTCGGCGCCATCATGATGGCCATCGGCATCGGCGAGGCCGAGCTGATCCCCGCCCTGTTCGCGATGATCGCCGGCGGCGGCGGCTTCGCGCTGCACCAGGCCGCGAAGAGCGACCGCGAGGCGCGGCGCGAGGCCCTCCTCTCCTCGCTGCAGCTCCCGGTGCTGAAGCTGGCCGGCGAGAAGGGCGGCCGGCTGACCGTGACGGACGTGGCGTCGGAGCTGGGGTGGACCATGCCGCGGGCCGAGAAGGTGCTGAACTCGCTGGATGACGGGATGCGCGTGAACTCCGAGGTGACGGACGAGGGGGTGATCGTCTACGAGTTCCGCGAGCTCCAGTCCCGGCGCCCCTCGCTTCCGCCGGTGGACGGCGGATCCGGCTACGCGGAGCACCGCGCCCAGGCGTAGACGCGGCCGGCGCGCGAACGAGCGGCCCCGCCCCGGATCTCTCCGGAGCGGGGCCGCCTCGCGTCGGCCGTCAGCCGCCGACGGAGACGGACAGGTCGGCCTCGGCGATGCCGGGGCCGTCGTCGCGCTTGGCCTCGCGCTTCACCTCGGCCACGCGCGAGCCCAGGGCCTCCAGGGTGACGTGCGCGCCCGCGTCCACCCGCACGATGGCGGCGGAGAGCCGGGTCATGGGGAACTCGCGCTCCACCCCGTAGCGGTCGGCCGCGCGGTAGGTGATGCTCCGCGCCTCGTCGTTCGGGAGGTGGCGGGGCAGGTCGCGCCGGAAGCGGCTCCGCGCCGCCTCCGCCAGCCCGTGGGCGTCCTGCGGCCGGCAGAGCAGGACGAAGTCGTCACCGCCGATGTGGCCCACGAAGACCTCCTCCCCCACCAGCGCGCGCACCGCCTCGCCGGCCTCACGGATGGCGGCGTCGGCGACGTTGAAGCCGAAGCGGTCGGAGAACGGCTTGAAGTGGTCCAGGTCGAAGTAGCAGACCGCGAAGGCGCGGCCCTGCACCCGCCGCCGCTCGATCTCGGCCCGGATGGCGTCGCCGCCGGGGAGGCCGGTGGTGGGGTTCCGGTCCAGCCCCCGCCGCGCCTGGCGCAGCAGCGCCGAGACGCGGGCCAGCAGCTCGCGCGGGTCGAAGGGCTTCGGCAGGTAGTCGTCGGCCCCGGCGTCGAACCCCTCCAGGCGGTCCTCCATCCTGCCCTCGCCCGTCAGGATCAGCACGGGCAGGTGGGCCAGCAGCGCGTCGGCCCGGATCTCGCGGCATACCTCCAGTCCGTCGGGCCGGCCCATGCGGTAGTCCAGCACGGCCATGTCGGGCACGGAGTGGCGAAGCTCGGCCAGCGCCTGCTCGCCGTTCCCGGCCAGGCGCACCTCGTGCCCGCCGGCCCGAAGGACGTCGGCCACCATCCGTCGCATCGCCTCGTCGTCGTCGGCGAAGAGGATATCGCTCATCTCGGGCACGCCATGAAGTCTCCCGTCGCTCCGTCCGCCCTCCGCCGCCTCGCCCGCCTGTCGGCGGCCGCGCTGCTGGCGCTCCTGCTTCCCGCCGCGGGGGCGGGACGGCCGCTGGACCACGTTGCAAATCCGCTGCCGGGGCGATCTTCCGCCCCGCTCGCGCGCGACTCCGCGCTGGAGGCGCGGATCGGGGCGGTGGTGGAGCGCCCGGCGTTCCGGCGCGCCCACTGGGGGATCGAGGTCCGGGACCCCGCCACCGGCCGCGCCGTGTACCGCCTGCACGCCGACCGCCTCTTCGTCCCCGCGTCCAGCCTGAAGCTGGTGGTGGCCGCCACGGCCGCCCACCTGCTCCCGGCCGACTACCGCTATCGGACCTCGGTCCTGGCGGACGGCGAGCTGCGCGGGGGGACGCTGGAGGGCGAGCTGGTCCTGGTGGGCCGCGGTGACCCGACCCTCTCCGCGCGCTACTTCCCCACGCGCACCGCGGCGTTCGAGGCGATGGCCGACTCGCTGGTGGCGCGAGGGGTGCGCCGGGTGCGCGGCGTCACGGCCGACGACTCCTGGTTCGACGACGAGCGGGTGCGCGGCGACTGGGAGGCGTACGACCTGCGCTGGTGGTACGGGGCGCCGGTGGGAGCGCTGGGCTTCAACGACAACGCGGTGGACCTCCGGGTGGAGCCCGGCGCCGTGGGCTCGGCCGCGCGCATCACCGGCGAGCCGGCGGGCACGGCGTGGACGCTGGAGAACCGCACGCGCACGGTGGCGGCGACCGCCCCCCACACGCTGGACTTCGACCGGGTGCCGGGGACCACGAGGATCCTGGCCTACGGCGACATCCCCGCCGGCACCGGCCCGCGCACGGAGCACGTGGCGGTCCTCTCCCCCGCGCGCTACGCGGGGACGGTCTTCCGCGAGGCGCTGGAGCGGCGGGGGATCCGCGTGGAGCGCGCCGAGGTCCGCGTGGTCTCGGACCCGCGCCTCTCCGCCGCCGGGCGCGCGCGCGTCCTCTACGAGCACCGCTCTCCCCCCCTGCCGCAGGTGATCGGGCCCATCCTGCTCAACTCGCAGAACTGGTTCGCGGAGCAGCTCCTGAAGACGGTGGGGCGCGAGGCGCGCGGCGAGGGGAGCTGGGCTGCGGGGCTGGCGGCGGAACGCGACTTCCTGGTGCGCGAGGTGGGGATCGACCCGGGCGAGGTGGTGCTGCGGGACGCGTCGGGCCTCTCCTCGGGCAACCTGGTGACGCCGCACGCGCTGGTCCGCCTGCTCGACTACGTGCGCCGCACGCCGCGGCAGGAGGTCGTGCGCCGCGCGCTCCCCGTCTCCGGCCGCACCGGCTCGCTGCAGGGCCGCTTCCCCGACCTTCCCGGCCGCGTGGCCGCCAAGACGGGGTACATCGGCAACGTGGACTCGCTGAGCGGCTTCGTCACCCGCGACGACGGCCGCGTGCTGGTGTTCGCGGTGATCGTCAACGGCTCGGGCCTCCCCTCCTCGCGCGTGAAGCCGGCGATCGACGACGTAGTCCGCGCCATCGCTCGCGTCCGCTGACGAGCGCGACGCCCGCGGCCCCTTGGTGATCGGGCGGGGGAGGGCGATATTGGTGGCCTTCCCGCCGTCCACCGTCCCCTGGGCCCCCGAGCGCCGTGCGCCCCGTCCGCCGCCTCGCCGCCGTCGCCGCGCTGCTCGCCGGCGCCTCGTCCTCCGCTCCCGCGCAGGCCCCGGCGCGGATGGACTCCGCGACCGCCCTGGCGACGCTGGACACGGTGTGGGCCACCATCGGCCGCGCGCACTGGGACACGGCCAGCGTCGGCGCGAGCTGGCGCGCCGCCCGCGACGAGCTGCGGCCCCGCGCCGCCGCCGCGCGCACCCCGGCGGAGCTGCGCGCCGTGATCGGCGAGATGCTGGGCCGGCTCGGCCAGTCCCACTTCTACCTGATCCCCGGCGACGCGCGCGCGGACGAGGCGCCCGCCGCCGCCGACGCGGCCCCCCCGGCGGCCGGCCCGGGGACGCTGGGGGTGGACGTGCGCCTGGTGGAGGACCGCTTCGTCCTGACCCGCGTGGAGAGGGACGGCCCCGCCTGGGCCGCCGGGCTGCGGCCGGGATGGACGCTGGAGGCGGTGGACGGCGCCACGACCGCCGGCGCGCTGGCCGCGCTGCGGGTGCTGCGCTCGCCGGGGGAGCGCCGGGCGGAGGAGCTGCAGGCGGTGCTGCGGGTGACGGCGCGCCTCTCCGGTCCCGCGGGGTCGGCCGCGGCGCTGCGCCTGGGAGACGGCCGCGGCCGCGTGGTGGAGCGAACGGTGAAGCGCGCGCCGCTCACGGGGCTGCGGACGCGCTACGGCAACTTCCCGGAGATGACGGTGCGCCTGGAGCGCGAGCGGCTGACCGCCCCCGGCGGCGCCCGAGTGGGCGTGATCCGCTTCTCCACGTGGTTCCCGGTGCTGGCGCGCGGCCTGGACGCGGCGGTGGACTCGCTCCGCGGCTCCGACGGGCTGGTGATCGACCTGCGCGGCAACCTGGGGGGCGTGGGCGGGATGGTGATGGGGCTGGCCGGCCACCTGATGGAGCGGCCGGACACGCTGGGGACGCTGCGGATGCGCACGTCCAGCCTGGTCTACCGCGCCAACCCGCGGCGGGTGGACACCTCCGCGCGCCCCGTGCGGCCCTACGCCGGCCCGGTGGCGATCCTGACCGACGGGCTGAGCGCCAGCACCAGCGAGTTCTTCGCCGGCGCGCTGCAGAAGCTGGGACGCGCGCGCGTCTTCGGCCAGGCGAGCGCGGGGCAGGCGCTCCCCGCCCACTCGCGCGACCTGCCCAGCGGCGACGTGCTGGTGTACGCCATCGCCGACTACGTGGGGCCCGGCGGCTACCGCTTCGAGGGCACCGGCGTGGTCCCCGACGAGGCAGCGCCGCCCACGCCCGCCGCGCTGCTGGCCGGGCGGGACCCCGCCATGGCCGCCGCGCTGCGCTGGATCGGCGCCCAGCGCGGCTCCGCCGCGACGAACTGACCACCCGCGGGCGCTCCCCGCACGCCCGGCACGCGCCGGCACCCCAACCGAACCGGAGACGTACATGAGCCACCTTCTCGCCCGCGCCGCCGCGGCCGCCGCCGTCGCGGCCGCGCTCGCCACCGCCGCCCCCGCCGCCGCCCAGGGAGGCGCCCTTCCCCCCGCGAAGCAGATCGTGGAGCGGTACGAGGCCGCCGTGGGCGGCCGGGCCGCCTGGTCGCGCCACCAGTCGCGCCACGTCGTGATGGAGACGACGATGACGATGGGCACCATCAAGATGGACATCAAGTCGCAGCGCCCCGACCGCATGCTGGTGACCATGGAGATGCCCGGGGTGGGCCTCCTCACCTCCGGCTACGACGGCCGGACCGCCTGGCAGAACAGCGCCATGACCGGCCCGCGCGTGGTGCAGGACGCCGCCGAGCTGGCGCAGACGCAGCGGCAGGCGGAATTCGACGCGGGCTTCGACCTCGCCAGGCTGTATCCCGTGATGGAGACGGTCGGCCGCGGCGAGGCGGCGGGGCGCCCGTGCTACAACGTGCGCATGGTCACCGCGCAGCAGGACACGGTCACGAGCTGCTTCGACGTGGAGAGCGGCCTGATCGCCTCCAGCACGGTCAAGCAGCGCTCGCAGATGGGCGAGATGGTGGTGACCAGCCTGATGAGCGAGTACAAGGACTTCGGCGGGGTGAAGCTCCCCACGCGCACCACGGCGAGCATGATGGGGCAGGAGATCGTGACCACCATCAAGTCGGTGGACTTCGAGCCCATCCCGGCAAGCGTGTTCGAGCTGCCTGCCGAGGTGAAGGCGCTGGTGCCCGCGCAGCGGCCGTAGCACGCCTCCCGGACGGCACCCGCACGAGCCCCCGCGTCGCCCGTCGGCGCGGGGGCTCCGTGCGTCCGGCCCCGCCGCCCTTCCCTTTCCGGGACGGAGTCGCCACACTGTCCCCGTGCCCCGTCCGGGGCGTCCGCTCCCTTCCCCCGTGCCCGCGGCGATGATCGAGCTCGACCGGCTCAGCAAGGCGTACGGCGACTTCGTGGCGGTGCGGGAGCTCTCGCTGCGGGTGGCGCCGGGCGAGGTGTACGCGCTGCTGGGGGCAAACGGGGCGGGGAAGACCACCGCGCTGCGCTGCCTGGCCACGCTCCTGCGCCCGACCGGGGGCACCGCCCGCATCGCCGGGCACGACGTGCGCGAGGAACCGGCGGAGGTCCGGCGCCACCTGGGCTTCCTGGCCGCGTCCATGGGCCTGTACGCCCGCCTGACGGCGCGCGAGCTCCTCCTCTACTTCGCGCGCCTGGACGGGCTGCCGGACGCCGCGGCCGCCGGGGCGGTGGAGGAGGCGGTCCGCACCTTCTCGCTGGAGCCCTTCGCCGACCGCCTCTGCGGCAAGCTCTCCACGGGGCAGCGGCAGCGGGTCTCCATCGCCCGCGCCGTGGTGCACGACCCTCCCGCGCTGGTGCTGGACGAGCCCACGCTGGGGCTGGACGTGCTGAGCGCGGAGGCCATCCTGCGCTTCGTGGAGCGGGCGCGGGAGCGGGGCCGCGCGGTCCTCTTCTCCACGCACCAGATGTCCGAGGTGGAGCTGGTCGCGGACCGGGTGGGGATCCTGGCGGGAGGACGCCTCGTCGCCGAGGGCACCGCGGAGGAGCTCGTGGCCCGCAGCGGCGAGCGGAACCTGGCGCGCGCCTTCCTGCGCTACGCCACGGAGGCGGCGTGACGGCGTGGCGCATCGTGCGCATCGTCGCGGCCAAGGAGCTGCGCGAGACGCTGCGCGACCGGCGCACGCTGGTGGTGATGGTGATCGTGCCCATCCTGCTCTACCCGCTGCTCTTCGTGCTGATGGAGCAGCTCGCCCTGTTCGGGCAGCGCTCGCTGGAGCAGCGGGCGTCGACCGTGGCCATCGTGGGCGGCGAGGGGACCGGGGCGCGGGCCTTCCTGGCGAGCGACTCGTCGCTGCGGCTGGTGCGCGCGGACTCCGTGTCCACGGCGGACGTGCGCGAGGGGAGGGTGGACGCGGTGCTGCGCCTGTCCCCGGCGGCCGAGTCGGCGGGGGACACGGCCACGGCCAGCGCCCGCCTGATCTTCGACGAGTCGCGCGACCGCTCGCGCCACGCGCGCGACGTGGTGCGCGAGCGGCTGGACGCCTGGTCCGACACGCTGCTGGCCCGCCGCCTGGCCGGGCGGGGCCTCCCCTCCAGCTTCGCGGCGCCGCTGGCGGTGGAGCACCGGTCGGTGGCCACGGCGGAGCGGCTGGGCGGCTACACGCTCGGCCGCATCCTGCCCATGATCCTGGTGCTGATGACGGTGCTGGGCGCCTTCTACCCGGCCATCGACCTGGCCGCGGGAGAGAAGGAGCGCGGCACGCTGGAGACGCTGCTGACCGTCCCCGCATCTCCCCGCGCCATCGTGGCCGGGAAGTTCGTGGCGGTGGCCGCCATCGGCCTGGGGGCGGCGGTGCTGAACCTGGCCAGCATGGTCCTGACCTTCCAGTCGGGCCTCTTCCAGTTCGCGCGGGCGATGGAGATGAAGGTCTCCCTCCCGTTCGGATCCCTGCTCGTCGTCCTCGCCGGGCTGATCCCGCTGGCGGTCCTCTTCTCCGCGCTCTTCCTGGGGATCGCCGTCCGCTCGCAGTCGTTCAAGGAGGCGCAGAGCGCGCTGACGCCCGTCTACCTGGCGTCGTTCCTCCCCACGCTGCTGGCCACCATGCCGGGGATCGAGTTCACCCCCGCCCTGGCGCTCGTCCCCGTGGCCGGGCCCGCCTTCCTCTTCCGCGCCCTGCTCGGCGGGGAGACGCCGTTCGTGCCCGCGCTCCTGGCCCTGCTCTCCACGGCGGCGTACGCGGCCGTCGCGCTGCGCTTCGCGGCGCGGGCGTTCGGGCGCGAAGAGGTGCTGTTCGGGAGCGGGTGGGGGGACGCGCCGGGCGGGACGATGGGGGAGCGGCTGGCCGCGTGGAGGGCGTCGCGGCGGCCGGTGCCGCTGCCGGCGGAGGCGCTGGCGTACGTGGCCGTGCTGGCGCTGCTGTACTTCCACCTCGGCTCGTGGTTCATCGCGCGGATGCGCGAGGGCGGGGTGATCGCCGCGCAGGTCCTGCTGCTGGCCATTCCCACCGTCGCCTTCGCCACGCTGGGGCCGTACGCCGCGCGGCGGACGCTGGGCCTGCGCCGCCCGTCGGGACGTACGCTGGCGGCGGGGCTGCTGATCGCGCTGGGCGGGGTTCCGATCGGGTGGGCGATCGGGTGGCTGCAGCTCCGCGTGGCGGGCTTCGAGATGTCGGCGAGCGTGCTGGAGACGCTGAGGCAGCTCACCACGGCCACCGACCTGCGGCACGCGCTCTGGCTGCTCCTGGTGGTCGCCATCGTCCCGGGGATCTGCGAGGAGCTGGTCTTCCGCGGCGTCCTGCTGCAGTCCCTCGCGCGGGAGATGCGCGGGTGGCGGGCGGTGCTGCTCTCCGCCGCCATCTTCGCGGCCTTCCACCTGTCGTTCGAGACGGCGATCCGCTTTCTGCCCACCTTCTGGATCGGGCTCACGATGGGGCTGGTGGCCTGGCGCTCGCGGTCGAGCCTCGCCACCATGCCCATGCACGTGGTGAACAACGCGTCGGCGGTGCTGATGCTCTCCGTGCCGGCGCTGCGGCCGCTCGCCATCTCGCCCCAGGGGGTGCCGGCGTGGTGGCTGGTCGCCGCCGGCGTGGCGGCGGTGGCCGCCGGCATCGCGCTGCTCCCGAAGCGGGCGGGAGACCCCGACGACCCCGCTGCCGCGCCCGGCGCGTAGCCTTCCACCGTCGTCCACCCTTCAGCAGAGAGCGCCGCATGATCGCCGCCGTCGTCCTGATCCGCGCCGTACCCGGGGACGTCCCCGCCCTGGCCCGCCGCCTGGCGGGGATCGAGGGCGTCGCGGAGGTCTACTCGGTCAGCGGCGAGTACGACCTGATCGCCATCGTCCGCGTGCAGGAGTACGACCGCATCGCCGCCATCGTGACCGAGGAGATCGCGCAGATCACCGGGATCGAGCGGACCAACACCCTCACCGCGTTCCGCGTCTACTCCCGCGCCGACCTGGAGCGGGCGTGGGACATGTTCGACTGAGCGCGCGCCCGTCATCGTGAGCCGACGAGGACGCGCGAACGGCTCCGCATCGCTGCGGAGCCGTTCGTCGTCGGAAGGCGAGGCCTACGCCGCGCGGATCGGCTGGATCTTCTCCAGCTCGTCTGGCCCGAGCGCGCGCAGCGCGTGCCACAGGTCCCAGGCGAGCTGTCCGTTCAGCCAGAACTCGGGAGTCGTGTCGAACAGCCGCGCGAGCCGCACGGCGGTGTCCGGCGTGACCCCACGCTTCCCCTTCACGATCTCGTTCACCCGCGGATAGGACACTCCGATCCTGGCCGCGAGGTCGACCTGGGTCATCCCGAGCGGCTTGAGGAACTCCTCGAGCAGCATCTCGCCAGGGTGCGTCGGGGGCCGGTTCTTCGGGGGCTTCATCTCTGTCGACACCGTAGCTGTGTGGCGCTCACGACTGGTGATCGAGCCGTTGCATCTGCGTTGAGGGTGGATGGCCGGGGAGGCAAAGCCTCCTGCTGCCCTGCTCGGAGAACGTTAGTGGTAATCCGTCACCTCTACATCCTCCGCACCACCCCCTGACCACCGAAAGCAGATCCGGTACTGATCGTTGATCCGGATGCTGTGCTGGCCGACGCGGTCACCCGTCAGCGGCTCAAGTCGGTTCCCGGGGGGGATCTAAGATCGCCGAGTGTGTTTGCCTGGTTGATCGCGTCGAGCTTTCGGCGTGCGACACGCCAGATGCTCTCCGGGCACGTTCGCCGTGCAGCGGCACTCGCGGCGCCATCGTAGATGTCCTCCGTCCCCTGCTTACGGAACGACCGGATCATTTCTCGACTGGACGTACTGCAGAGATCCGAGCATCAATTTCCTCCTGTGACAGGTGGCCGCCACTGATGGCCTGGTGACGTACAATATAACGGATAACGTTATATATAGCAAGTTCGATTTCGAGGCGTGACGTCCGGCGGTGCAGGACCCGGGTTGTGCCGAGCGGTGTAAGCCCTTACCGTTCACGCACTCCGACGCGACGTCGCAACTCCCCTCCCACAGCACGGGTCGAGCACGAATGTTCCCGGTCCTCTTCGAGATCGGCGGGTTCCAGGTCACCTCGTTCGGGGTGCTGATGGCCCTGGCGTTCTTCTCCGCCGGGTGGATCCTCTCGGCCGAGCTGCGCCGCAAGGGCCAGGACCCCGACGTGGCCTGGGACCTGGTGTGGTGGGGTGCGCTGGGCGGCATCCTGGGCGCCAAGGTCTACTACATGCTCCTGACGTGGCGCTACACGGTGGCGGACCCGTGGGGGGCCATCACCTCGCGCGCGGGGCTGGTGTGGTACGGCGGGTTCATCGCCGCCTCGCTGCTGATCCTGGTCCAGCTCCGCCGCAAGAAGCTGCCGATCCTGCGCTTCGCCGACGCGGTGGCGCCCGCGCTGGCGATGGGCTACGTGGTGGGCCGCATCGGCTGCTTCTTCGTGGGCGACGACTACGGCCGCCCCACCGACCTGCCGTGGGGGATCGCCTTCCCCAGGGGCGCGCCCCCCTCCACCGCGGGCAACCTGCGCGACGCGTTCGGCGTTCCGGTGCCGCCCGGGGTGGCGGACGACGCGGTGCTGGCCGTGCACCCCACGCAGCTCTACGAGGTGGGGATCACGCTGGTGATCTTCGCCATCCTGTGGCGGCTGCGGAAGCGCCCCTGGGCGCCGGGGACGCTGTGGTTCGCGTACCTGGCCATGGCGGGCGCGGAGCGCTGGTTCGTGGAGATCTTCCGCGCCAAGGACGACCGCTTCTTCGGCGTGCTGTCGCTGGCGCAGATCATCTCGCTCATCGTGGTGGCGATCGGCATCTACGGCTTCCTCCGCCTGCGCCGCCGCCCGGCCGACGCGCAGGCGCCCGCCCGGGCCCGCGTGGCCTCGGCGTAGCCGCCGCCTCCACGCGAGCGCACGCGTGAACCGCCGCCGCTTCCTGGCCGCCCTGGGCGCCGCGGGAGCGGCGGCGGTCTCGTTCGAGGGGTGCTGGGCCGAGCCCCGCCGCCTGGCCGTGACGCGCCACGACCTGGGCGGCCGTGGGACGACGGAGGTGCGGCTGGTCCAGCTCTCCGATCTCCATCTCAAGCGCTTCGGCTACTTCCACCGACGCATCGCCGCCGCCACGCGCGCGGAGGCGCCGGACGTGGTGCTGCTCACCGGCGACACCGTCGACCGCGCGGACGCCCTTCCCGAGCTGGACGCCTTCCTCTCCCTCCTGGACCCCCGCACGCCGAAGTACGCCGTCCTGGGCAACTGGGAGCACTGGGGGCACGTGGACCTGGGCGCCCTCGCCTCGCTGTACGAGCGCCACGGCTGCCGCCTGCTGGTGAACGAGGGCGTGGAGCACCGCCACCGGGGGCGCCCGCTCTCGCTGGTGGGCGTGGACGACTCCACCGGCGGCCACCCCGACCTGCCGGCGGCCCTTCGCGGGGCGGGGGAGGGGCCGCGCGTACTGCTGGCCCACTCGCCGGCGTACCGCGACGAGCTGGATGAGGCGATGCGCACGAGGGTGCCCGCGTGGGCGGACTCGTTCCCCGCGTCGGCGTCGAGGGCGGTGGCCGCGCCCGAGCTGGACCTGATGCTGTCGGGGCACACGCACGGCGGGCAGGTCTGCATCGGCGGTTGGGCGCCGGTGCTGCCGCCGGGGAGCGGTGGGTACGTGCGGGGATGGTTCCGCGAGGGCGGCCCGCCGATGTACGTCTCGCGCGGGCTGGGGACGTCCGTGCTGCCGCTGCGGCTGGGCGCGGTGCCGGAGATCGCGGTGTTCCGGATGCGGGTGTAGGACGGCGGAGGTCGGGGGGCGGGGCCCCACCCCGCCCTCGTCCCGCCATCCCCGCCTACCGGCCCCGCAAGCGCATGCGGCTCACGGTGCGCGCCTCGGCCTTGGCGCGGTCCAGCGGGATGCGCCAGAGGCGGCCGGTGCGCCAGAGCGGGGTCTGGTCGCGGTAGTGGCGCGAGAAGGGCAGGCCGGACTGGCCGGTGGGGATCACGAAGCCGCCGGCGCCGTCGGGGTCTCCCATGTCCACCACGTGCCGCTGGGACGGTCCGTACTTGTTGGTGAAGGGCGGCTCGACGGCGCCGAAGCCGGCCACGTTCACCGTGTTCCCCGAGCCCCCGTTGGGGAACGGGCCCACGTTCAGGTTCAGCGCACGGTCCAGCGCGTTCACGCTCCCCATGGAGTGCTCGATCAGCGTGGGGTGGATCTGGCCCCAGGTGCGGCCGCCGACGGTGGACACCGCCTCGCGCATGGCGGCCGCGGCGAGCTCCGGGAGCGTCTCGCGGCGCGGGGTGGAGACGTCGTCCACCCAGCGGCCCCCGCCGGAGTCCAGCGCCGCCTCCAGCGCGGCGCGGGGGAAGTACATCTTCTTCCCGCGGTACTCGTCGCGCCCCACCTTCACGCGCAGCGCGTCGAACCAGGTGTAGTAGAGCGCCGCCGCCCGCGAGTCCGCCCGCGCGTCGCCGTTCCAGCCGCGCAGCAGCGCCGCCGCGTCCCGCTCCCCCGCGGCGGCGGCGGCGCTCACCGCGTGCGGCAGGTAGCGCACGGCGGAGAGGTCGCGCACGTCCATCTGCTGGCGCGCCACGTCGTCCGCGGTGAGGTCGCGGGCGGCCTGCACCAGCTCGCGGATGCGCATGGCGCGGTACGGCGGAAAGAACTCCGACGAGATGCGGTGCGGGTACTCGGGGCCGAGCTGGCGGTTGTTCGCCGTCACCAGGAAGCCCTCGGCGGGGTTGAGCACGTGCGGGTGCTCGTCGAAGTCCAGGTAGCGCACCCAGTCGCCCTCCCCCGTCCACCCGCGCACCGGCAGGAGCCCGTCGCCGCTCCGGCGCACGGGCACCCGTCCGGCCATCCAGTAGCCGAACGCCCCCTCCGCGTCGGCGAAGACCACGTTCTGGTGCGGGTTGTTGAAGGTCCGCAGCGCGCGCGTGAACTCCGCCGCGTCTCGGGCGCGGTTCATCGCCAGCAGCGCCGCCACCTCGGTGGAGGGGTCCTGCGCCGTCCAGCGGAGCGCGACCATGCGGCCGGCGCGCTCGTCCACGTCGGAGAGGACGGGGCCGTGCCGCGTCACGCGCACCCGGTGCACCATCGGCGCGGAGTCCTTCACCCGGATGGTCTCCGGCCGCATCTCCAGCGCCGCCCAGCCGCCGGGCACGCGGTAGCGCGTGGAGTCCTGCGGGTCCACCTCCTCCACGAACAGGTCGGCGTCGTCGACCATCGCGTTCGTGTAGCCCCACGCCACCCGGTCGCTGTGGCCCGCGACCACCAGCGGCACGCCGGGCAGCATCATCCCCGCCACGTTCAGCCCGCCCCCGTGCAGCGCCCCCAGGTACCAGAGCGACGGCGCCCGCAGGGTGAGGTGCATGTCGTTGGCCAGGATCGGCTTCCCCGACGCGGTGCGCTCGCCGCCCACGACCCAGGAGTTGGAGGCGTGGGTGATGGAGGCGGCGTCGAGCAGGTCCAGCGCGAGCTGCGGGACGCGGGGGAGGGGGACGCCCGAGACGGGGCGGGGTGCCGGGCCGGGCGCGGGGACGGCCGCGCCCTTCCCCTTCCAGGTCGCGTCCGTGCCCAGGATGTTCACCCCCCAGGCGGGATAGGTGGGGTGAACGTCGCGCGCCAGCTCGGGGCCGACCAGGTCCACGGCGCGCTGCAGGTCCAGCCCGGTGCTCCAGGTGGAGAGGTCCCACGCCATGATCTTCCCGATGGCCAGCGAGTTCCGCACCGTCCACGGCTCGGGCCGGAAGCGCAGGACCACGAACTCCGGCGGCAGTGCGCCCCGGTGGCCGCTGATCCAGGCGTTCACGCCGTCGGCGTAGGCCTGCAGCAGCGCCCGCTCGGAGGCCGAGAGCGTGGCCTCCGTGGCCGCGGCCGCGCGGCCCATCCCCACGGTGCGCAGGAAGCGGTCGGAGTCCACCGTCTGCGCCCCCAGCACCTCGGAGAGGCGCCCGTCGGCCGCGCGGCGGAAGAGCTCCATCTGCCAGAGGCGGTCCTGCGCGTGCACGTACCCCACGGCGCGGAACAGGTCGGCCTCGTCCTTCGCCCACACGTGGGGAACGCTCAGAGAGTCGCGCCACACCTGCACCTCGGCCTTCAGGCCGGGCACCACGGCGTCGGCCGCGGGGTCGGCCTCGGCGGAGCGGAGGTACCAGACGGCGCCGCCCAGGACCAGGAGCACCAGGGCGGCGAGCCCCAGCAGCGCGTAGGCGAGCTTCTTCATCGGGCGGATCGCGGGGAGCGGGGCGGGGCGGACGGGACGCGGGGTCGCGACATACGGGCGCGCGGGCGCGGGGCGGGCAAGGCGGGGGTGCGGGAAGCGGACCGAGAGGACGTGCCGTACGGCGCCGTCCGAGCGGCGCGACGAGAGACGGGGCGGGGAGGTCAGCCCTCCTCGTCCCCCGCGCCGCGGCCCAGCACCTCCTCCATCACGGCCCGCACGGCGTCGCCGCCGAAGCCGCGGCGGGCCAGGAAGCCGTGCAGCCGGCGGCGGGCGGAGAGGCGGTCCTCCCCCGCGCGGGGGCGCCAGCGGGTGGCGGCCTGGCGCGCGAGCTCGGTCTCGTCGGTCTCCTCGCGCTCCATCACGTCGTCGATGGCGGCGCGGGCCACGTCGGCGTCCACGCCCTTCGCCCGCAGCTCCTGCTGCAGGCGGCGCGCGCCCTTCGGCTGCAGGCGCACGCGGTCGCGGACGAAGAGCTCGGCGAAAGACGCGTCGTCCACCAGCCCGGCGTCGCCCAGGCCGGCGACGCACTCCTCCGCCACGTCGGGGGCGTACCCCTTCTCCGCCAGCCGGCGGCGCAGCTCCGTCGCCGTGCGGGGGCGGAAGGAGAGGAGGACCAGCGCCGCCTCCCGCGCCCTCCAGGCGGCGTCGCGCCGCTCCAGCGCCTCCAGGCGGGGAAGGTCGATCGTCTCGCCAACGCGCAGGTGCTCGGCGTAGGCGACCTCTCCCGCGACCACGAGGCGGAGGGCGCCGTCCAGGTGCACCTCCACGCGCGCGCCTCCGTCCACGGGGACCAGGTCGGTGATCCGGTGCGATTCGGGGGTCGTGTCCATGCGCGCTGGTACACGCTTCCCGGCCGCGCGTGCCCCCGGGGCGCCGGTTGTCGGCCGGCGGAGCGTGGGTTATGCTACCCGCCCCGCGACCGACGACCCTCCCCCGAACCGCTCAGGGATGACCGGGACCCCCACCCACTTCGACGTGGAGGCGCTGCGCGCGGCGGAGTTCCCCCGCCTGGGATCCGGCGTGTGGCTGAACGCCGCGTCGATGACCCCCCTCCCGGAGCGCACCCGCCGCGCGGTGGACGCGTACTCCGCCCGCCGCGCCGCCATCCACGAGCTGCGCGACGCGGACTTCGAGCCCACCCTGCGCCGCGCCCGCCAGGCCGCGGCGCGGCTGATCGGGGCGGAGGCGGACGAGATCGCCCTCACCCCCAGCACCAGCGTGGGCGTCAACCTGGCGGCCGACGTCGTCCCCGTCCGCCCCGGCACGCGCATCGTCCTGAGCGACCGCGAGTTCCCCGCGAACGTCTACCCGTGGATGCGCCTGGCGCGGGAGCGGGACGTGCGCCTGGACGTGGTCCCCTGCGACGCCGCCGGCCGCCCGGACGAGGACCGCATCCTGGAGGAGCTGGACCGCGGCGACGTCTCCGTCTTCGCCCTCTCGCAGGTGCAGTTCTCCAACGGGTGGCTGCACGACCTCTCCCGCTTCGGGGGCTTCTGCCGCGAGCGGGAGATCGCGTTCGTGGTGGATGCCATGCAGGCGCTGGGGCAGGTGCCCACGGACGTGAAGGCGGCGGAGGTGGACGTGCTGGTCACCGGCGGCAACAAGTGGCTCTGCGCCCCGTTCGGCACCGGGTTCGCGTACGTGCGCCGCGAGCTGCTGGCCTCCGCCGACCCGCACGTGGTGGGGTGGACGGCGATGGCGGCGAGCGCGGACTACGCGGACGTGCTGGACTACCGCTGGGAGCCGGTGGACGACGGCCGCAGGTTCGAGCACGGGACGATGCCGTTCCAGGACTGCGCGGGTCTGGCGGAGTCCATCGGGCTGCTGCTGGAGGTGGGGGTGGAGCGCATCCGCCGGCACGTGCTGGCGCTCCTCGACCCCGTCGCCCGGGCGCTGGCCGCGCGGGGCGCGGCGGAGGTCACGAGCGACCTCTCGCCCGCGCGCCGGTCGGGGATCCTGGCGTTCCGGCCGGCGGACGCGGCCCGCGTCCACCGCGCCCTGCACGCGGCGGGGATCGTCTGCGTGGTGCGCGAGGGCGCGGTCCGCCTGGCCCCGCACCTGTACAACACGGCCGGGGAGATGGCGCGCGTGCTGGAAGTGCTGCGAGAGGAGGGGGTGGCGTGAGGGAGGTGATCGCGGCGGCGGAGGACCTGGTGGGCGAGGTCCGCGCCGCCCACGCGCCGGACCCGCGGCTGGCGGTCTTCGAGGTGTCGGTGGAGGTGGAGGACGGCGTGCTGGTCCTCTCCGGCGCCACCTCCGAGATCGAGGCGGCGGAGGACCTGCACCGGCGCATCGCGTCGCTCAGCGCGTTCCGCAGCGTGGTGGACCGCGTGGTCCGCCTTCCCGAGGGGGTGGCGGACGAGTCGGTGCACGGCGTGGTGACCGCCGCCGTGGCGCCCATGCTGGCCGGGCCGCGCATCGCCGAGACGCAGGTCTCGCAGGTGGTGATGGGGAACCGCGTCCTGGTCCTGCGCAACAAGGGGCGGTGGCTGCAGTGCCGCTCGCCGGACGGCTACATCGGCTGGGTTCACGCGGGCTACGTGATGCTGGTGGACGAATCCCACGCGCGCGCGTGGGAGATGGGGTCCGGCGGCGACGTGTGGATCTCGCTGGGCGCAGAGCTGCGCGGCGAGCGCGACGAGGTGGTGGCGCGGCTTCCCTGGGGCGCCCGCGTGCTCCGCCAGTCCGACGGGATGGTGCGCCTCCCCGACGGTCTGCGGGGGAGGCCGGAGGGCGAGCTGCTGCCCTCCGCGCTGCGCCCCCTCGGCTTCCCGGCGACGGGCGAGGCGATCGTGGAGACGGCGGCGCGGTGGATGGGGGTGCCGTACCTGTGGGGCGGGCTCACGATGGGCGGCGTGGACTGCTCGGGGCTGGTGCAGGCCGTCTTCCGCATGCACGGGGTGCCGCTCCCCCGCGACTCGGACCAGCAGTCGCGCAGCGGCATCCCCATCGACCCCGGCGACGGCTTCTGCGACCTGCTCCCCGGCGACCTGCTCTTCTACGCCGAGGAGCCCGGCCGCTGCACGCACGTCACCATCTCCATGGGCGGCCCGCGCATCATCCACTCGTCCCTCGGCAACGGCGGCGTGGGGATGAACGACCTGACCGGCCGGCGGGCGTACGAGCGCGAGCTGACGCGCATCTGGTTCGCGGCGCGGCGGGTGCTGTAGGGGCTGCCGATCTCAGGCCGCCGATTCCGCTCTGCCTCACCACCACCCGTGATCGGAGGTTCCATGAAGCGAGTCACCGGCATCGGCGGCATCTTCTTCAACGCCCGCGACCCCGTCACGCTTCGCGCCTGGTACCAGACGCACCTGGGCATCGACGTCCAGGAGTGGGGGGGCGCGGCGTTCACCGGGACCGACGCGGAGGGCAAGCCCACCGGCGGAACGACCATCTGGACGATCGGCGACGCGTCGAGCGGCAGCTTCGCGCCGAGCACCGCACCTTTTATGGTGAACTACCGCGTCGCGGACCTTCACGCGCTGGTAGCGGCCCTGAGGGAAGAAGGCTGCAACGTGCTGGAGAAGATCGATGAGTCCGAGTACGGAAAGTTCGCCTGGGTGATCGATCCGGAGGGCAACAAGGTCGAGCTGTGGGAGCCGCCCGCGGGGCAGTGAAGGAGGAGATCGGGATGCAAAACGCCGACACGGAGCAGAAGCTCCTCGCCCTGGCAGCCAACGCTGCAGCGATCGTGTCCATTCAGCGGGGGCTGCAAGGGATGTACGACGGGACCGGCGAGGATGCCGAGGATGCATTCGCCTCCCTCGAACGTGAACTGGGAATCGCGGAGCAGGCGTAGCGTTCCGCCTCCAGGTCGACACCACGGGGAGAACGGTTCCCGGAACACTCTTTGGTCTCAGCCACGACCCACGTGCGACTCCCGAACCCCGAGCAAGCGATCGTTCCGCCGGAGAAGGTGCGGGACTACCTCCTGTCGCCCGATCATGTGGTCGGACGAGCGAAGGCGCGCTTCTTCACCGCGCTGGGCTTCCACCAGGCAGAGTGGCCCGTGCTGCAAGCGGCGCTGCTGACGCACGCGACGGCCGGGGACGCCGAGCAGGTGCCGAGCGCCTATGGGCGGAAGTTCGAGGTACGGGGTATGCTTACGGGACCCAGCGGCCGGGAGGCCGCTGTCGTGACGGTCTGGATCATCCTGGCCGGGGAACACGCGCCCCGGCTGGTCACCGCGGTGCCGGGGGCGAGGTCATGAGCCATGCATTCCGAGAACTCGACACGGTCGTGCTGGTGCGCGACGTACCCGAGGCTGGGCTCTGCGCCGGAGATCTCGGGGCCGTGGTGCAGGTGTACGCGCAGGACGCCCTGGAGGTGGAGTTCGTCACGGCCACGGGGCAGACGCAGGCGCTCCGCACGTTCGCACCAGCGGATCTGCGCCCATTGGGAGACGACGATCTTCTGGCGGTCCGGCCGGTCGGACATCTGCGGGGCGCAGCCTGACGAACGGAGTACGCTACATTCCGCTCGGTCGTCGGTCCAGAGGGAAACGAGAACGAGCCGTGGGCCGAGTCGCGGCACCGGCCGCTCGCGCAGCAGGGCAAGCACATCCGTCGGAAGTGCGTCACGTTTTCGGTGAGCAGATGGCGAGCAAGCGCCCGACCACGATCGACGAGTACATCCGGGATGCCCCGGAGGAAGGGCAGCCGCACCTGCGGCGGATGTACGCGATCCTGAAGAGCGTCGCGCCGGAGGCCCAGGACGTGATCAAGTGGGGCTCCCCGTTCTTCGTGGAGCCGCGGTTCCTGTTCGCGTTCTCGGCCTTCAAGGCACACTGCACCTTCGCGCCGACACCGGAGGCGCTGGAGGCGTTCCGCGCCGAGATCGGATCGTACGAGACGACGAAGAACTACCTAAAGGTCCGGTACGACGAGCCCCTGCCGGAGGACCTGATCCGCAGGATCGCCGAGCACCGCGTCCGCGAGGTGAGCGAGCGGCAGGACGACTCGTTCTGGTAGCGGTCTCACGCACCGACGGAGCGAAGCGCGCAGGGGAGGAGGCGTAGCGGGTGGATGAACACCTCGCACGCCCCGCTCCCCTGATTGCTTTCCGCACGCAGCCGCCGCCGAAGCCCGGCCGATTCCGTTTCCTCTCCGCTCCGGGCGAGGGCTGCCGTCTCTACGTTCGCGGCGTCGGCGGAGCGTTCTGGCCCCCCATCCGATGGACCACGATCTTCCCTCCCGAGTCGCCGTCCCAGCAGACCACCGCGCCCTGCATCGTCGCGCCGCAGGTCTGGTAGTAGCCGTACGAGACGTGGCGGAAGCGCAGCTCGGGGTGCGCGCGCGTCGGCCGGAGGGCGCACGGCTTCGGGTCGCGGGTGCCAGGGTAGCGGCAGTCGTCCGGGCCAGGCGGGGGAATGCCCAGGCGTCCGCGCTGGTTGTCGCCCCAGCACCAGAGCTCGCCGGCGGCGGTGAGCCCGCAGCTCCCGCCGGAGCCCACGGAGATGGAGGCGAAGCGCCGTCCACCGCTCACGGGAACCGGCACCGCGCTGCACACCCAGCCCAGCTTGCAGAGGTTCACGATGGAATCCGTTCCCAGCGGCCCGCCGCGGACCCCGTCGACCCCGTCCGCCCCCCAGCACCACGCCCGTCCGCCCGCAGCCAGCGCGCACGCGTGCAGGCCCCCCACCGCCACCTGCGTGAAGCGCGCGACGTCCGCCACGTCGGCGGCGCCGGTGCGGTCGGCCACGTCGCCCGTCCCCAGCTCCCCGTGGTCGTTGTCGCCGCTGCAGACGGCGCGGCCGTCGCGCCGGACCGCGCAGACGTAGGGCCCCAGCGAGACGGCGACGAAGTCCGTTCCCGACGCGAGCGGACGCGGGGACGCGCCCCACCGCCCGCCCCAGCAGAGCGCGGCGCCGGTGACGGCGACGCCGCACGTCGACTCGCCGTACGAGGAGATGGAGCGGAAGCGCAGGTCGCCCGCCGCCCGCACGGGGGTGATGGCGCACGGGCCGTTGCCGGGGCAGCGGTCGGCCGCCACGCCTCCGCCCAGCGCGTTCCGCAGCCCGTCGCCCCAGCACCACACGCCGCCGTCCGTCGCCAGGCCGCAGGCGTGGCGTGCGCCCGCGGAGAGCGCGGTGAAGCGCATCCCCCCGCTCACCGCCACGGCGGTGTCGCTCTCCGAGAGCCAGCACCCCCGCGAGCCCTCCTCCGAGCGCCGCCCGCACTTCTCGGGCGTGCGGGCCCCGAGCTGGCCGTTGGCGTTCGCGCCCCAGCACCAGGCCCGCCCCTGCGCGTCGAGCGCGCAGCGGGCCACATCTCCCGTGGCCACGTGGACGAAGCGCGGCGCTGCCCCGCGCCCCGGCTGCGCGGAAGCGGAGGTCGTGAAGGCGCTGCAGAGGAGGAGGACTGCGACGGCCAGCACGCGCATGGGCAGCTCCGGCATCGAACGGGAGAGGAGATGATGGGCGCCGGGCGCCCGGGTGAGGACCTACGGCCGGCGGAAGCGGGACAGCACCACGCCCGCGGCGTCCTCGCCGCGCTTGGTGGGGGCCGTGGTGGCGCCGACCTCGTTGCCGATGAACGAGAACGCGAGCCGCTCGCCGTCCGCCGCCGCCACGTAGCCGGCCAGCGCCGACACGCCCCGGATCGTACCCGTCTTGGCCCGCAGGTTCCACGCGGCGGGGGTCCCACGCATCCGCCGCAGCCCGCGCGGATCCCCCGCGGCGGGGAGCGAGGCGCGGAACGCGGCGGAGATGGGGGAGCGGTCCACCCCCTCCAGCAGCCCCACGGTGAGCCCCGCGGTGGCGCGGTTCAGGCGCGAGAGGCCGGAGCCGTCCTCCATCCGCAGCCCCGCCGGCATCTCTCCCGTCAGCGTCCGCAGCATCGCGAACGTGGCCCTCTCCCCGCCCGCGAAGCTCCCCTCGCCCGTGGCCGCGCGGCCGGCCGCCTTGGCGAGCGCGTCCGCGAACAGGTTGTGCGACAGGTGGTTGGTCACCCGCGCGATCTCCGCCACGGTGGGGGAGAGGTGGATGGCGACCAGGCGCGGCGGCGCCCCCTCCGTCCTGCCGCCGCCGTGGAAGGCGACGCGCGACTCCGCGCGCTCCACCACCGTCCGCGTCCGCCCCCGCACGGCGATCCCGCGCCGGGCCAGGACGGCGCGGAAGAGGTCGGCCGCCGTCCGCACCGGGTCGGCGACGGGGCGTCCTCCGCTCACGCCCTCGGACACCAGGAGGGCGGCGACGGGGGCGCCGTACGAGGCGCGGAGGTCGCTCGCCGTCCACCCCTCGCCGCGGAAGCGCGCGTCGAAGTACGACGCGTCCGCCACCAGGTCGCCGGCGACGACGCGGACGCCGCGGGCGCGCAGGGAGTCCGCCAGCGCGGCGAAGACCGCCTCCGCACCCGCCGTCATACGGCCGGAGAGGGTGGGGTCGCCGGTCCCGTGGAGGATCAGGTCGCCCTCCAGCGTCTCGCCGCGCGTCTCGCCGTCCGCCAGCAGGTAGGTGGAGAAGCGGAAGTCCGGCCCCAGGTGCCAGAGGGCGGCCGCGGTGCTGAAGAGCTTGAGGGTGGACGCGGGGGCCAGCGAACCGCCGGCGCGCACGGCGTGCAGCGTGTCGCCGCGGTCCAGCGAGACGACCAGCGCGGCGCGGCGGCCGGGGCCGGAGAGCGCCTCGCGCAGGTCGGCGCGCAGGGCGCGGACGGCGGGATGGGGCTCGCCGCCGGCAGTCTGGGCGCGCGCGGGAGCGGCGCACGCCAGTGCGGCGAGCGCCGGGAGGAGACGGCGGAGGGTCATGCTACGCATCGGGGTGGGGACGGCGGGACTGCCCGCGGTCACTGCAGGATCACGAGCCGCACGAGGAGCCACCCCGCAAGGATCCCGGCGACGATCCCCGCGACCGTCACGCCCACGAGCTGAACCTTCTCCCGCAACCGGGATCGAGCCACGCACGCCTCCCCGAGGTTGTCCCACGCCGGGCCGGACGGACCCAACCCGGCGCGCCGGCCCCCTTGCCAGTCCCGTGCCGCCGCCCGCCGCCGCGCTGGCCCCCGCGGCGGACCCCCGCTACGTTGCGGCCGTGTGACCCCCCGCGCAAGGACGACGCATGATCCTGGGAATCGGCATGGACCTGGTGCGCATCGACCGGGTGGCGGAGGTGATCGCGCGCCGCGGCGACCGCGCCCTGCGCCGCCTGTACACCGCGCGCGAGGCGGAGGCGTGCCGCCGTCGGGGCCGGCCCATGGAGTCGTTCGCATCGCGCTTCGCGGCCAAGGAGGCCGTCTTCAAGGCCTTCGGCACGGGGTGGGGACGGGGCGGGGCGTGGACCGACGCGGAGGTGGTCTCCCTCCCCTCGGGCGCCCCCACGCTGCGTCTCCACGGGCCGCTGGCGGCGCTGGCGGAGGAGCGCGGCGTGCGCCGCGTGCACCTCACGCTGACGCACGACGGCGACACCGCGGCGGCCGTGGTGGTGCTGGAGGGCGGCGGTTGACACCCCGCGCCGCCGGCCGCACTTTCCGCCCGCCTCCGCCACCCGCGGCGGCGCTCCCTCTTCGTCCGACGGAATGAACACGGCGCTCCTCTACGCCCTGGCGGCGGCGGCGGCCAACCTGGCCGGCGGGCTGGTCATCACCACCGCCTCGCCGCGCGGGCGGCGCACGCAGCGCCTGCTGATGGCGTTCGGCGCCGGGTTCATGCTCGCGGTTGCGATCCTGGCCATGCTCCCGCACGCCGTGGAGCGCGACGAGGGCGCCGCCCTCTCCGTGCTGATCGGCTACCTGCTGGTCCACCTCACGCAGCACGTCCTGACCCCGCACTTCCACTTCGGCGAGGAGACCCACTCCCACGAGATGGTGAGCCGCTGGGTGGGCATCACCGCGCTCTTCGGCCTCCTCCTCCACACCTTCTTCGATGGCGTGGCCATCGCCAGCGGCTTCCAGGTGGGGGCGGAGCTCGGCACGGTGGTCTTCCTGGCCATCCTCCTCCACAAGATCCCCGAGGGCGTGACGGTCGCCTCCATCATGCTGGCGAGCGGGAACTCCCGCCGCCGCGCGCTGGGCGCCGTCCTCTTCCTGGGCGCGACCACGGTGGCGGGGGTGCTGGTGGCCACGGAGATCGAGCTCCTGCGCCGCCACGGGCTGGCGCTGAGCGCGGGGGTCACGCTGTACGTCGCCGCGTCCAACCTGGTCCCCGAGGTGCAGAAGGAGCACGGCCGGGCGGCGGCGGTGGCCGTGTTCCTGGGCGTGGCCTCGTTCCTGGCCGCGTGGATCATGATGGGAGGAGAGCACCTGTGACCGACCTCTCCCTGTTCGGCGAGCCCCGGGAGGCGCCGTCCTCCCCCGCCGCCCCCACCGAGCTTCCCCCACCGGCCGCCGACGCGCCGCTCCCGGAGCGGATGCGCCCGCGCACGCTGGACGACGTGGTGGGCCAGGCGCACCTCGCCGGGCCCGACGGCACGCTGCGGAAGATGCTGGCCGCCGGGCACCTGCCCAACCTGATCCTGCACGGCCCGCCCGGGAGCGGGAAGACGACGCTGGCGCGGGTCGTCGCCGGCCAGGTGCGCGCCGCGTTCGTGCCGTTCAACGCGGTGAGCGAGGGCGTTCCCCGCCTGCGCGAGGTGGTGAAGGAGGCCGAGGCGCGGCGGAAGGGCGGGCGCCGGACGCTGCTCTTCGTGGACGAGATCCACCGGCTGAACAAGGGGCAGCAGGACTTCCTGCTCCCCACGCTGGAGTCCGGCCTCCTCTCCCTCGTCGGCGCCACGACCGAGCACCCCGCGTTCGAGATCAACGCCGCCCTCCTCTCGCGCGCCACCGTGCTGGTGCTGGAGACGCTGGGGGACCCCGACGTGCGCGGGCTGATCCGCCGCGCGCTGGCGGACGAGGAGCGCGGGCTGGGCGGCGCGGCGGAGCTGGAGGAGGCCGCCGAGGAGGTGCTGGTGCGCGGCGCCGCGGGCGACGCGCGGCAGGCGCTCTCCGGGCTGGAGACGGCGGCCTCGCTCGCCGGGCGCGGCGGGCGCATCACCGAGGAGCTCGCGCGCGAGGCGCTGCAGCAGCGTACCGGGCGGTACGACACCACGCTCGGGTACGAGATGCTCTCCGCCTTCCACAAGTCGCTGCGCGGAAGCTCCGGCTCGGGGGCGCTGTACTGGGCCATGCGGATGGTCCAGTCGGGCGAGGACGCCAAGACCGTCTTCCGCCGCCTGATCGCCGCCGCGTACGAGGACGTGGGCCTGGCCGACCCGCAGGCCGGGATGGTGGCCGTGCAGGCGATGCTCGCCTTCGAGCGGCTGGGGCTGCCGGAGGGGCTGCTCCCCCTCTCCAACGCCATCCTCTACGTGGCGAACGCGCCCAAGTCGAACGCGGCCAACCTGGCCCTGGGCGAGGCCGGCGCCGCCGCGCGCGAGCACCCGGACGCGCCCGTGCCCCTGCACCTGCGGAACGCGCCCACGTCGCTGATGAAGGAATGGGGCTACGGCGAGGGATATCGCTTCGCCCACGACTTCCAGGGCGGCTACGTGGAGCAGCAGTTCCTGCCCGACGAGATCAAGGAGAAGCGCTTCTACGACCCCAGCGACCGCGGGTACGAGCGGAAGATCCGCGAGCGGATGAAGGAGCGCGGGGACCCGGGGTGAACGGTGGGTGAATCGGTAGATGGCGTTCGATGGATCGACGATGGTCGGAGGCCTCCACCCGGGCGGGGTGGGGGCCTCTTCGCGTGCGGAGGGTGGGTCTCTCGAAGCTGAAGCCGGTCCCTCACGGCGGCTGAAAGCGCGGCAACGACGGCGCGAAGTCCCCCCGTCGGGACGGGCCGGCCGTCGGTCGGGCCGAGGCTCCATCCAAGAGAAGATCGCCCGGCGGGTGCCGCGCCCGTCGGTTTCCGCAGGATGAAGTGGTTCTCCGAGGGATCGACAGATCCCGTCGCGTCGGACGACATCCCGGTCTCCGGAGCCGTTCGGGGAGGTTCGGCGCGCCGTCCGGTGCCCCGCGGGCGTTCCTCCACCGTACAGATGTTCCGCCTCTCCGCACGTCCCTCCCGCCGGTGCCCGCCCCATGCCCACACCCGCACCCGCTCCCGTTTCGTGAGCTTCCTTCGGCGCGCGCTCGGCCGTGCGGATCCGGCCGCGCCGCTCCCGCGGAGCGCGCTGACGTACCGCGCCGATGCGTGGGGCGTCGCGCGGGACCTGGCCGGCGCGCTGGCGCCGGCGGAGCCGCGGGCGATCCTCTTCTTCTGCTCGCCCGAGCACGACGGCGCGGCCATCTCGCGGCTCCTGCGCGCTCGGTTCGCGGAGGCGGAGGTGATGGGGTGCACGACGGCGGGGGAGCACGCGGAGGGGCGCGGCGGGCAGGGCGGGGTGTCGGCGCTGGCGCTGCCGTGCGGCCGCGTGCGCTCGGCGGCCTCCGCGCTGGCACGGTGGGACGGTGGTGGAGCGGACGGGGTGATGCGAGCGGCGCTGGCGGACGTCGCGAGGAAGGCGGGGGTGGATCTCCGCCAGGCGGATCCGCGCCGCTGGGTGGCGGTGGTGCTGGCTGACGGGCTCTCGGACCGGGCGGCGGAGGTGGAGCAGGTCCTGGCGGACGAGGCGCCGAACCTCCCCGCCGTCCTCGCCCTGGCGGGGGACGATGCGGCCTTCCGCGAGACGCGGGTGTTCCGCGCGGGCGAGGGGACGTCGCGCGGCGCCGGGGTGCTGCTCCTGGAGATGGCGCTCCCCTTCACCATCCTGCGCGTCGACCGGCCGCCCCCGGCCGGCGGGCGGGACTCCCTCGCGGACGGGGAGGAGGCGCTCCGGCGAGCGCGGGCGCGGCTCGGGCGGCGGGTGGCGGGCGCGCTGCTCTTCCAGCACCTCCTGCACCATCGCCGTCTCGCGGCGGAGGGGGAGGATGCCGCCTTTCTCCGCTGCTTCTCCGCCTTCCCGACGGCGGGGTTCCGCACCTACGGCGGCGCGTCGGGCGAGGGCGGGGACGGTGGCTGCGACGGGATCCTCTTCGCCTGAGGGGCCGGGGGCGTTACCTTGCGGGCCTTTCGCCCCCGAACCCGGCCCCATGCCCGCGACGATCACCGACCGCGCGAGATCCCCGTCCCCCGCGGGCGCGCACCTCCGGCTCCTCCTGGGGCTGGAGGCGGCGCGGCGCGCGGACGCCGTTCGCAGGCCCCGCGCGGGCGCCTGGGCGGCGGCGCTGCTGCCGGCCGTCCTGGTCCTCGGCGCCCTCTGGACCGGCGGCCCCTCCACGCGCCCCGACCTCTCCGGCGGCGCCGGACGCATCCTCCTTGGCGTCCTGGCCGCGTCGGTGCCGTCCTTCCAGGCGTACCCGCTCCTCTTCCGCTCGCCGGACGACGCCTTCCTCCGCCGCCTGGGCATCGAGCCCACCGCGGCGTTCGCGCTGCGCGCCATCCGCCTCGCGCTTCTCGCCGCCGTCACCGCCGGCGCGCTGCTGATCCCCTACGCGGCCACCGGAGAGGACCTCTCCGTTCCGGCCGGCATCGTCGCGGGGGGCGCGCTGGCCGGGTGGGGGGTCGGGCTGCTGTGGACCGCGGGGGCCGGGCTGCGCCTGGCCTCGCCGACCCCGCGTCCCTACCTGCTCTCGGGGACGCTGGGCCCGGACCGGGAGCTCGCCGCCGCGGGGCCGCTCGTCTTCGCCCCCATCTTCCCCGTCGTGGTGGGCGCCGTCGCGGGTCCGTGGGCGGCGGCGGGAGGGGCGCTCCACCTGCTCGCCGTGCTCGTCGCGGCGCTGGCGGCGGCGGCGCTGGGGGCCCGGCGCTTCGCCCGCGCGCTGCCCCGCTTC